>CAZYKI010000157.1:867-2515 GCA_964648035.1 uncultured Candidatus Puniceispirillum sp. | reverse complement strand
AGACACCGTCACGGACAAGGGACCAGTGCCACCCGATACTGGTGTGGCAGTCTCGGCACACCACATCGCCAAAGCGGTTGTGGTACAACCGCTCGTGGTAGCACTCTGTCTTGTCTCTTGACGAGACAAACCGCAATTTGAATGATTCGGTGCAATATGCCAGCAATATCCAGCGGGCGCTGTTGGCCGACCGGCAGATGATGGCAGACCGGCTTGGTAAAACCGTTGTAATCTGGCAACCAAAAGATTTCGTCGGTGGTGACTTTTACTGGTTCAAGCCAATCCATGGCCGTCAGTATCTGGTGTTTTTCGATTGCACCGGCCATGGTGTGCCCGGCGCTTTTATGACGATGATTGTGATTTCAGCGCTTGAAAAGATTGCCGTTTCGGCGACACGGCCGCCCGCGGCCGGAGAATTGTTGCGGCAGTTGCATCTGGAAGTGTGCGCTATTTTGGCCGGTGCCGATAAATCGGGCAGTTCCGAGGACGGGCTTGACGGGGCGGTATTGGCCTTTTCCAGTGATATGTCATCGGTAGATTTCGCGGCCGCCGCGATAGATCTTTATATGGTGCCGGAAGACGGGCCGGCAGAACGTTTGCGCGGACACCGGGTCAGCCTTGGCTATGGCTGTGCCGATCTTGCGATACCGACAAGCCATCATCGGTGCATGATTGGCGGCAACAGTTTTGTAATTGCCAGTGACGGCCTTATCACGCAAATTGGTGCCGAGACAAAACGGGCTTTTGGAAGTCGCCGGTTTGCCGAATCGCTCGATTCGGTGACCGGTAACGATCCGGCGAAATTGATCCGTCAATTGGCCCGCGACCTTAATCAATGGCAGGGCGGTGAAGAGCGGCGCGACGATGTCACGGTTGTGGCGTTCCGGCCGGCAAGCCGCTAGGGCTATTCCTCGCAATCAAAGCTGCGGGCGACGGTTGCGGTATGAATCTCGGTCTTGGGGTCAAGCGTGCGCGGCACAACCGTTGCCCCTTCCATCGATGACTGTACCCATTGCATCGCGTCATTATCAGGATATTCCCATATCTCGTACAATGTCGCGGGGTCATCATGAAGCCGGTAGATCCGGTAGCGGACATCAACCGCGGTTATCCGGTCATTGATCACCTGTGCTGCGTCGATAAAGGCGGTGGCGTCATCTGCGCTTTTGAAGGTCCGAATATAGATTCGTGCGAGGTTGCTTTTCATCGGTTCTGCCGTCATTTTGCATGGTGGTCTTGTAGGCTGGCAAGGGCGGTTTGTAATAGGGTTGCGACCCGTGCCGGGTTCGTCAAAAGTCTTCGGTCAAGATGCAGGCGAAAGCCGTCATCGGTGCCAGTAACAATATCGCCTTCGGCCGCATCGGATGGGCTGGATACCGGCTCGTAAATCTGTGCGGGGTGCCGCCGACCGGCAAGCTGTGTCTGTCCTGCCTTGCGGCAGTTGATCCGATCACGCACCCGCCGATAGGTGGCTTCGGCCATCACCACCCGGTCTTGGGGGCATTGCTGCTGTAGGCGGGCGGCTTCATTCACCACATTGCCAAATGCCGTGTAATGCAACCGTGCTGTTGACCCGAAATTGCCAACGCTGCAATAGCCACTGCTAAGCCCCATGCGGACATGGATCGCCAGATCGGCACCGCCAGCC
>CAZYKI010000157.1:0-857 GCA_964648035.1 uncultured Candidatus Puniceispirillum sp. | reverse complement strand
CCATGTTCACCGCATTGACCGCATCGTCCTGTGGCCCGCTGCTTGTTGGGTCGCCAAAGAAAATGACAATGGCATCGCCAATGAATTGGTCCAAGGTGCCACCCCAGCGATCACAAATAGCGGTCATCTCGGCAAAATAAGTGCCCATCAGACTGGCCAAATGTTCGGGCTCTAGCCGCTCACTCATGCTGGTAAAACCAACAATGTCGGAAAAGAACAAGGTCAAATCGGCGCGCTTGACAGTTTGCAACTTTTTGCTGTTGCCGGCACGCAATCCCTCAACCACCGGTTGCGGCACAAAGCGGGCCAGATTACGGCTCAGCCGATCGAGGGCGTGATTGCTGGCGGTCAGTTTAGCGGCGTTGGCATCGGCTAATTTCACCAGCCGGTCAAGCTGTCTTGTTTGCCGGTTAAATTCTTTTTGCGATTGTGCCAGCGCGGCGCGGAGGCTGTCAATGTCCGGCGTGCCGGCCAAGAGCCGGTCAATATCTTGTGGCCAATGCGGGCTGGCGGCATCAGCCATCGCGTTTCATCGCCCTGACCGTCAGGCGGATATGTTCAAGATCATCGGCGATGTCTTCGGCAAATTCGCGGGTGATGTCATCATCGTCGTCGCAATACCAGTCTATCGTTACAGTGGCGCCGGCGGCGGCGCGGGTTTCCAGACTGTCCAGCAAATTGGTTAGGGCGCGGGCCGACGATGAATTGAAATAGATCAGCCGAATTTCGATATCGAGCCGGCGCTGCCCCGACTCAAAATACTGGTCGATAGCGCGGCTGATTGGCAGGTAAAATCCGGTTACATCTTCAGGATAAGATTCGCCCGCAATCACCAGCCGTGATGTTGCTGCACGCAG
>CAZYKI010000156.1:0-2534 GCA_964648035.1 uncultured Candidatus Puniceispirillum sp. | reverse complement strand
ACTTCTTCAAGCTGTCCAAAAGTGCGACGTACCCGTTTGCGACTGTCCAGAGTGCTTACATGCGATGCCATCAGTGATCCCTCATCAATTTTCCGGCATATCCGGACGCTGTGCCACGGAACATGCCTTACAAAATGGGTTTCGGCTGGCTGTCAAAACCGCCGATTATTAAACGACCATGCACCGGACAGCCGAAACCGCCCGGTGCAGTGTTTTTTCACAGCTTTGATAAAGCTGTCCTGTCCAAGTTATTTTACTTCGACAGTTGCGCCAGCTTCTTCAAGCTTTGCTTTGATTTGTTCAGCTTCGTCCTTCGACACGCCTTCCTTAACCGGCTTTGGCGCACCTTCAACCAGATCCTTGGCTTCTTTCAGGCCAAGACCGGTGATGCTGCGGACTTCCTTGATCACATTGATCTTGGATGCACCGGCTGACGCCAGAACCACATCAAATTCGGTCTTTTCTTCAGCTGCACCGCCGGCGTCACCGCCGCCAGCTGGCATAGCCACAGCCATTGGAGCAGCAGCGGCAGATACGCCCCACTTTTCCTCAAGCAATTTTGCCAGTTCAGCCGCTTCCAGCACGGTCAGGTTAGACAGGTCTTCTGCGATTTTTTCAATATCAGCCATAATTTACTCCATTAAAGGCTTGAACTTCTGAGTGAGGCGTTACGCCCCTTGCTGCAATTGGTCTGCACGTGCCTGAATGACGCGGGCGAGTTTGCCGGCCGGAGCCTGGGTAACCCGTGCCATTTTGGCTGCCGGAGCTTGTACCAGCCCGACAAGCTTGCCACGCAATTCGTCAAGAGAAGGCATTTTCGCCAATGCTTCGACGCCAGCCTGGTCGAGGGTCTTCCCGTCCATACTGCCACCGAGGATGGTGATTTTTTTGTTTCCCTTGGCGTAATCAACGATCGCCTTGGCAGCGGCCACAGGGTCTTGCGACATACCAACGGCTGTTGGTCCTGTAAACATGCTGTCAAGATCTTCGAAGCGCGTGCCTTTCAGCGCCAGCTTGGCAATCCGATTTTTGGTTACCTTGAAGCCAGCACCGGCCTCCCGCATCTTGCGACGCAGGTCACCGCTTTCCGCAACGGTCATACCAACCTGATGGGCCACAACAATTGTTGATGACTCATTAAAGGCTGATTGCAGCGTTTCGATCAGTTCGGCTTTTTCAGTTCTGTTCACCGATCGTCTCCGCTCTATTATGGGTTAAGACGGCATAGCCGCCCACCCGGTTGCAAAATGGACTGCCAACATTGCCAGTCCGCTGGCCTGCCCATAAGAAGTTCAAGCGGAAATCCGCTTTAGCTCCCCGTCTATTACGGGAGATTAAGCCCTGCGATCAGCAGAACACCCGTAGTCTTGGACAGGTGCGGGGTCCTGCCGATATCCGGCCACAACCCCGACTTTTACAGCCGCCCCGCAAAACGGACCGGCTGCAAACAGGTGATCGCCGGCTATTGGCCGGCGGCATCCTCAACAAACACACCGGCACCCATCGTGGATGAAATGGTGATTTTCTTGATATATTGGCCTTTGGCGCCCGATGGCCGCGCTTTGCGTACCGCGTCAATAAAGGCGGTGGCATTTTCGACAATCTTCGCCTCGTCAAAGCTGGCCTTGCCGATCCCGGCATGCACCACACCAGCCTTTTCGGCCCGGTACTGCACTTCACCAGCCTTGGCAGCGGCCACGGCAGTCGCCACGTCAGGCGTCACTGTGCCAAGCTTTGGGTTTGGCATCAGACCGCGCGGCCCAAGCACCTTACCCAACCGGCCGACAACGCCCATCATATCCGGGGTTGCGATAACGCGGTCAAATCCGGTTTCGCCATTCTGCATCGCTTCGGCCAGATCTTCGGCGCCAACCAGGTCAGCCCCGGCAGCCCGCGCTTCATCAGCTTTGGCGTCTTTGGCAAACACCGCGACCCGCATCGCCTTGCCGGTGCCATTTGGCATCGCCACCACACCGCGGACCATTTGGTCGGCATGCCGCGGGTCAACCCCCAGATTCATCGCAATTTCGATGGTTTCATCAAATTTTGATTTGGCATTTTTCTTGATCAGCGTTACCGCCTCAGCAAGAGGATAGGCCTTGTTGCGATCGATTTCGGCATATGCCGCTTTCAAATTCTTGGATGTGCGTGCCACCGTCTTAACCCTCCACAACTTCGAGGCCCATGGCGCGGGCCGAGCCCATCACCATCTGCATCGCGCCTTCAATATCAACCGCGTTCATGTCGCCCATCTTTTGATCGGCAATTTCACGAACCTGCGCCATTGTCACCGACCCGGCGACCGACCGGCCCGGCTCTTTTGACCCGCCTTTCAGGCCGGCGGCTTTTTTCAAGAAATAGCTGACCGGTGCCGTCTTGGTCACAAAGGTGAACGAACTGTCCTGATAGACGGTGATCACAACCGGCACAGGCATATTCTTTTCCATCGATTCTGTTGCGGCGTTGAACGCTTTACAGAATTCCATGATGTTCACACCACGCTGACCAAGCGCCGGACCAACCGGTGGTGACGG
>CAZYKI010000155.1:0-2540 GCA_964648035.1 uncultured Candidatus Puniceispirillum sp. | reverse complement strand
AATATTAACTCTGGAACCAAGTTAGGATCATAGCCGTGAGCGTCAAAACAGATATTGAAATTGCGCGCGAAGCCAATAAACAACCCATTCAGGAAGTCGGCGCCAAGCTGGGGATTCCTAGTGAAGATCTTTTGCCTTATGGCCATGACAAGGCCAAGGTTTCCGACAGATTTATCAAAAGCCTGGATGGCAATGCCGATGGCAAGCTGATCCTGGTGACTGCGATTAACCCGACCCCGGCTGGGGAAGGCAAGACCACAACCACGGTTGGCCTTGGTGATGGTTTGAACAAAATCGGCAAGAAGGCTGCTGTTTGTATTCGTGAAGCATCGCTTGGTCCATGCTTTGGCATGAAGGGCGGGGCCGCCGGCGGCGGCTATGCACAGGTCGTGCCGATGGAAGATATGAACCTTCATTTCACCGGTGACTTTCACGCGATTACGTCAGCCCATAACTTGCTGGCAGCGATGCTCGACAACCATATATATTGGGGCAATGAGCTGGATATTGACATCCGCCGTGTTGCGTTCCGCCGGGTGCTTGACATGAATGATCGGGCGCTTCGCCAAATCGTCTGTAACCTTGGCGGTGTTGCGAATGGGTTCCCGCGCGAGGCTGGCTTTGACATCACTGTGGCATCTGAAGTTATGGCGATTTTGTGCTTGGCCACTGACTTGGATGACTTGGAGCGCCGTCTTGGTGATATTATCGTGGCGTATCGCCGCGACCGGTCGCCGGTTTTCTGCCGCGATCTAAAGGCCGATGGTGCGATGACCGTGCTCTTGCAACAGGCCATGCAGCCAAATCTGGTCCAAACATTGGAAAACAACCCGGCCTTTGTGCATGGCGGCCCGTTCGCCAATATCGCCCATGGCTGTAATTCGGTTGTTGCCACCAAAACCGCGCTGAAACTTGCCGATTATGTTGTCACCGAGGCAGGTTTCGGCGCGGATCTCGGGGCCGAAAAATTCCTTAACATTAAATGCCGTAAGGCGGGGTTGCGGCCTGATGCTGTGGTGATTGTCGCCACTGTGCGTGCGATGAAGATGAATGGCGGCGTCGCCAAGGCAGATCTTGGCGAAGAAAATGTCGATGCGGTGAAAAAAGGCTGTCCAAACCTTGGTCGCCACATCGAAAATATCAAGCAATTCGGTGTGCCGGCGATTGTCGCGATCAACCATTTCATCAAAGACACCGAAGCCGAAATCGAAGCCCTCAAGGACTATGTCAAATCACAGGGTAGTGAAGCGGTGGTGTCGACCCATTGGGCAAATGGCAGTGAAGGCTCGGCAGACCTTGCTAGCAAGGTTGTTGCCCTGATTGATGGTAGCCCGTCGCAATATGCGCCGCTTTACCCATCTGAAATGCCATTGTTCGAGAAGATCGAAACCATCGCGAAACGGATCTATCGTGCCGATGAAGTGCTTGCTGATGCAAAAATCCGCGATCAGTTGAAACAGTGGGAAGCACAAGGCTATGGGGATTTGCCGGTCTGTATGGCCAAAACCCAATATAGCTTTACCACCGATCCGAACCGCCGCGGTGCGCCGACCGGCCACAGTCTGCCGATCCGCGAGGTTCGCCTGTCGGCTGGTGCCGGGTTTGTCGTTGTGGTTTGCGGAGACATTATGACTATGCCGGGCTTGCCACGCGTTCCATCGGCCGAGTCAATCAGAATAAATGACTCTGGGCTGATCGAGGGCCTATTTTAGGCTTGAACTAATAAACCGGTGTCCTAGTATTTTTTGGGACACCGTTTCGAGGGATGACGTAATGTTACGAAAAATTCTGGTACCAGTTCGTGGCGATGGCAAAGGCGACAATGTTCTTGCCCATGCGGCCGCATTGGCACGAGGGTTTAACGCGCATATCGAAATCACCCATTGTCGGGCCAAACCAGAAGATTTGCTGCCGTTTGGCGTGCCAATTCCAGCCGCCGTACGGGCGCAACTGACGCAAAGTTCTACCGAGTTGTTCGATGCCGAAGAGGCCGGTTTGCGAACCGAACTTGAGGCGCTTGCCAAGACATTAAAGCTGACATTGACCGACAAGCCCACCGGCACCGCGGTAACCGCCAGCTTTGTCGAGGAGGCTGGGCGCCAAATCGATGTGATCCGGCATCATGGCCGGCTGGCTGATCTGATCGCCGTCGCCAAGCCCGATATTGATCGGAACATCGGGACCAACACATTGAAAGCCGCGCTTTTCAGTACCGGGCGGCCGGTATTGATGTGTCCGGACGCCGGTGGCACCGTGGCGCCGGACCTCGGTCAAAACATTGTTATTGCGTGGGATGGCTCGCTTGAGGCCTCGCGTGCGGTGATCTCAACATTGCCACTGCTTGCGGCAGCCAAACAGGTGACCATTGTTACCGCCAAGGGCAAGCCGGTTTCCGTAACGGCCGATGAGTTGCGCGACTATCTTGCCGCACATGATGTATCGGCCTCGGTGCAAATAATTGAGGCCAAGCCCAATGTCGCACGGGCATTGTTGGATACCGCCAATAAGGTGGGCGCCGATATGATGATATTGGGCGCTTA
>CAZYKI010000154.1:0-2567 GCA_964648035.1 uncultured Candidatus Puniceispirillum sp. | reverse complement strand
CTTGGCCAAGGCAGCGGCAAAAATTTCTGCCAAATCACGCGGTTTCATGCCGGCTTGTTTCGCCAGAACCATCGCTGCATTGGTGGCAAGATCACCATGGGTTTCATCGCGCGGCAATTCAAACACCACGCGGCTGGAATCAAGCCCGTTCGGTAATGATCCGGCCTCGACAAGCTGGTCTGAAATGGTCTTGAATTCGGCTTCAAAAGCAGCAAAAACAGTCATCAACAATCATCCGCCCCGCAAAAGGGTTAACGTAAAATGGGGCCAAGATCGAACAGCCGTTCATGCTCGATAATAGCATAACGATCGGTCATCGAGGCGATATAATCGGCAATCACCCGGGCGCGTGGCGCATCGGCCAGATCCCCCAGTGGTTTAGCATCATAGACCTGCCAGTCAACTGGCAGCGTGTTGGGTTCGGCCATAAACAGGTCAAATAGGTCCGTGACCACCCGTTTTGCCTTGCTGGTCATGCGATTGACTTTGTAATGCCGCCACATATTTTGAAACAAAAAATCGCGCAAAATTTCAAGGTCGGCGGCCATTTCAGGGCTAAAGGCAATAACCGCGGCGTCATGGTTGCGGATATCGTCCGGATGTGTGGCGTTCAATGACGCCAAATGATCCGCCGAATAGCGCAAAAGATCTTCAACAAAAACCGAGATCAGGCGGCGCACCAGCTCATGCGTGGTGCGGGTCAGATTCAGGGGCCCGTAACGCTGCTCAATGTCGGCAAGGCTCTGCCCGACCTGTGGCAGCGCTTTGATATCATCAATGGTAAAAAGGGTGGCCCGAAGCGCGTCATCAAAATCATGCGACAAATAGGCAATATCATCGGCAAGGTTGGCGAGCTGTGCCTCGGCAGAGGCAAATTTACCAAGCTGCAAATCCAAGCTTTGGTCTAGTGCCGTAATTGCTGGGCGGCGCCTGTCATCAGCGACTGGGCCGTTATGTTTGACCACGCCTTCTAGGGTTTCCCAAGTCAGATTCAACCCGTCAAAGGCCGCATATCGTTGTTCCAATTGGGTCAGGACGCGTAACGTTTGTTCATTGTGATCAAACCCACCAAAGGCGCGCATGGACTTGTCTAGAGACTCCTCGCCAGCATGACCAAACGGCGTGTGCCCCAAATCATGCGCCAAGGCGACCGCTTCGGCCAAATCGTCGTTCAGGCGTAGGGTGCGCGCCATTGAACGGGCAATTTGGGCGACCTCAAGTGAGTGGGTCAATCGGGTCCGAAAATAATCACCCTCGTGATAGACAAAAACCTGCGTTTTATGTTTTAGCCGCCGAAATGCACCTGAATGAATAATACGGTCTCGGTCACGCTGATAAGGCGTGCGGGCGGTGGCGGCGTGATGTTCAATTTCGGGCAACAACCGACCACGGCTGGCCGGACCATGGCTTGCATAGGGTGCCAAGGTGCGATCTTCGGTCATATCTGTCACCCACACCCCTCCCCAAGGCCGGTCTGATTTAACGAATAGGCTGGGCGCATGGTACCGATCACATCGCGGCCCTGCAAGAGGACTTGATCTAGCTTGCCCATCGCTCCATATTGAAGGTCAGACACGTTTTTTGACAAAACACGGTAATGATGGTGGCAACTACAACAGAACATACGGGACTGAGCAGCCAAGATGGTCTGGATGGCAAAGGTGGCAGTGCCGGGCCTGGTGTCTTTTCTCTGACCCAGTCGGCGGCCAGTCGGATCACCCAGATGTTGGCCGATGAACCAGCTGGCAGTTTCTTCCGTGTGGCCGTGTTAGGCGGTGGATGTTCCGGCTTTCAATATGACTTTAGCATTGATCAATCCCGGCAGGATGATGATATCTGCTTTACCTCGTTTGGTGTTGATGTCGTGGTTGATGAAATGTCGCTTGAACTTGTTGATCATGCCGAACTTGATTATGTGCAAGACCTGATGGGGTCGTATTTTGCCGTCAATAACCCCAATGCCACCGCATCTTGTGGTTGTGGCACGTCTTTTTCGGTCTAGCGCATGCGGATTGCCAGTTGGAATGTCAATTCGGTCAAGGCACGCTTGCCCATTATCACCGACTGGCTTGCCAGCGACCGATGCGATGTTCTGCTGATGCAGGAAACCAAATCCCAAGACGAAAATTTTCCGCAGCAGATATTTGCCGATGCCGGGTGGCACACCGCCTTTCACGGGCAAAAAAGCTATAATGGGGTGGCGATTGTCAGTCGCCTGCCGATTGAGGATGTCATGATCGGTTTGCCCGGTGACCCGGATGACGAACAGGCGCGTTACATCGAGGCCCGCATCAACGGGGTGCGTGTGGCCAGTATCTACCTGCCCAACGGTAATCCGGCGCCCGGTCCGAAATTTGACTATAAACTGGCATGGATGGCGCGTTTGCACCAACGGGCGGCGGTTTTGCTGGCTGCTGAAACCCCGGTTGTGCTTGGTGGCGATTTCAATGTGATCCCGGATGACATTGATTGCTATGATCCGGCCGGATGGACTGGCGACGCACTAACCCGTCCCGAAAGCCGGGGCGCCTTTCGGGCCCTATTGTATGATGGCTATGCGGATGCGC
>CAZYKI010000153.1:0-2635 GCA_964648035.1 uncultured Candidatus Puniceispirillum sp. | reverse complement strand
TTGGCCAGATCAATGGCCAGCCCATAGACCCGTTTACGCGGCTGTCCTGTTATGTCGGTAACAGCTTTAACCGCATCACGCAAAGATTTGTCACGCAACTCTTCGCCAAGCATCATAGATAGTTCAGCGTCATCAAAGCGCCGAATGTCATGCGGCGCGCCGGATACCAGAATCACGATTTCGCCTTTCAGCCCGCTGGTCGCCGCATAATGGTCGGCCAACGTCCCCAGATCATCGCGCTGATACCCTTCATAGAGTTTGGTTAATTCACGCGCTACCACGGCCAAACGATCGCCAAAAATCTCATGCATTAACGTCAGGGTCTTGGCCAGCCGTTTTGGCGTGTCAAACCATATGCTGGTGACCGCAAGATCGGCAAATTCGCGAAAGGTGGCGGCGGCTGCAGACGGGCTGGCGGGTACAAAGCCGGCAAACAAGAATCGGTCACTTGGCAGGCCGGCAATGGCAAGCCCGGCTAGCACCGCGCTTGGACCGGGAATGGCGGCAACGGTGACACCGGCATCATGACAGGCGGTGACCAATTTGTAGCCCGGGTCTGAGACAAGCGGTGTTCCGGCATCGCTGACCAACGCGACCGCTTTGCCGTCTGCCAGCGCGGCCAGCAACCTTGGCCGCATCTGATGACCGTTATGGTCATGATAGGGCAGTAAGATGGCGTTGGTCTTGATACCGCACAAAGATAAAAGCTTGCGGGTCATGCGTGTGTCTTCACATGCCAGAATGTCAGCGGTGGCCAACGCGTCTGTCGCCCGTGGTGACAAATCGCCAAGATTACCAATCGGTGTTGCCACCACCACCAGTTTGCCTGCTTGGACCGCCATTGATCGCCCTCATCATCTGCGGGCCGACTGTGCCGCAAATCCTGATTGCTGGCAAGCATGGGCCAATCGGTCATGGATGACAAGCGTGGCAAAAGCTGCCATCATTTGATCCAGCATAAAAATGCCGCAATGTGATGTTTGTCTTTTATCATCAGACGAGCTGGCATCATCACACAAGGTGGCAGAATCGCACGAGCTGGGCAATCCGTGGATAGGCGGGGAATCATGGTGGCAACAGGGTCAGACAGTAAAAGTTACCGGCCGGGCCTTGCGTGGTTGGTCGGGGGAACGGCACTGTTGTTTCTGGCCGCATGCCAACCGACGGGCATGACAAACCGGCAACCCCCCAGCACTGCGTCAACATCTGTGTCATCGGCTGCCACTGTCAATACCCCACGTTTATCAACCGATGTCGTGATTAAACCGCTGGCCGCTAGCCCGGCACCATCTGCGATAAAAAAAGATCGCACCCCAGCGCCACAAGATAGCGTTGCCAGCGTTGCAATGCCTGAAGATACACCGCCCGGCGATACACGGTTGGGCGATACACCGCCAGCGCCGGCCCCAGCTGAAAATACCGTGGCCACAGCGGTGATGGATTCGATCATCTGGCAGTTGCAGACGGTGGCGCCGGTCAAACGACCTGGTAACACGCCGCGGACGCCAGACCAAACCGAGGCCGATGATGTGCTGGGCGCGCGTTTCGCCTTATTGACCGATGCCCCGCCGGTACCGCCCGCATGGGCACCGGTCACGATCCGTCCTAAAGTCGATGGTATCATCAGGGTTGGCATATTGGTGCCGTTGACCGGCCGGTTTGCCCATCTTGGGGCCGAGATCAGGCGCGGTATTGAAATGGCGCTGTTTCAGATTGGCAATCCGGCATTGGAATTGGTGTTTTTTGATACCAAGGCGGGGCCCAATGCCGCGGCGGCGGCGGCCGCTGGTTTGGCCAATCAGGTCGATATATTTATCGGGCCGTTATTTTCCAGCTCGGTCCAACAGGTCCGCAATGCGTTGGCTGGTAGCGCCATTCCGCTATTGGCCTTGTCGAATAATGTCGAGGTGGCGCGCGCTGACCAATGGGTGCTTGGCTATTTGCCCGAACAACAGCTTGACGGCCTTCTTGGTCATGCGATTACAACGGGGAAAAGGCGGTTTGCGATCATCGCGCAAGATACCGCGTTCGGCCGCCGGTTGCAGGCACATGCAGCGCGCCGTCTGGCCGATTTCGGATTGCAGGCAGATGCGACATTAACCTTGGCCAACCCAGACCTTGATGATGAGGATCGATTAAAGGCGGCGATCAAACAGTTCAGCCGTTTTGTCGAACCAGAAGAAAATCAACCACTGCCCCCCAGCCCGTTTGATGTGGTGATTTTTGCTGGTGGGCCCGAATTTGCGCTGCGTACCGCGCCGGTTCTGGCCTATTATGATCTTGGCCCTGACCGGGCGCTGTATCTTGGCAATGATTTGTGGGATCAGCCACAAATCTTGACCGAACCATCTCTGCAGGGCGGCTTGTTTCCATCACGCCCAACAACGCGTGATCCCGAATTTGTCAAAAACTGGCAAACGGTATGGCAAGATCAGCCAAGCGCGTTGTCGCGCCTTGGTTTTGATGCGATGGCGCTGGTTGCTGCGTTGGCCGCCTCGGAACGCACCGGTTGGTCAAAACAGCTTGTCAGTCAGCAAGGGTTTCACGGTTACAGCGGTGCGTTTCGGCTGCTGCCTGATGGGCGCAATATTCGGGCTTTTGAATTACGAAAAATTGATGATGGACGGTCGAAAAT
>CAZYKI010000152.1:0-2757 GCA_964648035.1 uncultured Candidatus Puniceispirillum sp. | reverse complement strand
GGGTGATCACGCGGTAAAAGCCGGTCAGCCTCGATCAGCGTGACGTCACAGCCGAGCCGCTGATGGGCCTGTGCCATTTCAACCCCGATCGGGCCGCCGCCGATGATCAGTAAATGGTCCGGCTTGGTGGTATCGGCAAAAATGCTGTCGCTGGTGTGAAACGGCACCTTGTCAAGACCAGGAAGCGGCGGCACCAACGGCGCGGATCCGGTCGCAATTATAAAAAATTTCGCCGTTACCTGAAAACTATCCGACACCACTTTTGACCGGCTGGCAAACCGAGCCATTTCCGGAATCACGGTTACGCCAAGCTGTTCAAACCGATCTTTTGAATCATGCGGTGCCAGTGCGGCAATGACCGCGGCCACATGCGCTTTGACCGCGGCAAAATCAACCGACGGGGCGGCGCCGGTGATCCCCATTGCCGGATTGCCATGCGCGTTATGGGCGGCTTTAGCGGCTGCCAACAGCGCCTTTGACGGCACACAGCCACGATTCAGGCAATCGCCGCCCATTGTGCCGCCCTCAAATAACACCACCCGTGCCCCAAGCTGGACGGCACCGGCAGCAACGCTTAGCCCGCCGGCGCCCCCACCAATCACACAAATATCAGTTGAAATTTCATTCATCACGCGCTTGCCCGCCGGTTTTCCGCCGCCCCCTTTTATATAATATTGGCAGCAGCGCAAGCAGTCCCAAACCGACCAGCGGCAAAAGGATCTGCGGGGATGTCACAATCGCCAGATCCGGCGTTTGACCGGCGGCAAGAACCTGATCAAAGCCCCGCCCAATACCCGTATAGACCGCAACCCCGGGGATAATGCCGATGGCGGTCGCGCCGACAAATGTCCGCAAGCGGATCGCGGTGAATGCGGGAATAATATTGACCGCCCAGAAAGGTGCGACCGGAATCAACCGCAACGCCAATAGATAGGCAAAGCCGTCACGGGTAAATCCGTCCTGTAAACGGTCTCGAAAGGGCCCGGCGCGCTTGGCTAAAAATCCGGCCAAGATGCCGCGTGCAGCGACAAATACGATACTGGCCCCGCCCGTGGCGCCGACCACAACCAGCACGAGGGCCGGCCAGCCTAATATGGCACCTCCGGCCAACGTTAAAAGGCTGGCCACCGGCAATGAAAAGGCAACCACAATCGCATAGCCACCGGTAAATAATGCATAAGCCAGCACCCGGTTCGCTTCGGCAAAGCCCTTGATGCTGGCATAATGGGTCACAAGGCGGTCCCACCCCAGCCAATCGGCGCCGCCACTGACAAAAAACAGCACAAACCCGCCCCCAAGCACCAATGCTGGCCAGGCCTTTTTGACAGGGTGCGATGGCGCTTTTGGGGTCACGGGTGGCGGCCTCACTGGTTCGGGCGTTATCCTTGCTGGATTTCAGCATAAAAGCGGCCTATAAATTGGCACAAGCAATTTGGCAATGGCGGCTGTAAAAACAGCGACAAATGGACCGCGCCGCCATAAAATCGCCATATGATCCGGCTTTTTTGTAGCCGGTCACATTTACCGATCAACCAGCGCAGGACCAGCCATTGTGACAGCGGATAAAAACCACCCATCGGATAATGGCACCCCACAGCCAGCCGTCACCGCGGCCAAACAGCAGGCCGCCGACCGGCTTGCCAAGGCGTTGCGCGACAATTTGCATCGCCGCAAGGCGCAAGCCAGAGCGCGCCGGCAAACCGCGGGCCGCGCCGCGTCTGACGGCCTGGCTGACTCGAACGGGTGTGATGCGTCAAAGGCAGGTCCCTCATGAGAGACGCGACACCGGTTTACCTGTCACCCTGTATTTCGTCAAAAGACAAAGGTCTCACGCCTCATGGATAGTTTGGAAATTACCGGCGGTACGCCACTTTGCGGCGAGATCACGATCAGCGGTGCCAAAAATGCGGCCCTTCCCTTGTTGGCATTGGGGCTGATGACGGACGACAGGCTGACCCTCAACAATGTGCCGGCGTTGGCTGATACAGTGCTGATGGAACAGCTTTTGCGGCATCATGGTATTCGCGTGGATCGGACTGATGAAACCGTCTCGATGACCGGCCCCGCGACTGTTTTTGACGCGCCATATGATCTGGTCCGCAAAATGCGTGCCTCAGTGCTGGTTCTAGGACCGTTACTGGCGCGTTATGGCGCGGCGCGGGTGTCGTTGCCAGGCGGCTGTGCGATCGGCACCCGGCCGGTTGATTTGCATATCCGGGCGATGCAGGCCCTTGGTGCGGTGGTTGAATTGGCAGATGGGTATATTCAGGCGCGGGCGCCGGCGGGCCTTGTTGGCAACCGGGTTGTATTTCCGATGGTGTCGGTTGGCGCCACTGAAAATGCGCTGATGGCGGCGGTGTTGGCCAAAGGGCAGACCGAGCTTGTCAATGTGGCGCGTGAACCTGAAATTGGCGATCTTGTCGCCTGTCTCAATGCAATGGGCGCGCGCATCACCGGGGCTGGTACGGACTGCCTGACGATCGATGGTGTCGACCAGCTTCATGGGGCCAACCACACGGTTATCTCAGACCGGATCGAGGCGGGCACCTTTGCGATTGCGGCGGCGATGACCGGCGGTGATCTGTTGCTGAAAGGGACGCGCGCACGCTATCTTGATGCGCTGCTGGCGGTTTTGCGTGACACCGGGGCCAGCGTCGTTGAAACCGACAGCACGATCCATGTTGTTGCGAAAGACAGACCACGCGCGGTCGATATCACCACTGACCCGTTCCCCGGCTTTCCGACAGATTTACAGGC
>CAZYKI010000151.1:0-2800 GCA_964648035.1 uncultured Candidatus Puniceispirillum sp. | reverse complement strand
TCGGCAAGTGCCGGATTATCGCGTTTTTCCACCGCGGCGTAAAAAGCGTCACAATCGATATGGGCGATTGTCAGGCGAAACAGGTCGCGATGCGCGCGCACATCGCCTGACCCGCAATCAGGACAGGTTTCAGGCGCCACCGGCGCCCCGATATGGCCGGTCAACCCACAGGCCCGGCACAGAATCGCAAATGAACGGCTTGGCGGGGGCATCACACCCCTCGCCATAGCAGCTGATGATCAGGAAAAACTGACCGCCCGCGCATATTGATTTGGCACCGATGACGTGGACCGCAATGCCTTGGCGGCGCGCCATGTCCAATGTGGATCGCGCAAAAATTCACGCGCCAACGCCACCATGTCAGCCTGGCCCGTACGGATAATGGTCTCGGCTTGCAATGGTTCGGTAATCATGCCAACCGCAATCACCGGCATATCGACCGCATCGCGGATCTGTTTGGCAAGATCGGTCTGATAGCCATAGCCAATCTCCAATTTCTGTGCCAGCGAATTGCCACCGCTTGACACATGCATTGCCGCACAGCCAGCCGCCTCCAGCGCCTTGGCAAAGGCAATCGTGCCATCAACATGCCACCCGCCATCAACCCAATCACTGGCCGAAACCCTGACCAATACCGGCATATCGGCGGGAACAACGGCCTTGACCGCATCAAATAATTCAAGTGGAAAGCGCATGCGATTTTCAAGCGACCCCCCATATTTGTCAGACCGCTGGTTGCTGATTGGTGACAAAAACTGATGTAGTAAATAGCCATGCGCCGCATGCAGCTCAATCGCATCAATACCCAATCGGACCGCCCGCTTGGCCGCCGCAACAAACGCATCCTTCACCCTGGCCAGCCCCGCATCATCAAGGGCTTCAGGCACATGCCAGCCATCGGCAAACGCAAGCGCCGATGGCCCATAGGTTTGCCATGCCCCCTCTTTCAGGGCATTACCGCCTTCCCAGGGCCGCTCGGCGGATGCTTTGCGACCAGCATGCGCCAGCTGCACGGCTATTTTGCTATCACCGACCGATTTACAGAAATCAACCACACGCTTCATCGCCGCTTCATTAGCATCGGAATAAAGACCGACACAGCCGGGGGTAATACGGCCGGCAGCCTCTACCCCGGTGGCCTCAATGATCACTAGCCCCGGGCCACTCATCGCAAACTGGCCCAAATTGACAAGATGCCAGTCATTCATGGTCCCCTCTTCAGCCGAATATTGGCACATTGGGGCAACGGCAATCCGGTTGGGCAAATCAAGTCCGGCAAGGGTGATGGGGGAAAACAGCATACTCGACATAAATAAAAACTCCTGTAACTGGCTGAACGGTACTGGCTTTCATATAACCGGCTGAACGGTAACGCGGCGGACGGCGTTGCCAGATAGCTTGTGATAAGGCTTTTTTATCTCTATCACGAGCCGTCTTGTAAAAAAAATACTTATCTTTTCTTTAATCGGCCCAGGCCGCTGCACCGGATCCTAGTTGCGGTGTTGGCAAATCCCAGCGTGGCATCGTCTCCGATAGCCGAAGCACCGGGCCCAAATGCCGGATATGGCCAAGATGCGTATCGGATTCGACCCGTAGCGCATCAACTTCAGCCGCTGTCAAATGTGGATCATCCGGCAGATGATCGGTCTTGCCTTGCCGATAGATCATCATCGCGGTTTGACAAAGTGACACCCGCACATGATAGCTGCCACCCTCGCGGGCGCGCCGCCCCAAGGCGACAAGCGCCCCAAACGCGCCTAGATAGCCGGTGATGTAATCATTGGCGGCGGCTGGCAATAGCCGTGGTTGATATGTGGGGCCGGATTGCACCCCTTCGGCGGCAATACCGGTCATGATCTGGGCGATTTGTTCCCATCCAGCACGGTGGCTGAACGGCCCGTCAGCACCGTAACAGCTGATCGAAACATAGATCAGCCCGGGGCGATGCGCGGCCAGCGTCTCTGGCCCAAACCCAAGCCGTTCAATCGCCGCCGGTCGATAGCCTTGCGAAAACACATCCGCCGTGGCGACAAGATCAAGCAATTGTTGCTTTTCATCACCCTGTGTCAGGTCAAGAAAACAACTACGCTTGCCATGGCTGGTGTCGCCAACATAGGGCCACACCTGCGGCACATGCGCGGCTGCGACCATCAGCACATCTGCCCCATGCTCGGCCAAAGTGCGTCCGGTGACAGGTCCGGCTAAAATCCGCGTCAGGTCAAGCGCCCGAATACCGGATAGCGGGCGCGGCCCGACCGGCATTGGTTCGGGATCACTGTCGGCGATCTTCATGATCTCAATCACCGGCTTGGCGGCTAGCACCTGTCCATGTGCTTCACGCATCCATTCATCGTGGCTGCGGATCATGCCGCCACACAGCCGCGCCTCATCAATTGCCGCCTCAAGATCCATCGCGTCCCATTTCGCCACCGCCTTGGCTATTGATGCGGGGTCAGGGTCGGCCTGCAATAGGTCAAGCATCCGCCGGCGCAAATGATCAAGCCCGAAATGCGGCAACGCCCAGCGCCCGTCCTTGGCTTGATAACAGCCTGTCAAACCACGGTTGGCCTCGTGCTGCGGGTCAAAAACATAATCATAGCCACCCTGCGGGTTGCGTGCTTCGAGATATTTGTTGCTTCGCAATGCCGCCGCCGCGGCCCGCACATCGATTGCGACCTGCTGGCGTCGGCCGGTTTTCATATCCCATAAATCATTGATCGCCACACCAATACCAGCCAGCACCGATGCAGCCGTTTCCGCAATCCGAAATTGGGTCTCCAAGACCGGATCCGCGCCGCTA
>CAZYKI010000150.1:0-2875 GCA_964648035.1 uncultured Candidatus Puniceispirillum sp. | reverse complement strand
CTTGTCAGTGAAGGCCGGATTGGCACCGAAAAGGTCATTCTGGCCAAACCCCAAAACTTTATGAACAAGTCCGGTTTGCCGGTGGCCGAATTGGCGCGGTTTCACAAGATTGACGGTAACGACATTTTTGTCTTTCACGATGAATTAGACCTTGCTGCCGGCCGCCTACGGGTCAAAAACGGTGGCGGACATGGCGGGCATAATGGCTTGCGTGATATTGACCGGCATCTTGGCCCGAATTACTGGCGGGTGCGGATTGGGATTGGCCGGCCACCACATCAGGGCATGGATGTAAAGGCATGGGTGCTTGCCGATTTTGCCCGCGACGAACAGGCCGGGTGGCTGCCACGCCTGCTTGATGCGATGGCGGATGAGGCCAGCCGCTTGGTCGCGCATGATGATGGCGGGTTTATGAGCCGGGTCGCCTTTCTGGCACCAGCCCCCAGCAAAGTTGACAAGGACAACGCCAGCAACGACGAAGCCGAGCGTTGACCGGCGCCCGTCCAATCGAGAACAAAAGGATCACGAAAAAATGGGATTTAACTGCGGCATTGTCGGGCTGCCTAATGTTGGCAAATCAACCCTGTTCAACGCATTGACACAAACCGCGGCGGCCGAGGCTGCCAATTACCCGTTTTGCACCATAGAGCCAAACACCGGACGGGTGGCCGTACCAGACCCCCGTCTGGCCGCACTGGCGGCCATTGCCCATTCACAAACCATCATTCCCACCCAGTTGGAATTCGTCGATATTGCCGGCCTCGTTCGTGGCGCCTCAAAAGGCGAAGGCCTCGGCAACCAGTTTCTTGCCAACATCCGTGAAGTGGACGCGATTGCCCATGTCTTGCGCTGCTTTGATGATGGCGAAATCACCCATGTCGATGGCGACGTCAATCCGGTGCGTGACGCGACAACGGTTGAAACTGAATTGATGCTTGCCGATATTGATTCGCTGGAAAAGCGGATGGCGGCTTTGGTCAAAAAAACTCGTGGTGGTGACAAGGATGCCAAAGCCGACCTTGCGCTAATGGAAAAGATTTTCGCGCATCTGTCGAATGGGGAGCCGGCGCGAAGCACCCCGGACTTGACCGCCGAGGAAACAGCACGATTGCCCTATCTGCAATTATTGACCGCCAAGCCGGTGCTATATGTTTGCAATGTTGCCGAACGGGATGCTGCGACCGGTAATGACTATTGCCGGCAAGTGGCTGATAAGGCCGCCGCTGAGGGGGCAGCCTATGTAATTGTTTCAGCTGCAATCGAATCTGAAATCGCCCAGCTTGACGATGCCGATAAAGCCGAATTTCTGGGTGAATTGGGGCTTGATGAGGCCGGCCTGTCGCGGCTTATCCGGGCCGGTTACGGGCTATTGAATTTGCTGACCTTCTTTACCGTTGGCCCAAAGGAAGCCCGTGCCTGGACAGTTGCCAAGGGGGCAAGCGCCCCGCAAGCCGCCGGGGTGATCCATACCGATTTTCAGCGTGGATTTATTCGCGCCGAAACCATCAGCTATGACGATTATGTCACCTGCAATGGCGAAGCCGGTGCCAAAGACGCCGGTAAATTACGGGTTGAAGGCAGTGACTATAAAGTCCATGACGGCGATGTGTTTCACTTCCGCTTCAACGTCTAGCTTGCCTGACTTGGGACCAGTCAAGCTGCCAGCAGATGGTCCATAATCTCAACGGCCTGCACCAGCTGCCGCAGATCGCCGGCGTTATTCACCTCAAATAACCCCGGTGCCAGCCAGTAGTTAAGAAGCCCGCTGGCCACATAATGAAAACACCCCTCCCGATTGGCTGAAAGCGGGATATCGCGTATTTCAATTTTCTTCATCACACCCCCCATTGTCCTGATACACCTCAAAAATGCTGATCACATAACTGCCTGATTCCGGGCTTGGGTCAGAAATTATAGAGTCCTAAACAAAAACCCCGCCAGATGGCGGGGTTTTTTAATAGGTGGTCACCGGCCCCACATCAGCGGCCGTAGCGAGGCTTGACTTAGTGAATATCGGCCCAAACCCGGCGTTTGGCCAAGATCGTAAAGATCACAAACACGCCAAGGAAGAAGATGGCGGCAACGCCTATCCGCTTGCGGACTTCCATTTTCGGTTCGGCCGCCCACATCAAGAACTGCACCAGATCGGCCGATACCGCATCAATCGAGGTGTCGGCCCCATCAGCATAGGTCACATCCCCGCCATAAAGCGGCTGTGGCATCGCAATCAGGTGGCCGGAATAGGCAGCGTTGTAATACATGCCTTCGGGCACTTTGGTGCCGGCCGGCGCGTCCTGATAGCCGGTCAACAGGCTGTAGAGGTAATCCGGGCCATTTGGCCGGGCCTTGGCGATCAATGACAGATCAGGTGGCAGGGCCCCGTTATTACCAGCACGTGCGGCGTTATCATTGGCATATGGCGCCGGAATCCGGTCAGCCGCAATACCCGGACGGGTGAACATCTCGCCATCGTCGTTTGGCCCGTCTTGGACATCATATTGTGCGGCCAGAGCCTTGATCTCGTTTTCGTTATAGCCAAGATCGGCAAAGTTCCGAAAGGCGATCAACTTCATTGAATGACAGCCGGCACACACTTCACGATAGACCTGTAAACCACGCTGCATGGCCGCCTTGTCAAAGGTGCCGAATGGACCGTTAAAGCTCCAGTCACGGTGTTTCAGTTCAACATCGCCTCCAGCGGCCAACGCCGGACCTGCCAGAACAGCGGCAAAAATCACTGCGATCAGACGTTTCAACATTATGCGGCCCTCCCCGATGCGCCTAGCACCGGTTCTGAAATTGATTTTGGCAAAGGTTTGGTGGTCTCGAATTTGCTCAATAGCGGCAGGATCACCAAGAAATGCAGGAAGTACCA
>CAZYKI010000149.1:0-2877 GCA_964648035.1 uncultured Candidatus Puniceispirillum sp. | reverse complement strand
ACAAGGATTGCCCCGTCACGGATCAGCCGGTTGCAGCCAATGGCGCGCGGGTCAAGCGGTGCGCCGGGCACAGCCATCACATCGGTGCCGCGGTCCGCTGCCTCGCGGGCGGTAATCAGTGATCCGGACCGCGCCGCCGCTTCGATCACGATGACACAGGTTGGCAGGCTGGCAATAATGCGATTTCGGGTCGGAAAATGGCGCGGTGTTGGTGCTGTTCCTGGCGGCATTTCAGCCAATAGCAGCCCATCGGTCTTGATGCGTGCAAATAAATCGCGGTTTTCAGGCGGATAGATAATGTCGACACCCCCAGCCAGCACGCCGATGGTGCCCGATACCATCGCCCCGCGATGCGCTGCCGAATCAATGCCGCGCGCCATGCCCGAGACGATCACAAATCCGGCGCGGCCCAAATCGGCCGCCAAGGTTTCAGCAAAATGCATCGCATTGATCGACGCATTGCGGGCCCCGACAATCGCAATCATTGGCTTTTGCAACAGGTGTAAATTGCCGATTGCCGACATCACCGCTGGCGCATCGCTGAACTGGGCAAGGCGGTCCGGGTAATGGTCGCTGCCACGCCATAGCATTGTGGCGCCGATAGCGGCATTGGCCGCAATCTCGGCTTTGGCGATGGCTGCGCTGGCCACCGTCAGTTTGCGTCCACCGCGGCTGGCAAGGTCGGGCACGGCCGCCAACGCCTTGACAGCATTTCCATATCGGTCCAGCAACAAAGAATATGTCATCGGCCCGATATTGCGGGTTCGCAACAGACGGATCCGCGCGATGATCTCGGCGTCACGCATCAGCGCAAATGATAGGCGTCCAAACCTAACAAAAGGTTAATGGGCGGCGGATTTATCGGGGATAACGCCCTGCTTAGCGTTGTTTTTTGCCGATTTTTGATTCGGTGCCGGTTAACAGCCGCCCGATATTGGCATGGTGGCGCATCCAGACAATGGCACCCAATAAAATTGTCGCAACATGTGCCAACATAGTGTCAAGCCAGACAAAGCCACCGGCCACGCAGGCCAGCATGGCCAGCAATGCCGACAGTGACGAATAGCGGGTGACAAAGGCCGTTCCAAGCCATGTTGCAACGAATAATCCCCCAAGACGAATATCAAGGCTGGCCAAAACCGCAAGGCTGGTCGCAACGCCTTTGCCGCCGTTGAATTTCAGCCATACCGGAAAGCAATGCCCAATCACCACAAAGATGGCGGCCAACGCAGCGTTTGCCGGATCGCCATATTGCTTGGCAACCAATACCGCAATCGCGCCCTTGCCGGCATCCGCGACCAAGGTTAGCACGGCCAGCGTTTTGTTGCCGGTCCGCAGCACATTGGTCGCACCGATATTGCCACTGCCAATCTGGCGGATATCGCCGCCGCCGCCGATTTTGGTGATGATCAGTCCGAACGGAATGCTACCAAACCCATAGGCAAGGCCGATAAAAACAAGGTTTTGTATGATCAATTCGATCATCGGTCAGCGCGGTCCTTGTGTCTATGCCGGTCTGTCATCCACGCGCAAAGGCTGCAACACCATTGATATAGGTGGCATCGACAAGCCCTTGCATTGGCAGCGATTCAAACGGTGATATCCGTGAATTGGAAATAAAAGAAGCGCCCTGTACCACCCAGCCACTATCCGGACGGAACAGGATAAAATCGGCTGCACTGCCGGGGGTCAGGCTGCCGCCAATAATGTCAAGGATTGTTGCCGGTGCAAGGCTTAACGCGGTCATCAACTGCAGCAGGCTGATATGGCCGTGATGGACCAGCGACAGGCTGGCGGCCAGCAACGTGTCTAGGCCGGATGCGCCAGGCTGGGCGGGGCCAAAGGGCTGCATTTTAGCATCGCGATCGACCGGCATATGGTCCGAGGCAATCGCATCAATGGTGCCATCGGCAATACCGGCGATCACGGCAAGACGGTCTGCCTCGCTTCTAAGCGGCGGCAGCAGCTTGAAAGCGGTGTTATAGTGGCTGACAGCCAGTTCATTGAGCAAAAAATAAGGCGGTGCCGTATCGGCGGTAACGGCCAGCCCTTCGGCTTTGGCCCGCCGCACGGCTTCAATGCCGGCGGCTGTCGAAATATGTGCCACATGGTAGCGGCCCCCGGTGCGGCGCAGAAGATGCAGATCACGATCAATGATAATCACCTCGGCCTCGCTTGGGTAACCGATCAGCCCCAATCTTGTCGAGGTTTCGCCTTCATTCATTTCACCATCCTTGCCAAGCGCCGGATCCTCGCAATGTTGGATGAACGGCTTGTCAAGCATCGCGCTATAGCCAAGAAGGCGGCGCATGATCAGGCTGTCGGCAACCGATGTTGTGCCGTTGGTAAAACCGACTGCGCCGGCATGCGCCATCAGGCCAAGTTCGGCCATTTCCTGACCACCAAGGCCTTTGGTCGCCGCCCCATAGCAATAAAGGCGCGGGCCGCCGATACGCGTTGCTTTCATACTCAGCGAGTCAATGGCGCTGGCTTCATCCATGATCGGGCGGGTGTTTGGCAGGCATGCCAAGGCGGTGACGCCGCCCGCCGCCGCCGCGGCCAGAAGGGTTGGTAAATCCTCAAGATGTTCGGCACCAGGATCGGCTGATTGCACGCGCATATCGACGATGCCCGGTGAAAGACACGCCCCTTTACAATCGATAATGCTACAATCGATATCGGTTTCCGGCGCGTTGCTTGCATCCGGGGTGCCGCTGCCCACGGCGGTGATCCGGTCGTCGGTGACATCGAGATATCCCATCGCATCAAGCCCCTGACCAGGGTCGATAATATGGGCGTTGATAAAGCGGCGGCGGGTCATTGCGTTCTCGTGGCTATCGCTTCAAGACAGGCCATGCGGGTGGCCACCCCCATTTC
>CAZYKI010000148.1:0-3017 GCA_964648035.1 uncultured Candidatus Puniceispirillum sp. | reverse complement strand
TTTGATCGATTTGATTTAATTGACTTTAACACGTTTCTAAGGTAAGCATGGCTGATTTATCACGTACCGCAGCAAACGTTAAGCCGATGAGCGTAGGCCCCGTGTCGATGGGCAAAAGCGGCGAAGCTTTGACGCAAGGAGATCCGGCATACTTCGACACAAGCGGCAAGCTGAAGAAATGCCAATCAGACGGCACGGCAGCGGAAGCCAATTGTAGGGCGATGATTTTGACGCCAGCAACGGCGGCAGATCAAGACGTGGTTTACATGCTACCCGGTGGCGACATCGACGTGGGGGCTACGCTGGCCGTTGGTGAAACCTACATCGTTTCGCAAACTGCCGGAGCAATCGCACCGATCGGCGATTTAGCGGCGGGCGATTATTCGACAATTTTGGGCACGGCGACCGCAACTAACAAGCTTGCGTTTAGGCCGATCGCAAGCGGCGTGGAGAAGCCATAGTGGCAAAAGACAGCCGGACATACGGATTTAGCCTTGGCGACGCCGAAAGCCTTGCGGCGATGATTGGGGCGCGGTCAGAAATCATTCCGGGCCGGCAGCCGGTTGGCGGTGGTGGCGGCTCTACCCTCTACCGCTTTGAAACAACCGCCGCATACACAACCGGCACCAGCGTAGCCGCAACGATCAAGACAATGGCGGGCACGACTTTTGCCACAGGTGCAACGCTCAAAGACCCTGAAGCAATCTTCGTTGGCCTAGCGTCCGGGGCGAAAGGCTACTGTATTGCACAGGGCGGCGAATACTTTGCTATCCAGGCGTTGTGCGCAGCCGAAGAGGGCTACGTCTAATGGCAACGCGATGGTTCGGGCCGCGGCCGGTTTTGGGCTCTTTTTTAGAGACTACGCGGCACGGCTCGTGCGGATGCTGCAAATGCGGTGGCATCGACAATGGGACAAACGTTTTCGATACTCCGGCAACTGTAATAACGAACTATCCGGCCTACCGCGATGGCTTGCGAGTCAAGCTTGTTATCTCAGGTATTCAAGACGCACACTCAATAGAGATCGACGAATACTATACCGACATCACCGGCATGAGCGGATTGAACGGCACTTGGTATTTATCAGTCGAGCGGACGCAATACGGCTGTATATGGACAGCGGACGATTCCGAGCTTGTCGAGATCACTTACAACATTTACGAAAATTACGTTCCCTACGATTACACGTACACGCTAAACACAAACATCGAAGCAAAATCGACAAGGCCGTCGAACGTGTTTGACGCTAATTTTTTTAGGTTGCTTTCGCTTGGACTTGTTACAGACCTCGGAGCATTTAACCCAGGAGCATTGGTGCCGCCGCCGTTCGATGGCGTTCACCCTGTTTTGGGCCTCGAATTTGTGCCAACGTCAAGCGAATACAGTCAGGCAACGCAAAAGACAGGACCAACGTTTAACTGGAGCCGAATCGGCTGGGACGGTGCAAGGGTCCAAGACGTTATCAGCGGCGACCTTCGGTTTTTTCGATCAGTGTTTGGCGGGTGGGGCGACGTGGTGGACTACGACGATCCAGATTGGACCGGCATTGATGATTTTTATGATACATCGACAAGCACGTTCAAAACCGCCGGCACCTTCACGGCAGAGATCGAGCGGCTATGAGGCGGCTTTTCCGTTGCCCCAGTTGCGGGCGGTCAGGCATCATCGGGTCGGCTGATTTCGTGCGGTGCGGGTGCAAAGCCAAGTACCGCGGCGAAGAGCTGTTGCCGCATGTGCAAGAGATCCACGACGAGGAACTGCGAATCGATTTGCCATGCAGTCACCGCGGCGAAATTGTCGATCGCGTTGATTGCGGTTGCGATGGCGATGCCAACGTCTATGAGTGCGAAATATACGGGCGGTGCTTGGTGCGGCAACTTATTCAAAGCAGATGGCAAGGCGTCGTTTGTGCGGGATGCAAAAGCCGCCGCCATCCCGTCGAAGACTTGGCCATCATCACGACCCACTACAACCCCGCCGGCTTTCAACGCCTCCGCGACACCTACCGCCATTGGATTAAAACAATGCCGCCGGGCGTTCTGACAATTGAGCTAGCCGGCAGCGATGCGGACATCCCCGAAGCCGTCCACGTGTACGGCGGGCATGATGCGATCATGTGGCAAAAGGAGAGGCTTATCAACTACGCTCTAACACTGCTAAAGCCATCCGTTCGGTTTGTTGCATGGATCGACCACGACCTGATTTTCACCCGTGGCGACTGGGCACAAGCCGGCGTAGAAGCGATCCTGAGCGGCCTAGACGTTGTGCAACTCTTTGACCGCGTTGACTACCTTGACCGAGACGGCAACGCGATAAGCCACCAGCCCGGAGCCGTGGCACAGATACAAGCCGGCAGAGGGCCAAGCGGGGCACCGGGCGGCGCGTGGATGGCGTCCCGTGAGTGGCTTGAGGGCGTTGGCGGGCTATATGATCGGAACATCGCAGGCGGTGGAGACGCAACGTTTCTTGAGGCCGTTACGGGCATCGCTACGGCATTCTCAGAGCGTCAGGCACCGCGACTGATGGAAGACTGCAAGCGATACCGCGAGCGCGTAGGCGGGGCCAAATTTGGGCATATCAGCGGCAGCGTGAAGCACTTGTGGCACGGCGATCGATCGAACCGGCAATACATTTCCCGCGACGAAATTTTGTGTCGCTGGGACTTCGACCCGCAGAGCATGATCGAGACTGACGGCAAGGCGTGGCGGTGGACAGAGGCCGCACCGGCGGGGCTGCGAATTGAGATCGCAAACTATTTTGCGAACCGTCGCGAAGACGGCTGAAAAAATCTTTTTTGATCTATTGACGCGGTAATGACCCTCGTCTATCTTTTCCCCCAGCACAACACCGAAAGACAAAACAGAGCGCCGGCGGGAACCTCTCGCCATTTCTTGGCAAAGTGTGTTGTGCAAACCCGCCGGCGCTTTTTAAGGCACAACACATGAAGCTACCAGACGTACTATCCGCCGCAATGGCACTAACGCCAGACGAGCGGCTGCGATTGGTCGACGCGATCG
>CAZYKI010000147.1:0-3077 GCA_964648035.1 uncultured Candidatus Puniceispirillum sp. | reverse complement strand
GGCCCGCCATGCCCGGTTCATCTCGGCGATGAATGTCGCATTGGCACCAGATAGAAGACTGAGATCGATAGATCCAGACGCGGATCCATCACCGATATTTGAAGAACTGTCATCCATAAAACAAACCAACCCCTGCCTTTGGTGATGTCTTATTCACACTTTATCCATCCCAGTCTATTCAGTCATCGGGCTATTTCAACCCGATAACCGCACAGCGCGATGGTTTAGAGACCGTCAACCACGGCATTCAATGCTTTTACCGCGGCCACCGAATTGTCAAACATCGCCTGTTCTTCCGCATTGAGATCAATCTCGACGATCCGCTCGACACCGCCAGCGCCCAAAATCACTGGCACGCCGACATAAAGCCCATCCAAACCATAGGCACCGTCAACATAGGCGGCACATGGCAACAGCCGCTTTTTATCCTTGAGATAGGCATCCGCCATATCAATCGCCGAGGACGCCGGCGCATAAAAAGCTGAACCAGTTTTCAGCAGCCCAACAATTTCAGCACCGCCATCACGGGTACGTTGGACAATGTCGGCGATTTTGGCATCGGTTGACCAGCCCATTTTTACCAGATCCGGCACCGGAATGCCGGCCACCGCCGAATAGCGGACCAGCGGCACCATCGTGTCGCCATGCCCGCCAAGCACAAAGGCGGTAACATCTTCAACCGATACGTTGAATTCTTCAGCAAGGAACAGGCGGAAGCGCGCCGAGTCCAAAACCCCGGCCATGCCAACAACCTTGTTGGTTGGCAAGCCCGATGCTTTTTGTAACACCCCAACCATCACATCAAGCGGGTTGGTAATACAGATCACAAACGCGTCCGGGCAGTTTTCCTTGATGCCGGCGCCAACCTGATTCATCACATTGGTATTGATACCAATCAGATCATCACGGCTCATGCCTGGCTTGCGCGCCACACCCGCGGTGACGATCACAACATCACTACCGGCCAGCGCGGCATAATCATTAGCCCCAGCAATTGTCGCGTTATAGCCTTCAATCGGGCTGGCTTGCGCCAGGTCAAGCGCCTTGCCTTGCGGAATTCCCTCGGCAATATCGAACAACGTCACATCGCCCAATTCTTTCAAACCTGCCAACAGCGCCAAAGTACCGCCAATGTTACCAGCGCCAACGAGTGAGATCTTATTTCGTGCCATAATATAAATTCCGTCAGTTTCAGGAGCGTGGAACGCCGCGGCCAAGCCTGAATGGCCTATCCCGGTCGACGCTTTGCTTCGATTTACCTAACTATCAAAAAACATACAAGGACAAACCCTAAAAATCGCGCGATTACGGCAGGGTTGCCGCGGGTGCGGCAAGACCGCCGCGCTGGGTCATCTCGCCAAGCCGTGACGCGGTTCGGCTGAATTCAAACTGCCACTGATCACCTTGATAGAGCTGGTCTATACCAGCCGCCGCCGAAGCCATTAAAAACCGTTGACGATCATAAAGCGCATCGATCAGCCACATGAAACGGCGCGCGGCATTTTCATTGGCCGCGGTGAACAGCGGAATGTCGCTTAGCACCAATCCGGCAAAGCGACCGGCCACTGCCAGATAATCACGCGCCGCCAACGGCACCTCGCACAGGCTGGCAAAACTGACATAACCAATATCACCAGCCACCCGGTCAAAAATAATATCGCGGCCCGCAACACGCACTTTATCGGCCCCGACCGGCCGATCGCCGGCAAGCTGCGCAAAGGCCGCATCAAGCGCCGCGTGACTGGTGGGCCCAAGCGGCACATACCATTGCGGCAAATCAGCCAACAGCCGGCCGCGCCAATCGGTGCCGTCATCAAGCAATACCATCATACAACGCGATTTCAACAAGGTGATAAATGGTAAAAACCGATCGCGATGAAGCCCGTCTTTGTAAAGATCATCAACCGGCCGGTTCGAGGTGGTGACAAGCACCGTACCACGATCGAGAAGGCCAGAAAAAAGACGCGCCAAAATCATCGCATCGGCAATGTCGCGCACTTCCATTTCGTCAAAACAAACCACCATGCCCCGGCCCGCGAGATCAGCCGCCGCCGTTTCGATCGGATCGGCGGCACCGGCCTGACGGGCAGCATGGATCAGGTCTTGGGCCAGCACCATGAAATCATGAAAATGCAGCCGCCACACAAGGCCCGCCCCGCCCGCTTGCTGTAATGTCTGATAGACCATATCCATCAGCATGGTTTTGCCGCGGCCGACCCCACCGTGGATATATAGCCCCTTGATGTCGGCAAAGGGGGCGCGGTTGAACAGCCATCCGCGTGCCCGTGACGCCCATGACTTGCGGCGCGATGCAGCGGCCAAGATATCGGCGACAAGCTGGTCAAGCTGCCGCGCGATCGCGGCTTGCGCCGCATCTGGCTGCAGTTTACCGTCCGCCACCAGCGCCGCCAGCTGCCGGCTTGGTGTTGACGTCAGGTCTGGCTGGCCTGACCGCATGAAAGAGTAACCCCCCGGCTGGCGGCCAGCCCCAACTCAGCGGGCCGCAATCTCGCTTTTGATATGCGCAATGGCCTTGCCCGGGTTCAGACCCTTTGGACAGGTTTTGGCACAATTCATAATGGTATGGCAGCGATAGAGCGAGAAGCTGTCATCAAGCGCTTCAAGCCGTTCCGTCTTATGTTCATCACGGCTGTCGGCGATCCAGCGATAGGCCTGCAACAACACCGCTGGCCCCAAATATTCATCACCATTCCACCAATAGCTTGGGCAAGATGTCGAGCAGCTAAAGCACAACACGCATTCCCACAGCCCATCGAGCTTTTCGCGCTCGGCCGGTGATTGCCGCCGCTCGCCATCGGCAGGAACGGCGCTGTCGGCTTTCAGCCACGGTTCAATCGATGTCAGCTGCCGGTAGGGCTGGCTGAGATCGGGCACCAGATCCTTGACCACCGGCATATGCGGCAACGGGTATATTTTCACATCGCCTTTAACATCACGGATGCTTTTCAGGCAGGCCAATGTGTTGGTGCCGTCAATATTCATCGCACATGACCCACAAATACCCTCGCGACATGACCGGCGAAAGGTCAGGCTACTATCGGTTTCGTTTTTGATCT
>CAZYKI010000146.1:0-3117 GCA_964648035.1 uncultured Candidatus Puniceispirillum sp. | reverse complement strand
CGCCCATGAAAACTTCTTTTGTTATAGGGGGAAAAGCCCTATTGGCAAAGCCCTATATTGCGCCCTTTTTATGACCATTTCGCGGCTTGTTAACAGTGGTCATGCGATCATCACTATGCTTTGATAGGGCTGTTTGCTTCCAGCTTTACGGGTTTGCTGATCCATGTCATTTGAAACCGCTTTTGATTTTGTGCCACTCGACAAACGCCGGTCTGCGGTAAAGCCGCGCACTTCCGGCCTGACTATGGTGTCCGATTACCAGTTGGGCCTTGCCGCCTTGGCGGATTTGATCGAGGTCGGCGGCAACTATATCGATATCTTCAAAATTGCCACCGGCACCGCCCGGCTGTTCCCGAAAGCCCATCTTTTGGCCAAAATCGAATTGCTGAAGGCACATGGCATTCGGCCGTTTCTTGGCGGGCAGTTTCAGGAATATGTGCTTCATGTATCGGGCATCGAGGCGATGGACCAGCATCTTGCCGAGGCCCGCGCGGTCGGGTTTGATATTATCGAGATTTCCGACAATATGGTGCCGCTTGGTCAAGGGTCTCGCCAACGGCTATTTGACATGATCCGGGATCATGGCATGTCCCCGGCTGGCGAAATTGGTGATAAACGCACAAGCACATCGTCAATGGCGATTATTGACGAGGTCAATGAGGTGCTGAAAATGGGCGCTGAATTCGCCCTGATTGAAGCGGCCGAACTGAACCATGGCGGCGCGCCGAATGAAGAGTTGATCCTTGGCCTGCGCGCGCATGTTGATATTAGCCGGTGCATTTTTGAATTGGCCACCCCGCGGGTTGGCAGCACCACCGTGCAGATTTACGCTGGCAAAAAGTTTTTGATCAAAACATTCGGCCCTGATGTCAATTTGGGCAATGTGACACCGGACGTGGTGATTGAAACCGAAACCACAAGACTGGGTCTGGGATCATCAGGCCCGTTGGACTTTCTTTAGCCGGAAAACCAAGATCAGCCCAACCCTTTTACCTGCAAAATCCGCTGGTGAAATAATGAAGCCAACCGGTCATATATTTCCGGGCCGGATATCATATCTTCAACACCCGCATCAATATTGGGGTTGTCATTGACCTCAATCACCACCGACCGCCCGTCGATATCCTTCAAATCGACACCATACAGCCCGTCACCAATACTCAGCCCGGCACTGATCGCCGATTGCAGAATCTTTGGGGGCACCTGATCAATCGCCACGGTTTCAAAGCCGCCCGATACCACACGCTTGTTCTGCTGATGGTGATAGATCTGCCAATGACCACGGGCCATGAAATATTGCGATGCAAAAAGCGGCGTGCCATTCAAAATACCAACACGCCAGTCAAAGGCTGTTGGCAGATATTCCTGTGCTAGGATCATATAGCTTTTATCCAGCATCTTTCGTGCCTGCACCAAAAACGCATCTGGGGATTCAACCTTGATCACCCCGCGTGAAAATGATCCATCCGGCACTTTAAGGACCAGCGGAAACTGTAACCCGTCCAGCACCGTGCGCAGATTTGCCCGGGTCAGAAGGATTGTCCGTGGCGTATCAAGCCCGGCCCGTTCGAGGGCTTCGGCCAAAAACACCTTGTTTGAACAGCGCAAGATCGATTTTGGATCATCAATGACCGGCAGGCCGAGTTGGACGGCTTTTGACGCAAATTGATAGGTGAAATGGGCAATGCCGGTTGTCGTGCGAATAAACAGCGCGTCAAAGGCTTCCAATCGTTTCAGGTCAGTCTTGGTGATTATCTCGGTATGGAGCCCCTGCCCCCGCGCCGCCTTTGTCAAATGCTGTAAGGCGCGGCTATTTGATGGGGGCAACGCCTCATCTGGATCAACCAGAACGGCCAAGTCAAACTGATAGCGTTTGGCAAGGTTTGCCGCGGATATTGAGGCGCCCATTGACTCGGTCAGCGATTTAATAAATCGGGGCCGATCAACCGGGTCAACCGCCACAATCGACAGTGGCCACACATAGTCGACTTCCCACCGATCCTTACGCCGATGCAGCATGATTTCGAGGATCGGCACCGGAAAAAGCTGGTAACAGCGTTTGGCAAGGCGCCGCGCCCATGGCAAGTCGGTATGCCCAAAATAAAGTTCGAGCGAATAGGTATCGCCGGTCGCCACACTGGCAAAGTCGCCCGCTTTACCGGCATCTGGTATCAATTGCGTCAATTCTGCCAGATGTTCGGAATAAATACGTTTGATCTCAAGATTTGACAATGTATCCACCGCGGGCAGCACCTTGCTGCCCCTTGCCGCGGCGACCAATGACACATAATAGCCCGACGATAGATATTCATCCCCGGGGCACAGATTGATCACATAAGGGGCGTAATCCTTGGCGGAAACAAAAGACATATAGTCTTGGGCTGTGATGATCGCCAACGACCGGCGTTTGACAAGAAGCTGTTCGACCAATGTGACGTCTTGCTGGCGTGGCACAACGACAATGGTGGCTGGCCGGTCTGACTTGGCACTATTTTTGTCAGTCGGCGCAGACAAAGCAGCTATCGGCCTTGTCATGCGGATGGCATCAGCACCATCTTGATAATAGCCGGGCAACAGTTGCTGCGGTGTAAATCGGTGGCGTAGATAAAATTCGACAAGCCTAAGATTCTGTTTGCGGGCCTCAAGCATGACGCTTTTACAGCCAGTTTTTTCGGCTGCTGCTACGGCCATGTCTAATAATTTTGACGCCACGCCATGTGTGCGCCACGCGCGCAGAACTGCCAATGAATAAATCCGCGCTTTATCGCTGTTCTTGCGAAAATGCACCAACACATAACCGATCGGCACCTCATCGATGGCCGTTGCCACCAACAGCATTTGGGATGATGATTTCACGGCAGCAACAAATGACTGCTTTGACAGCGTGTCGGATGTAAAGCTTTGCTGTTCGATCACACAAAGCGCCGGCACATCGCTTGAACGGGCTGGTCTAAATTCTATGTTTTTCATTAAACCCTGCTTGTACAAACGGACCAAACACCACCGCAGACACGCCGGTAACGGGGTGCCAGCCATGTTGACATCATCTCTATGATGGCCCGACAACGCCGGGCCGGCGTATCGCTTATGCCGTTCATATGTCAAAGAGAAATGGTC
>CAZYKI010000145.1:0-3128 GCA_964648035.1 uncultured Candidatus Puniceispirillum sp. | reverse complement strand
GCGATTTGCGGTTGATGCCGCGGGTGTTGCGTGATGTTGGGGCGCGCCGGCTTACCGGACAGATTCTGGGCATGGATGTCGGCCTGCCCTTTGGCATTGCCCCGATGGGGATGTGCAACCTGTCCTGGCCTGGCGGGGACCGGGCGTTGGCCCGGCTGGCCGCAAGCCGCCAAATACCATTATGTGTGTCAACCGCCGCCTCAACGCCGCTTGAAACGATGATCGAAATGGCTGACGGTTATGCGTGGTTCCAGCTTTATGCCGGCCAGTCGGACGCGTTTGTCAATGAACTTATCGACCGCGCCGAGGCGGCTGGCTACAAGCATTTTATTCTGACTGTCGATGTGCCGGTATTATCGATGCGCAACCGCGAGCGAAGCACCGGTTTTGGCCATCCGCCGCGCATGGATTTGGCGTCGGTGATGGATTTTGCCAGCCATCCGCGCTGGGTTTTATCGACCCTTATGGCCGGGGTGCCAAAGCCGATGAATTTTCATACATCGGTGCATGTCTCGGCCTTTGACCGGACCGCTAATCGGGCGGGAGCCGACTGGGATTTTCTGGGCCGCCTACGGGCGCGCTGGCCGCATAAGTTGATCATTAAGGGGGTGCAATCGCCCGATGATGCGCGGCGTATGGCCACGATGGGCGTCGATGCGATTTACGTTTCCAATCATGGGGGACGGCAATTGAATGCGGCGCCGGCGGTCATCGATTCATTGCCCCAGATCCGCGCCGCGGTTGGCGATGATATGGTGCTGGTCTTTGACGGGGGAGTCCGGCGCGGCGAGGACGTCATCAAGGCGCGTGCCGCCGGGGCTGATTTTGTCATGGCTGGCCGTCCGTTTCTGTATGGATTAGGCGCGGCTGGTGAAAAAGGCATTCACCGTATTACCGATATTCTTGCCGAAGAAGCCGACATCACCTTGGGGTTGATCGGCGAAACCGACCTCACGGCACTGGGGGCCGATAACCTTGCGGTGTGACCAGGCGCAAAGCCGGACGGCAGGCAATGATTGCCAAGCGAATGACGGCTGTGCGATAACAGACCAATCACATGGTATGTTACATGCTGCACCTGCATAGCCCACATCTTGACCAACGGAGACTCGATCATGTCCTATCCTGAACTGAAAATGTTGATTGACGGCGAATGGACCGTTGGCACATCCGGTAAAAGCGAGCCGGTCATTTGTCCTGCCGATGGCAGCGAAATTGGTCAGGTCCCGCATGCCAGTCCTGCCGATCTGGACCGTGCGCTTGACAGCAGTCTTGCCGGGTTCAACCAATGGCGCGTGATGACCCCGATCAGCCGTCAGGCGATTTTGGAAAAGGCGGCGCGGATTCTCGAAGACCGGTTCGAGACCAACAGTGCCAACCTAACCCGTGAAATGGGCAAGCCATTGGCCGAGTCGCGTATTGAGATGCAGGTGGCGATCGATTTGTTGCGCTGGTATGGCGAGGAAGGCAAGCGGGTCTATGGCCGGATCATCCCGTCGCGCTTTCCCAATATGCAGCATGAGGCGCGCAAGGTGCCGGTTGGCCCGACACTGGCCTTTGTGGCGTGGAACTTTCCGGCGACCAATGTAATGCGCAAGGTCGCTGGCGCGCTGGCAGCCGGTTGCTCGATCACGATCAAGCCCAGCGAGGAAACCCCAGCTACGGCGATCGCCATTGGGCAAGCGCTGATGGAAGCTGGCTTGCCAGCCGGTGTTCTCAATATCGTGTTTGGGGTGCCGGCCGAGGTATCTGAACATCTTCTTGGGTCGTCGATCCCGCGCAAGCTCAGCTTTACCGGCAGTGTGCCGGTTGGCATCCATCTTCAGAAATTGGCCGCGAACAATTTGATCCGCTGCACGATGGAACTAGGCGGGCATTCGCCGGTTATGGTGTTCAAGGACGCCGACATTGACGCCGCCGCACAATTTTGCGCGGCTGGCAAATTCCGCAATGCCGGGCAAGTTTGCGTATCGCCAACCCGTTTCTTTGTCGAGGAGTCGGTGCATGACGCTTTTCTGGCCGCCTTCAAAAAACATATCGAGGCGGTCAATGTCGGCAATGGGCTTGATGATGGCGTGACAATGGGGCCATTGGTCGCCGAACGCCGGATTGATATTATGGATGGGTTTGTCAGCGATGCAGTGTCCAAGGGGGCCGAGCTGTTGGTTGGCGGGTCACGGATTCAAAGCCCGGGGTCATTCTATCAGCCGACCTTGCTTGGTAATGTTCCAGAGACAGCGCGCATTATGGTTGAAGAACCATTTGGTCCGGTGGCGCCAACAACCAGTTTTGCATCGCTTGATGAGGTGATTGTCCGTGCCAATAGCCTGCCATTTGGTCTGGCGGCCTATGCCTTTACCAGCAATCCGGCAACGGCCCGGACGCTGAAATCAGAAATTGAAACCGGTATGTTGGCAGTAAATTCGCTGCATATCCATTCGGTCGAGACGCCGTTCGGCGGGCTGAAATTCAGCGGCTATGGCTATGAAGGTGGCATCGAAGGGCTGGAGGCATTTCTTGCGACCAAATATTCAAGCGAGATTTATAGCTAGTCAGCTCTACCGGAGGGTAGATTTTTGACTATTTTTGAACGGTTTGCGGCGGTTGGCCCGTCGCCGGTCAGCGATGTGTTGGATGAGGCCGGCTTTCACAGCCAGACACTGGATCCGGGGCTGATTCCGATGGGTTGTGCCACCCCCTTTTGTGGGCCAGCGGTTTGTGTGCGCGGCGAACGGCGGGTGGCGACACGCACCACGGCGGCAGCTGGTAGCTATCTGCCTATGTATGGTTTACCGGCCATGGTGACGCCGGGGGCGGTGTTGATTTTTGCAGTTGGCGGGTTTCGCGGTGGCGCGGTATTGGGCGGTTTGATTGCTGGCGATCTTGTCGAAGCGCAGGCGGCCGGTTTTATTACCGATGGGTTTATCCGGGACCGCGATGAGGTGGCGGCTGGTGCCCTGCCCATTGTGGCGGCAGGCGCAATCCCGTCAAACGGCGCACGCCGGATCCAGATTACCGGCCGCGATGTGCCGGTCAGTTTGCCCGGGCCTGAAGGCAGTCACGTTGTCATCACCCCCGGTGACATTATTGTTGGCGATGGTGACGGCGTTGTCGTGGTGCCGGCCGCG
>CAZYKI010000144.1:0-3162 GCA_964648035.1 uncultured Candidatus Puniceispirillum sp. | reverse complement strand
CGCGGTCTTCAACCTGCACCCGGTCAAGAAACGCCTTGGTGCGGGCGATAAAAGCATCCACATCATCTTGGGCGTTCAGCACTTCGGGCGGCACCGCCGCCCCATATTTAATGCGCACCCGGTCATGGCCTTTGGGTTGCAGGCACAAATACCACAAATGGTCAGGGGCCAGCACATACATATGGCCCGGAAACACGGTTGGCATCACCGAAATATTGCGCCATTTCCCGGTCAGGGTTTTGTTGTCGGGGTGCGCATTACCCACCGGCGCGCCATCTGATTTGGTGAATAGCTGATAGGTGAAATGCTCAAAACTGCCGCGTTCGTCAAAGCTGGTATCCATCACCACATAATGCGCGCCGACCGTCCCTTTATGGGCGACGGGCAAATGATAGCTTTCCATAAAATTATCGGTCAGGCATTTCCAGTTGCAATCCCATTCATGCTGTTCGTGAAAAATGGTGACATAGGCCTGCATGGCATAGGGCGCGACAAGTTCGGTTAGTGGTGCCAACATAGCGGCCACCGGCGCCACATCAGGGTTAAGCGACAGATAAATCCACCCCTCAAACTCCTCACACCGTATCGCTGGCAGGCAAATTTCCTGTTTGTTGAAATGTTCGGTTTGATCCATATAGGGCGCGGCAACAAGCCGGCCGGCCATATCATAAGTCCAGGCGTGATAGGGGCAGGTGATTTTACGCGCATTGCCGGTCCCCTCGACAAGCCGCATCATCCGATGACGGCAGACATTCGCCATCGCATGAAGCCCGCCATCGGCGCGGCGGACGATCACCACCGGCTGATCACAGAGATCAAAACTCATATAATCACCGGCAGCAGCGACCTCGTCACTTCGTCCGGCACAGATCCAGTCACGGTAAAAAAGCCGCTCAACCTCAAGCGCCAGGATGTCAGGCGAGGCATACATATCCTTGGGCATCGCGGTCGCTTGGGCCAGCGGTTTGGCCGCGACCGCCGCCAAATCGGCCAAGATACGGGCCGTGGATGACAGGTTAGCCTGGTGATCTTTCGCCATCTTGCCCCCTTGTTTTCGGCTTTACCCCACTATCTGGTTTGGTGCCTGCTGTCCGATCAGCTGTCTGGCACATAGAATTCAGCCCGCGCCTTGGCGATGTACCCCTCACGCAACGCCAATGTAAACGGACCTGCCTTGCCGTCACCGATGGTCTGGCCATCGATCCGGCCGACCGGCAACACATAGATCGATGAGGCGGTGATCAAGGCTTCATCGGCCGCCATAACGTCATCAAGGCGATAGATACGCTCGACGATTTTTATCTGCCGTTCGGCCGCGACACGCAGCATCGTCTGCCGCGTGATCCCATGCAGAATTTCATTGCTGACCGGCCGCACATACAGCGCGCTGTCTTTAATATAGAAAAAACTCGACGATCCAGCCTCGGTGACATAGCCATCATCATCGATCATCAGCGCTTCATAGGCATTGGCCTCGGCGGCGGCGTGCTTGGCCATGACCTGCGCCAAAAGATTGGTCGATTTGATGTCGCGTCGCGCCCAGCGCAAATCTGGATAGGTCGCAAGATCAATAACCGGTGGCGGGGCATCAGCGCTGAATTTTTCGCCTTGGGTAAAAGCAAACATATTCGGCCGATAATCACCTTGATAAGGAAATGCCCGATCGCCGGCCCCGCGGGTGATATGAAGATATAAAAACCCGTTTTCAGCGTTATTTTCGGCAATTAACCGCATCAAATCGTGAAACATGCCGTCGGTGGTAAAGGTAATCGGGATATTCAGTTTGGTTAGTGATTGTTCAAGCCGGTCCATGTGATAGATAAAATCGACAATCTGCCCGTCAAGAATGCCGAATCCCTCATAAACCGCATCGGCAAATAACAGGCCACGATCAAAAATAGGTAGGCTGGCGCGGCTTTCGGGAAGATAGTCGCCATTCAAAAATACAATCCGTTCAGCCATCTTCTAATTCCTTTTTGGACAGGCATTCGATGGTCACACAAAATCACAAGACCACTGGTGCTGCCAAGCAAAATATCGTGTCACCACCATAGCTCTGGCGCGGTCTTAGCGCGGCGCTATCACCAATGCGGGCCATTTGGTTTCAAATCGCGCCTTATTGGCACCGCTGATGGTGACCGCCAGCGTTTCCAGCCCCGCCGCATCAAAGGATGACGCGGTCACTACCGCATGACTGTAAAGCCAAGCCCGTGCTGCCCCGGCATCGGGCGGCAGCATGACCCGTATGGTGGCTGATGTGCGATTGATCCGCGCCGCAACTGCCGCCAACAGCGCCGGCAGGCCATCGCCGGTTAGCGCTGAAACCGCGATCGCCCCGGGAAACAAATTGGCCAGCATGTCGTGCTGGTCGGCCGACATCACATCAGATTTATTCAGCACATGGATAATCTTGTTTTGCTGGGCGGTTTCATCAAGCCCTAAATCATCAAGCACCGCGGTAACATCACCCGCCTCTTCAGCCACCAGAACTGACGCCGCATCATGTACATGAAGCAGAATATCGGCATAAACCACCTCTTCCAACGTGCTTTTGAACGCCTCGACAAGTTCGGTCGGCAATTGACTGATAAAGCCAACGGTATCGGCCAAAACCGCGCGGCCGCCATGCGGCAAGGACAATTCACGCATGGTCGGATCAAGCGTTGCAAAAAGCATATCTTTGGACAGCACGCCAGCCCCGGTCAGCCGGTTAAACAAGGTTGATTTACCAGCATTGGTATAGCCGATCAGCGCCACGGTCGGCGTTTCCCCGCGAAGCCGGTTCGCCCGCTGCAAACCACGGGTGCGCGCCACCTCTTTCAGGTCAGCCTTGATCCGCAACACCCGGTCCATCAGCATCCGCCGGTCAAGTTCGATCTGACGTTCGCCGGGCCCGCCTAAAAAGCCGCCACCGCCACGTTGGCGTTCAAGATGCGTCCAACTGCGGACAAGGCGGCTTCGTTGGAATGTCAGCGCGGCGAGTTCAACCTGCAGACGGCCAGCATGTGTTTGCGCCCGCGCCCCGAAAATTTCGAGAATCAATTGCGTCCGGTCAATGACTTTGGCGCCAATTGCAGTTTCCAGATTACGCTGCTGGACCGGGCTTAGCCCCGCATTGATGATGACCACGGGCGGGTCGCCGGCTTGGATATAATCATCAGC
>CAZYKI010000143.1:0-3261 GCA_964648035.1 uncultured Candidatus Puniceispirillum sp. | reverse complement strand
GCTGGATAGGGATGCGCGATGCAATGCATTTGATTTCCGCGGTTTTTCACCGCCAATATCCGCCCCGTCAGGCTTTGTTGCTGGTGTTTTTGTCGTCAGCGATCTGGGGTCTGTTATGGGTGCCAATGCGCTATCTTGAATCAGTTGGTTTGTCTGGTCTGTGGGCGGTTGTGCTGTTTCATCTGTTGCCGGCGGCGGCGATGTTGCCATTTATGCGTAGCCTTGTTCTGATCGGCCGCCACCAATGGGGGCCGGTCTTGGCGGCGGGGCTGTTGATGGGGGCCGGTTTTGTCCTCTATTCGCTGGGGCTGGTGATGGCGTCAGTGACCAAAACCGTGGTGTTGTTCTATATGACGCCAATTTGGTCCAGCCTGCTGGCCTTTGTTTGGCTTGACGAGCGGGCTGGCTTTGGTCGGTGGGTGGCGATTGCCGGTGCGCTGATTGGCTGTGTTTTGACCACGGCGGTCCATGAAGATTTGGCTGGGTTTGACCGGTTGGATATGTTGGGCTTGCTGTCAGGGCTGTTTTGGGCGATCGGGTCGGTGATTATCCGCCGCTATGACCGGTTGGACTATCGGCATATCACATTTTTCCAATATCTGCTTGGCGGGCTGATCGCGTTGCTTGCGGCGCTTGCCTTTGCCGGACCGGTGCCGGCCTTGCCAATATGGCTGGTGGCAATACCGCCGGCATTTGTCGCCTCATCAGTGGTGTTTCTGCCAACCGCTTTGCTGATCTTTCGGATCATGCAATATATTTCGCCGGGCCTTGTCGGCATTTTGATGCTGTCCGAGGCGTTGGTGGCGGCGGTGTCGGCGGCGTGGCTGTTGGGCGAGATATTGACTGCCTCGCAATGGGCCGGTGTCGGGTTGATTCTGGCAACCGGTGCCTTTGTCGGCGTGGCTGAAGGCCGTAAAATTTGACGGCCGTCAGCCTGTTTGCCAGCTTGACCGATGATCAGCCTTTAGCAATGGCCGCCTCAATCGCATTGATCCGCGCTTCCAGCCCTTCAGTGTCGAGCAGGGACAATCCCAAATGACCGAAATTATCCTGCCATTCGATAGTGCCAGCGGTCATCCGGCCCGGAATGCCGAGGTCTGACAAGGTGATTGCCACTTCGCGCATTTCAGCGGCGCGCCGAATGCCGTGTGTGGTCATCCGTTCCATATTGTAGGTGGCTTGGTCTTTCCAGCCGTCATGACTTTGCGATGCATCCAGCGAGGCGGCCACTTCATCGGCAACGCCCGCCCGGCAGGCCGCCGAAAAACATTCCGCGGTCAAGGCTTCAATGCCTTTAACAAGCACAGAGCGGATCATTTTTATCGTCGAGGCGCGGCCAACAGGGCCGGGTACATGCGTTGGTTTCATGTCCAGCGCCAGCATCAGTTCAATTGCCGCCTCGGCATGTTCGCCAGCCACCAGCATCGCGGTTTGATGATATTTCGGGGTGATTGTTGCCATCACCGCCACATCGACATAGCGGCCACCTGCCTGATTGATCAAAGCCGCGTTCTTTTGCTTGGTTGACGGCGCACAGCTGTTGAGATCACAAAAAAAGGCGCCCGGCTTGATCGCTGTGGCGGCGGCAGAAGCGGCGGCATGGGCTTGATCGGCGGTCACCGTGCTAAAGATCATGTCGGCATCGGCAATCGCGCCAGCAGTATCATCGCACCCGATGACCGTGGCGGCGGCTATTTCGGCGGTTTTGGCGGCCGCGATACCGGCATCGCCGTGCTGTTTGATATCGAAAACGCGAACGTCAGTGCGGCCCCAGCCTTTGCACAGGCTAGATCCAGCCTCGCCAAAGCCAATGACTGCAAGGGCGGGAGTGTTTTGTTGGGTCATGGATGAAATTACTCTTAAAATAGAAACGGAAGCCAACAGAGTAGCGTTTTTTGTGCGGTTGCCAATCCTCTTGCGCCCGATCGCGCAAAGTTTTGACAATGCCGCGACCGCCGGTCAGGGTGATCCGTCAGTCAGGGTCATGTCCGACCATGCGGCGGCGCGCGGCAATCTGGGTCAGTTTGCCAATAACAACCACCAGAAAAGCACCAACAATAGCGCCGGTTTGCGGCACAGCACTGAACAAGTCCGGCAAATGGCCGGTGACCAGTTTATCGGTTGCCATCAAATCACCGCCAAGCCAACCGAGCAAACCGCCGCCCAAGACCACGATCACTGGGAATCGTTCCATCATGCGCAGGATAATCGCACTACCACCGATGATGATCGGCACGCTGAGGACAAGGCCAAATACAACCAAAAACATATTGCCTTTGGATGCCGCGGTAATCGCTAGCGCGTTATCAAGGCTCATCACAAAATCGGCAATGATGATGGTGCGGATGGCGCCAATCAGGCTGCTGTTTTGCTTGATCTTGCCGTCAAGGTCGTCGCCGGTTTCCTCGGTAATCAGCTTGACGCCAATCCACAAAAGCAGCAACCCGCCAATCAAACGCAAGCCGGCTGTTGTCATCAATGCGCTGGCAAAAAAGACCAGAATAACCCGCAAAATGATCGCGCCGGCCGTTCCCCATAAAATACCGGCCCGTTTTTGATGCGCCGGCAAATTGCGACAGGCCAACGCAATCACAATCGCGTTGTCGCCGCCAAGGATAATATCAATGGCGATGATCTGTAAAAGCGCGATGGTAAACGCCTCAAACCCCATGTCCAGCATGTGCCGTATCTCCTATATGCGGCCGGTCCTGCTGGCGCGTGGCGCGGGCCGGGCTTTGTGTCGTCAGGATGTTAATACCCCACCTTTGATTATCGGTAAAAGAAATTCCCCATCTTGCGGCCAGCCCATTGCGTTTTGTCATCGTGGCTAGTGGTTAATTGAGAATGATTCGCAAAAAAATGCTTGCCCAGATGAATTGCGTTTGATAATCATTCTCAACTAGCCTGCCTTTTGACAGGCGGTGTCGGCATGCTATCGGTAGGAAAAGAGGAGTCGCTGGTGCTACGCTTTATGGCAATGGGGTGGTGGTATGGTCTTCGTGCAGCGACTGTTTTTTTGCTGCTGATCGGCGGCGGCATGTCGGCGGCTTTTGCGGCCAGCATCAATATTTATTCGCATCGCCAACAGGCCCTGATTCAACCATTTCTTGATGCCTTTACGGCCGAAACCGGCGTTGAAACAAAGGTCGTTTACGCCGCCAAAGGGCTGGCACAACGGCTTCAGGCCGAGGGTGAGGCCAGCCCAGCCGATGTAATTTTAACGGTGGATATCGCCCGGCTTGCCGAATATGCCAGCCTTGA
>CAZYKI010000142.1:1381-3277 GCA_964648035.1 uncultured Candidatus Puniceispirillum sp. | reverse complement strand
CCGACGCAACCGAAACCGCTACCAGCACCATCGCGGCGGTAATCGCGGTAACGATATTGCACGAGACCGGTCAATCGCCGGAAGACCGCCTTCTTGAAATCATTGAGCAGTCAGGCGAGGTCGAGGTCATAGACATAATCGACGCAATGGATGATTTTGGGCCGTGCGATCCGGCGGTGGCGGCACCATTGCCTGCCAACGACAACCGCTTTTTGACAAGCCTGTAAAAAAAATCCCGGCACCAGGCCGGGATTTTGCATTTATTTGCGACAGCCGCGCTATTTCTGGGCGGCCTTGACCACGCGCCAGGCGACCGGCATCAAACCGGCAGCCACCACCAATTTAACAGCGTCGCCATAAAGGAATGGTAACACCCCGGCCGCCAGCGCTTTGTCTGCCCCAATAAAGGCCGCAAGCCATGACGCCCCGCAGAGATAAATCACCAGATTACCGATAAGCATCGCCAAGACCGTGCTGATAACAGTACGGCCCATGCCGCGCTCGGCCAGCCAGCCCATGACAAAGGCCGCTGCTAAAAACCCGAAAAGATAGCCGCCTGTCATGCCAAACAAGGTGGCTAGCCCAAACGCCCCCCCGGCGAAAACCGGCAGGCCAACGGCCCCCTGCAACAAATAGGCGGCAACGGTCGCCGCGCCAAGCCGTGGCCCATAGGCCATGCCAATCAGCAACACCAGCAGGGTTTGCCCAGTCACCGGCACCGGATAAAGCGGAATTTTGAATTGGGCGGAAACGGCCAAAAGCAGGCTGCCAACAACCACCAAAAAGGCTTTGGCAGCCGGTCCTGAAACGGCTTTACCGGCGAAAGGGCCGGCCAATATGGCGTCGGCCAAAACCGGCAAGCGCGTTGCCACGGCGTTTGTTGCCCCGGCTTTTGGAAATTCTGTTGTCATGAGTCGATGCCCCGTCCTTGTGTGAAATCTGTGTCGCCAACTATAAGCACCTGAAACATTGATGGCAATATCAGCTGGTCAGTCTGCCCCGCTTTTGATCACGCCCCCCGCGGGGTGGGTTCGGGCAGGCAAAATGTGGCGGTGGCCGCCGCCAGCATCGCAGCAAAACAATCAACCGGCGCGATCACCGCATAGCCGTCACCCGCCGCCGCTTTCACTGTGACCAGCCCATCGCTCACCCGGTTCGATGTACCGGTCCGCATACCGGCCTGCAAGGTGAGGCCGTCAAGCGGCCAGTCAAGCCCCGACGAGCTGTGAAACGCCTGTTGCCACAAGGGCCAGACCGACAACCGCGTGCCGGCCGGCAATGATAGCTGGCAATCACCATCGCATCTGAGCATCACATCCGAGCCGCCAAGCAACAAAACCGGCCGCCGATATGCCGGACGTGACAGCACATCCATCACCGCCAACGCATGATCAAACCGCCCATCAAGAAATCCGACCCCGATAATCAGCGGCGCGGCAATCCGCGCCAAGCTTTTTGCAAAATCAGTATCATCTTGGCCGCTACACTGGATCATTTCAATATTCGGCGGCAGGGCCGCATCGGTGTCGAGTGAATCCATGTCGCCGATCACCGCTGTCGGATGAAAGCCCGCCGCCAGCGCGTTATGAAGCCCCCCATCCGCGGCCAGCACCGGCAATCCGACAAGCCCCGACAACAACGGGATAATGGCCGGCGCCACGGGCGCACCACCGAATAAAATCACCGGTGTGCTATAGCGAAAAATCGGTTCATTCATCTGCCTTGACTGCCCTGATCGCCCAAAACGGAATTGTCCAAACATCGCACCAAAGCACCATTCGTGACAAGACGGCAAAACCGGCGCACCGCCCCAGCGTGACGAGGCGGCGTGACGAGGCGGAGATGCGATGTCGGGCGTAACGCTACCAAGGAAAGCCTCATGTTTTTAGGTCTTGT
>CAZYKI010000142.1:0-1281 GCA_964648035.1 uncultured Candidatus Puniceispirillum sp. | reverse complement strand
GATGCGATGTCGGGCGTAACGCTACCAAGGAAAGCCTCATGTTTTTAGGTCTTGTGAGTAAAGTTAGCCAGTGCTAAGATTGCACGATGTATGAAAAACTGATGCCACATCCCCCGTCACCACCGGCCGCGCGGTTTTCCGCCGGACGTGCGGCGCTGTGGCATGGGCTGATGATTCTGTTGCCGGTCGTTGTGGCGGCGGTAACGATGACATATGCCAGTTCGGCCCTGTTGGATATCGTATTTCGGGCCATTGCTGATGCCTATATTCAGGTCAGCACATTTGTTGCCGGCACCTTCTTTTTGTTTTACGGCGTTGAGCGGTGGCTAAAGATCGATGCGACCAAGGCATTGCGTGACGCTGGCAACTGGCAAGTGCCGGTGGCGGCGGCGCTTGGAGCCCTGCCGGGATGCGGCGGGGCGATTATCGTTGTCACGCAATATGTGACTGGGCGGCTGAGTTTTGGCAGTGTTGTGGCGGTTTTGACGGCAACGATGGGCGACGCTGCCTTTTTGTTATTAGCCCAAGAACCGCTGACTGGGCTTGGCATTATCGTGCTTGGCTTTGGTGTCGGCACGATCAGTGGCTGGCTGGTCAACGCCCTTCACGGGCAAGATTTTTTACGCGGGTCCACCGACACGGCCGAAGCGGTCGCGCATTTGAACCATGATGCCAGCACCCCGTGGCTTGATCGGATCTGGTTGCTGATCATGTTGCCTGGGCTTGTTCTGGCCGGCCTGGTTGCTTTTCAGGTTGATGCTGATGCGCTGTTTGCCAATGCTTATATCGACCGGCCGGCAAGCCTGCTTGGTGTGATTGGCGGCGTGCTGGCGATCAGCATGCGCCTGGCGCCGCGTTTTGGTATTAGTGGCGACAAGGTGTTTTCACTAAGCGGCAGTATTTTACGCCGTACCGTTGCTGATACGAATTTTGTGACGGTGTGGGTGATTGGCGCCTATCTGATGTTTGATTTATCAGTTTACTTCTTTGCGCTTGATCTCAAGACCCTGTTTAGCGGCTACACCATCTTTACCCCGCTGGCGGCGATCTTGATCGGCTTTTTGCCCGGATGCGGGCCACAGGTGCTGGTGACGACAATGTATCTGGCTGGTGCCCTACCGCTGTCTGCACAGATTGGCAATGCGATCAGCAATGATGGCGATGCCCTGTTTCCAGCCATCGCCATCGCCCCGCGGGTCGCGGTCATTGCCACACTCTATTCGGCGGTGCCCGCTGTGATCATTTCCTATGGCTGGCTTTTTGCCTTTGAATAGGTAGGTT
>CAZYKI010000141.1:0-3403 GCA_964648035.1 uncultured Candidatus Puniceispirillum sp. | reverse complement strand
CCACGGTCCACGGACCTAGAAACTTGGAAATTGGAGCGGCGTGCGGGAATCGAACCCGCTTCTCTAGCTTGGAAGGCTAGGGTAATAGCCAGTATACGAACGCCGCGTCACAAAAACGCCGATTGATCCAGGTGGGGATCACCGCAAAGTTGGTCGAACCATCCCGCTTTATCCGGGGCAGGCCAACGCTGAACAGCCTATAGCATTACTGCTGCCCAAAGAAAAGCCCGGACAACGGTCTATTTTCGGCTTTTCGGCCGGTCGATCCAACCGGCAAGGTTCGCTTCGGCAACCGCCTCGATCACCTGCATACCTTCAGCGCTGTCATTCAAGCACGGAATATAGGTGAATGTCTCGCCCCCATGTTCGAGAAATTCTTCATGAAGTTCGATATCGAGTTCATCCAAGGTTTCAAGGCAATCGGCAACAAATCCGGGGGCCATGATCATCACATGTTTGGCCCCGTCTTCGGCCAGCTTCACCACGGTTTTGTCGGTGTATGGCTGAAGCCATGGTTCTGATCCAAACCGCGATTGGAATGTTGGGTGAAAATGCGCTTCCTCCCACTTCAACTCTTCGCGGAGCAGGCGCGCGGTTTTCATACAGTGGCAGTGATAGGGATCGCCTGCCACGAAATAGCTTTTCGGGATGCCGTGAAACGATACCACCAGTTCATCAGGCTTGCCGTGCTGCTTTACCGCCGCGCGGACACTATTGGCCAGCGCTTTGATATAGGCCGGATGGTCATGCCAGGGGGGGGCGGTACGAATGGCCGGTTGCCAGCGCAAATCAAGCGCCCATTTGAACAGCTCGTCATTAACCGTGGCGGTTGTCGAGGCAGCATATTGCGGGTAGAGCGGCACCACGACGATTTGTGTGCATCCGGCCTCTTGCAGGGCTTTCAACCGATCAGCTATCGACGGTTGGCCATAGCGCATCGCATAATCGGTGACGAGGTCTTCATGCTGGAATGTCTTGGCGATATGTTCGGCCTGTAGCCGGGTGATACGGCGCAGTGGTGAGCCGTCCGGGTCGTCTTTCAGCCAGATACGGGCATAGGCCGCGCCCGATTTTTTGGGGCGTACATTCAAAATAATCCCATTCAGAATAAGCCACCATAACAGGCGTGGCACCTCGATCACACGGCGATCGGACAGAAATTGCTTTAGATAGCGCCGCATCGATTTCGTATCAGTGCCGTCTGGCGTACCAAGATTGACCAGCAGCAATCCGGTTTTGGCATGTCCCGGAAAACGTGGATGGTCGGACGGTATGGGCGTAATCGGCATAATCTTGCTCACCTTGATCTTGTTCAAAAACCGTGACGGCACGGGGCGGGGTCGGTTTGCACGACCCCATCGCCTATGTAGGAAGGCAGATCACAAATTTCTAGAACTTAGCGATAATTTGCACAGCCTTCTATGGCCGTTTTCGTCATTTGGATGGCGCCGTCGGTTTAACTGGCCGATTGGCTCGCATCACGATCAGCAATTGCAAAGGCTTGCTTTAGAGAGTCGACCAAATAAACAATCATCTCGTCAGTATGAAGCGGGCCGGGGGTAAGACGTAACCGTTCCGTGCCGACCGGCACGGTCGGGTAGTTGATCGGCTGCACATAGAGGCCAAATTCTTCCAGCAATATCTGGCAGATATGGCTGCATTTGGCGGCGTCACGGACCATTACCGGCACGATATGTGTGTCGCCGGCAAGGATTGGCAGGCCCGCATCGCGTAACGCGGCCTTCAATTTGTTCGCTTGGGCCTGTTGCGCGTCGCGTTCGGCGCTGCTGCTGCGCAAATGCTGGACTGATGCCAGCGCCCCATGCGCCAGGGCTGGCGGCAAGGCGGTGGTGAAAATAAAGCCTGATCCAAAGCTGCGAACCGCGTCACAAATCACGTCATCCGCCGCAATATAACCGCCAACCAAGCCAAATGCCTTGCCAAGGGTGCCTTGAATAATATCGACATCGTCTTGCAATCCGCGGGCTTGGGCAATACCGCCGCCTTCAGCGCCATACATGCCGACCGCATGCACCTCGTCAAGATAGGTCAGCGCGTTATATGATTTGGCGAGGGCGACAATCTCGGCGATGGGGCTGGTGTCGCCATCCATTGAATAAACGGATTCAAAAATAATCAATTTTGGCCGGTCAAGCGGCTGGGCGGCCAGCAATGATTCAAGATGCGCCACATCATTATGGCGGAAAATGGCTTTGTCACAGCGCGCATAGCGAATGCCGGAAATGATCGATGCGTGGTTCATCGCATCTGACAGGATCAACACATCATCAAGCAGGCCAGCCAGCGCGCTGATGCTTGCCTCATTGGCGACATAGCCACTTGTCAACACCAGCGCCCGCTCTTTGCCATGAAGGCCCGCCAATTCGGATTCCAACGCCACAATCGCGGCGCTGGTGCCGGAAATGTTCCGGGTGCCACCGGCCCCGGTTCCATGGTCGCGGATGGCGCTGTTTAGCGCTTCGATCACCTCCGGCCGTTGCCCCATGCCAAGATAGTCGTTGGAACACCAAATCGTTACATCTTTTGGGCCGGTAGGGCTGTGCCACAGCGCATGCGGGTGCCAGCCGCTTTGCCGCTCCAGTTCAACAAAGGTGCGGTAGCGGTTTTCGCTTTTCAATTGGTTCAGTCGGTTTTCAAACAGAACACGATAATCCAATCGTCACTCCTCGCCAGCAATTGCGCACAACGGAACAGGCACCATAACCACACAGCCAAAAAAACCAATCCCTATCTTTGCAGATTCGGCCCGAACGAAAAATAATTTCCCCAGTCTTTGGGTTTTTATCGGCCTTCTGGGTCAATTTGTCGCCGGTTAGGCCAGCTGGTCGGGCTATATTATGGTTTCCGCTTCGGGTCGGTTTTAGTAAGCGTGATAATCTGACAATTGATCATCTGCTTACCGGCATGTTCAAAATTTACCGTTACATTCATCCCGACAATCGATTGCACTTGCCCTAAACCCCAATCGGGTTGGGTCGGATGCACAACGAAATCACCAAGATTGAAATAAAGCATAAAGCCTCGCCGATTGACCGGGGTCCATGGGGCGCATGATGGCGCCACCCGCGTCAGGCATAGCGGGCCTTCGGTTGGGACGCAAGCGCTATGGTTTGCCCCCAACCGGAACGCCGACCAGCCGTCACAAAACCCGCCGGCATAACCGGCGGGCGCGCAACATAATAGGGCAGGCGGTAATCGTGGGTCAGGCGGTTTTTTCAAGGGCCGCATAGTTGCGTGTTTCGCGCAACACATATCCCTGTCCCCAAATCGTGTCGATTGACAGACCATCGGCGCCAGCATCAACCAGTTTGCGCCGCAATTTGCAAATAAAGACGTCAATTATTTTCGGTTCGGGCTCATCAATGCCGCCATAAAGATGGCT
>CAZYKI010000140.1:0-3483 GCA_964648035.1 uncultured Candidatus Puniceispirillum sp. | reverse complement strand
GTCATTTTCTATCGGTTAGCGCCCAAAACGGGGTTGCGCTTTATCATTGGTTTGCGATGTCGCAACCGGTGACAGCGCGCAGCCTTGGGCAGGGTCTGCAATCGGCCGTTAGCACCCCGGTTGGCAGACGCCACCAAACGATCATCGAAGCCAGTCATTACACCCAAACATTTGATGTCAATCTGGTGCATATTGCCAGACATTCGGCGCTTCTCGATCTGATATTAGAAGTCATCGGTTATGATCAGCTTGAGGCATTTTATAATCGCCTCGCCACAGCAAAAAACCGGCACGATGTTACCGCGATATCGAATGACATCTCGCGCAAAATGTATCACTTCCTAAAAGACCATATGGCAACAGCATCTGCCGAAAAAAAAGCCAAATCATTGCGCGATTTCGTGGCGGCGCGCTATGGCCAGGATCACCGCATTAGCGTCAGCGATATTGACGACGAGCTGATTGTTGATTTCTGGATACAGGTCAGCCTTGATACAGATTCCAAATTTCGGCTCTATACCAATTGCGTGCAAAATTGGGTGACATTCCGGCATGCCATCCGTGCCGCCACGAGCAACCAGTTCCAGCAGGAAGCCAGTCTTGATGCGCTGAACGAACAGGGGCAGGCCGCGCTTGACCGGATCGACCAACAGACAGCCGAGACGATGTTTGATGACGCAAGTGACGATGCCCTGATCGGATCGCAACTTGGTAAAATCAGCCCGGCAGAATTGCAAATGATCAAACTGGTCACCGCCACCGAACATGACCAAATAGCACAGCTGCTAGATTTTGGTGACGATGGGCCAGCCCTGATCGTGACCATCCTGCGTCTGGTCACTTTTGGCCCCGTTCAAGCCCGGCTGATCGAGGCGTCGCGCCAGAAAAAAACCCAGCTGAACGCGATGGACGGCTTTGTCGACACGACCGCCTATGACGTGGCGATAGACCAGATCAAACAGCTACATGCCACCATACAAGGGCTTGCCGAAGCGGCGGCTTTTTCGCTGTACTTGGCACGATCACCAGCGTTTGTTTATGCCGCCTTGCCGTTGGCCGAAGAGACTGAACAAAAGGCGATGCGCGATGTTGGTGCCATTGTGCGATCGCGCCTCACCGGCCCCATCGATGAACAGGAATTGATCGCGCAAATCAGCGTCGCCCTTCTTGATTCAGCGGCCGATGTGATGCCTCGTCTATTGCACCGCTTGCAGCAAGCCAAAAAGAAATTCCGTCGCAAAGGTCTTGGCAAATTGCCGACCGAAGATGTCGAAACATGGACCGCTGAATTGGCCAATGGCATCGAAATATTGTCACGTCTTGCACCACCATTGAACCGACTGGTCAGCAATAACCCGGCCATCATCACCGCCCAATCCGGTAACCCGTCACTGCAATCCCGCTGCATCGCCGACCGGGACTTATTCTTTGACCATTTCAGACAGATATACGGACAAACGGCATGACCAATCATTCTGACGAACCAACCATCGGGCTTGACGACGCCACAGCGCATTTTGTCACATTGGAAACCTATCGCCAGTTGGACACAAGCCTTGCAGCCCATGAACCTGATACAATGCGGCAACTGACTTTTGCCGATCTATGGGCCGCCGCTACCGCCCCTGAGACGCATGCCGAGACGATTGCAAAGATCGGCAGCAACGCCAAGCAGGCCAGCCGGTTTGCAGCATTGTTACGGTCGATGGCCATTTATACCCAGCCCGCCCAAGCCGCCGCCGCCAGCGCGCCGATGGACAAACGGATCGGCGATCAATTTGATCTCGAGCTTAAAGCATCATCACGCCATGATGGCGCCTATTTTCTAATCATCCGCCTTCACAAGCTGGCAGAAACTACCCCACAACATCTTTATTACTGTCACAATAATAACTATAACTTTATCAGCCTATCGTCGGTTCATAATGGCGTGTCGCAAGTTATGGTCGGCGAGGACAATCCGGTGATTGATGCCTTTAACGACCCAGCGGCGGAGTTCTTCATTAAGTGACATTACCAACCATATGGATCGCCACGACCCGCGGACCGGTCGAGGTTGTTTCGATTACAGAAGAAGATCCAGACATCCGGTCGGTGCTGTGCCTTTCGGACAGCTTTCAAGAACTGCCGATCAGCCCGCTTTATGATGCTTTTGTGCGGCGACCAACTGGTCTTATTGAACAAATAACCGGTCACCCCTCCTACCGGATTGATCTGTCAGGCCCGATCACGCAAGGCCATAGCTGGCAGCTGGGTCTGACTATTATGCATTTATTCCATGCCGAACCTGATAAGTCAGCGGCCGTTTCGCCGCACGCGCTTATGTGGACAACCGGCAAGGTGACCCCGAAAGGCATTGTCCAACCGGTTGAAGAGATCGACCAAAAATGGAAGATGACCCGCGCGGCGCTTGACAAAAAGCCGGGTTTTGCCGACCCGGTTCTGGTGATTGCACATCCAGAAAACATCGCCGAAATTCAAGCGATCGAACAAGACAACGGGTCGCAACTGGCGATCACATGGGTGCCGGTAACATCAATCACCGACATTGCCACCTACTTTAATTTGACAATTGGCATTGCGGGAACGGCCCCCGTCGTCGGGGGGCGCTGGCCCGTTAAACGCGTTATTGCAGCGGTGGCGTTTGGGCTTGCTTGCATCGCGGTGGGCAGCCATCTGGCGATGGGATTTACCGCCCCTTTGACACGGCTTGATGCAGAAGGGCGCTATCGCGAGTTATTTATGGAACTGCGCGAAATGCGGCAAGACGGAAATTGGCTAGACGTGAATGGCGCATTTTTTTTTGAAAAATATCTTCGCCACCGGGCTGCCGGACTTGGCGCCGATGTGCATATCGAAATACAGCTAATTACCGGACAGGATGCCGCTTGTGCGGCGCCGCGAACCGCCACCATCACCACCAACACCTTGCCTGGCTGGATCAATAATGGCTGCCGGTTTCAACTAACGCTTGGCAACAGATCCGATCAGCCGATCGGCGTATGGGCCGCCCTTTACAGCCATCAAGACAATGCCACACCAAACATGATTTTGCGAAACCATGCTGCTTTGCCACCAAAGCAAAGCGTTACCTTGCCAAGTTTTACCATGGACAGCACAATGAAATCTGCGGCAAAAACTCTGCTGGTCATGGCCTCGATGCGGCCCGATTCTGAATTGTTGCCGTGGTTTAACGCGCTGTCATCCACCCCTCGCCCAGCCGCACAAATGATGCGGCGGATTGAAAAATCAGGAACCGGGCTTAGATTTGCCCAAGGGTCAGCCACCGACAATTAAACTTGCTTACCGTCACAAATATTGTTTTGATAGTTGTAGGGACGATGTTGAGGGATGAAAAAATGACAGCAAACAGATTACGGCGCCTCGTCCGTCATACGGCAATGATTGGTTTTTGTTCCTTGGCCTTTACAGCGTGCCAGCAAACCGCCGCGCCGTTACGCATAACCGAACCAACTGTCTATG
>CAZYKI010000139.1:0-3484 GCA_964648035.1 uncultured Candidatus Puniceispirillum sp. | reverse complement strand
AGCACCGCCGGATTGGTCATCAAATGCCCGACATTGCGGACCAACATCAAGGCCCGACCGCGCAAGGTTCCGGTGCTGCCATCGGGTGCAATATAGGTTTTGTCATCATTCAGCCGACGGGTCATTTTGGCGCCGTTTTTGACAAAGTCCGCGGTCAGCGTACCACGCATGATTTTGTTCCAGTTTCTAAATGCCAGCACCTTGTCTTCGGCATCAACCGCGGCAATAGAATCCTCCAGATCAATAATGCTGGTCAGCGCCGATTCGACCATAATGTCATCAATATGCGCCGCATCGCGCGCGCCAATCGTTCCGTTGGCTTTGATCAAAATTTCGAAATGAAGCCCGTGCCGCATCAGAATGACACTTGTCGGGCTGGCTGCATCACCGGTATAGCCAACAAATTGGCTGGCATCGGCAAGGCCGGTCTGGCCAGCTGACGTGGTTACTTGCAACGCACCATTTTCGACAGCAAGACCTGAAATATCAGTCCAGCTGGCGCCGGCAAGAGGTGCTGACTCATCAAGAAGCGCACGGGCAAAGGCAATGACCTTAGCACCGCGGACCGGGTTGTAGCCGCCCGATGTTTTTTCCGCGCCGCCGTCATCGGCGATCGCGTCAGTACCATAAAGCGCATCATAAAGGCTGCCCCAGCGCGCATTCGCCGCATTCAGCGCATAGCGCGCATTGGTGATCGGCACCACCAGTTGCGGCCCGGCAATGGTCGCGATTTCCGGGTCGACATTGGCGGTGTCGATTGTGAAATCGCCAGCATCGTCAACAAGATATCCGATGTCCCGTAAAAAGCCTTCATAGGCAGCGGCATCAAGCCCATTTGCCGCATTTTGCTTGAGCCAGTCGTCAATTTGCGCCTGCAAGGCGGCGCGGGTTTGCAGCAGGGCATGGTTTTTCGGCGCAAGCTTATGCGCCGCTGTGTCAAAAGCTGACCAAAATTGGTCGGGACTGATACCGGTATCAATCAAAATCTCGTTATTGACCAAATCGAACAATTCAGTTGCGACGGTCAGACCACCCCGAACGGTAACATCAGACATTGTCTGCTCCATAGATTTAAAGAGGGCGACCCGAAACAAGTCGGGAAGGGGGGCAAAAACAAGTTTGTCTTAACGGACAGGCATGAAATTTTCAACCCTCGATCCGGAATATCGCGACGATTAGTCGGGATTTTTTCATAAGGGCACTGGCTATCGTCAAACCCCACTGGGGCGAAAGCTGAACTTTGGCCGGTGCCGAACAGCAGCGCTGCGCGTCACGCTGAATGTTGAACATTTTGGCGCTGCCTGCTAAGACAAAACGTCAGTTGAAAAAGGGTCAAAAACGTGAAAATTGCAGTGATTGGCACCGGCTATGTCGGACTAGTATCTGGCGCCTGTTTTTCCGAATTTGGATTTACCGTTACCTGTATCGACAAGGATGCCGGTAAAATCGGCTCTCTTGAACAGGGGGTCATGCCGATCTATGAGCCTGGTCTTGACGATCTGGTGGCGCGCAATGTCGCGGCTGGCCGTTTGTCATTCAGCACCGATCTTGGCCCGTCGGTGGCGGATGCCGATGCGGTCTTTATTGCGGTCGGCACCCCCACCCGGCGTGGTGACGGCCATGCCGATCTGTCTTTTGTTTATCGGGCGGCCGAAGAGCTGGCGGTTTTTTTAACCGGCTATACGGTTGTGGTCACCAAATCGACAGTGCCGGTTGGCACCGGGCGCGAGGTTGAAGCGCTGATCCGTCAGGCCAATCCTGATGCCCAATTTGACGTCGCATCGAACCCGGAATTTCTGCGTGAGGGGGCGGCCATTTCCGATTTTATGCGGCCAGACCGGGTGGTCGTTGGTACCGAAAGCGATGCGGCCCGCAACGTTATGCGGGCGTTGTACCGGCCCTTATATCTGATCGAAACGCCGATCCTTTTTACCAATCTCGAAACATCAGAACTGATCAAATATGCCAGTAACGCGTTTCTGGCGGTGAAAATTTCATACATCAACCAGATGGCCGATTTGTGCGAACAGGTTGGCGCTAACGTCCATGATGTGGCCAAGGGTATGGGCCTTGATAAACGTATCGGCAACAAATTTCTGCATCCCGGTCCCGGCTATGGCGGGTCATGTTTCCCCAAAGATACTTTGGCCTTGGCCCGCACCGCCGACCAACATGGGGCCCCGGTGACAATTGTTGATGCGGTGGTCGCCTATAATGCGGCGCGTAAACAGGCAATGGCCACACGGGTGATCGCGGCGCTTGACGGCGCGGTACAGGGCAAGACGGTGGCGGTTTTGGGCCTTGCCTTCAAGCCTGAAACCGACGATATGCGTGACAGCCCGGCGCTTGATATCATCGCGGGTTTGGTTGATGCTGGTGCCACGATTCGGGCTTATGATCCAAAGGCCATGGATGAGGCCAGACCGATGCTGCCGGCCGCTGTCACATTTTGTGCCACCGCCAGCGCGTGCCTCGACAAGGCAGATGCGGCGGTCCTTGTTACTGAATGGAACGAATTTCGGGCGCTGACGCCAGCCAGTTTTGAGACGGCTATGGCGGGTAATGTGATTGTTGATTTGCGCAATGTCTATGAGCCCGAGGTGATGCGGGCGGCGGGGCTACGCTATTCATCAATTGGCCGCTGATGGTGTGACGAGGTATTTATGACCAAGCTGGAAATTGAATCGATTGATCATATCGTGATGCAGGCGGCTGATCTTGCGGCAACGATCACCTTCTATACCGAAATCATGGGTATGCATGTCGACTCATTCCAGCCCCCAACGGGCGGGCCGGTGCGGCAATCGTTGCATTTTGGCCGGCAAAAAATCAATCTTCATGACGCCGCGGCGCCCTATATACCGCACGCCGCCTGTCCGGTTGCCGGCAGTGTCGATTTATGTTTCATCACGACCCAGCCGATTGCCGATTGGCAGGCGCATTTCACCGCGCATAATATTGAAATTGAGGACGGGCCAGTGCGAAAGACTGGCGCCAATGGGCCCTTGCTCTCGCTTTATGTGCGTGATCCGGACGGCAATCTGATCGAAGTCTCAAACTATATTTAACCGGTTTACGCGGCGGCGCTTTTCAACGGCGGCGGCTGGTCGCACAAGCCGGCAAGAAGCGTTTCGATTTGGGGGACAAGCCGGTCATTATTGGCTTGGCGCACCGGCCCATAGCCGCGGATCGCAAGAATCAGATCAAGGGCGGTTTCGATTTGATCAAGATTGTCTGGGGTGGCGGCTGCCGCAAGTTGGGTGATCCACTGCTCGACCCGGGCTTTATGCGCCCGGTCCTGCCGGCGCTCGGCGCTGTGCCCGAACGGGTCAAACCAATGCCCACGAAGCCAGGACAAGCCTGCCAGCCGCCGCAACCATGGTGTAAGCCAGGGGCCAAAGCGCCATTTGCGGGGGCGGCCCCGACCGTCTTTCAGCCAAGCCAGCAGTGGCGGCGCGAGGTGGTAGCTGATCACCGCCTTTTC
>CAZYKI010000138.1:2274-3503 GCA_964648035.1 uncultured Candidatus Puniceispirillum sp. | reverse complement strand
GCTGTCACCGATGATCTCTGGGATATCGGCAACATCGCTTTTGAAGCTGAACGCGCACAACTGATCGATTTCAGCAATGCCTATGTGGTCATTGACGCCAATTTTCTGCTGAAGCCGGACATCGCCGCCACAACGAATGCCGAGATTGACAGCGCTGGCGTGACAATCGCCGTGTCCGAGCGAAGCGCGTATGATTTATGGCTGTCTGATAATTTTACTAAGGCCACGATCATCCGCGCGCCGTCAATCGCGTCGGCGCATCAAATGTTTAAAAATGGCGATGTTGATGTGCTGGCAAGCCTAAAACCAAAATTGTTGGAAGAACTGGCCGCCAAACCGTCATACCGGATGATTGACCAGCCTTTCACCGCGGTTAAACAGTCCATCGGCGTGAAGAAGGGGCAGGCGCAAGCCGTGGCCTATTTGAACCGGTTGATCGCGCGCAAAATCAGCGATGGGTCCATCGCGCGGTCACTGGAAATACATGGGGTCACCGGAAAACTAACCGTGCCATCATCAGATGATGTCTGACATGTTTGCATGACACCCTGGCAGTCAATCACCTGATCGGTATCAGCATAAAACAGGATGTTTGACGCAACGCGTTGCGGTGATACAGTTTGAGCCAGACACCGGTGAAAGATCAGTGACATGGAGCCTGTCAACGTGACTTGCAAACCGATCATAGGCATTTCAACCAATGAAACCGTCGGCTTTAACGGGCGGCAATTGTCCTATTCGACGGGCAAACGCTACGCCAATGCGGTGAAGCAATTTGCTGATGCCGTGCCTATGCTTGTTCCATCCTGTATCGATAGCAGCGACCTTGACGCTGTTCTTGGCAGCCTTCACGGGCTTGTTCTAACCGGTGGCCGGGCCAATATCGAACCGCATCACTTTAATGGGTCGGCCTTTCCCGCGGATGAACCTATCGACCCGGAACGTGACCGGGTTGCGCTTGACCTTATTCCCGCATGTGTCGACAGAGGCATTCCTATTTTTGGCATTTGTCGTGGGATTCAGGAAATCAATGTTGCCTATGGCGGCAGCCTCTATTACCGCGTTCATCAGGAACCCGGAAAAAATGATCACCGTATGCCACAACATGATGACGCCACGCTTGAAGAGATTTTCAAACCGCGCCACGCTATTCAATTCACCGAAAACAGCATGTTGCGCGGCTTGGTTGGCGCGGACCATTTTACCGTCAATTCCCTGCATGGTCAGGG
>CAZYKI010000138.1:0-2174 GCA_964648035.1 uncultured Candidatus Puniceispirillum sp. | reverse complement strand
TTTGCCGGCGAGGTTATGGCCCATCAAGGGTGGGATTCGCTCACCATCGATATCCAACATGGCATGGTCGATTTCCAAGCGGCGGTTGGCATGTTGATCGCGATATCGTCAACCAGCACCGTCCCCCTCGTTCGCGTGCCCTGGCTTGAGCCGGGCATTCTTGGCAAGGTTCTTGACGCTGGGGCCTATGGCGTTATCTGCCCGATGGTCAATTCGGCTGATGATGCCGAACGGCTGGTCGCCGCAACCCATTACCCACCGCGCGGCAGGCGCAGCTTTGGACCAGTCCGGGGCCTTTTATATGGCGGCCCGGACTATCAGGTGAATGCCAATGACACGATCGTGGTGTTTGCGATGATCGAAACCGCCGAAGGGCTGAACAATCTTGACGAGATTTTACAGGTTCCGGATCTTGACGCGATATATGTCGGGCCAGCCGATCTGTCGATTGCATTGGGATGCCAACCAACCTTTGACCAGCTTGAAAAACCTGTTGCCGAGGCGGTTGATTATATCGTCGCCAAAACAAAGGAACATGGCAAAATCGCCGGGATTCACACCGGTTCACCCGAAGGCGCGTTATTGCGTAAAGCACAAGGCTATCAATTTGTGACCATCGCTTCTGATGTCAGGCTGTTCAATATGGCCGCCCAACAGGCATTGGCAAAAATGCAGGACAGCGTAGAAAACACCCCAACACCACAGCCATCGGGTGGCTATAGCTAAACCACAGCGGCCACCGAACAATATCGGCCGGATGACAGACAAAGGACCGCCTGACAATGTTTGATTTCACCCGCGTTTTCCCACAAGACATATTGCCTGAAACCGGCCGCTGGACAGGCTTTCCCCAGTTTAATTTTGTTGGGGGACACAATGATCAAACCTTCATTCCGGTTGACGCCCTAAAGGCATCGGCCGCCGCTATTCTGGATCAACATGGTGCGCGTTTGGCAACCTATGGGCTTGGCGATGGGCCGCTTGGGTTTCTGGGATTGCGTAAATTTTTATCCACCAGCCTTAAAGCGCGGGCCGGCATTGCCGCATCGGTCGATGAAATTCTTCTGGTATCAGGATCACTTCAGGCCCTTGATCTGGTCAATCAAACATTGTTGCGGCCCGGTGATACGGTGGTTATCGAGGAATCGAATTATGGCGGTGTCTACAGCCGGTTTAACCGTCTTGGCGTCAATTTTGTCGGCGTCCCGACCGACGAACAGGGCATGCGCATCGATGCGCTTGAAACGGTGTTGGCCGCGCTTGATAAAGCCGGCACCCGACCGCGACTGATTTATACGATTCCGACCGTTCAAAACCCAACCGGCACCATCATGCCCGAAAACAGACGCCGCGGTTTGCTGGCCGCGGCAAAAAAGTTTGATTTACCCATTTTTGAAGATGACTGTTATGCCGATCTGACATTTGCCGGTGTGCGTCCCCCCTCTATCCATGCGCTGGATACCGACGGGCGGGTGATTTATTGCGGGTCATTTTCAAAATCGGTCGCCCCGGCATTACGGGTCGGATATCTTGTTGCCAGTCCAGAATTTCTGGCGCGGGCGCTAAGCTATAAAACCGATGCCGGATCGGGGGCTTTAGAACAGATGATTCTAGCTGATTTTTGCAGCCATGCCTTTGATACCCACGTCAAGAAACTGGCCGCGCATCTGGCTGACAAAGCCGATTTCATCTGTGCCGCACTTGATCGATATTTCGGCACATCGGCCGACTATCTGCGGCCGGCGGGCGGTATTTTTATCTGGGTCAAATTGCCGGCGGCTGTCGATACATCGCGGTTGGCCGAGATTGCCGCACCTAAGGGCGTTGCGATCAATCCCGGTGTTGAATGGTCATCCGCCGATGATGCCCGCCGCCATATCAGGCTTTGTTTCGGTTATGGAGACAAGGCGATGATTGATCAGGGCGTTCGGCGTCTTGCAGAAATTTGCCAAGCCGAATTTGGCGTTCCCCAACAAATCGGCAACAAAACTGACCCACAGTTGATGTAAATCAATTTAGAGTGCAGGAGAACGCCCCATGCTTAGGTCATGGCAAGCAATCCAAGGTGATGATGATGCACTCAACCGACAACGCACCGCACATAGCATCGGCTGCTGCCACCCTGTCCGATGGTCAGGTACAGGTCAACGATGTCACGCATTGGACCGATCGGC
>CAZYKI010000137.1:1497-3505 GCA_964648035.1 uncultured Candidatus Puniceispirillum sp. | reverse complement strand
ATGATGAACCGCGAACCGCCCATTTTGGCCGATCTGGTGTTTCTTGGCGGTGGTCATGCGCAGGTTGCCGCCATCAAGCATTTCATCATGAAACCGGTTCCAGGGTTGCGGCTGACCATTGTGACGTCGCAAACAAGAACCCCCTATTCCGGCATGTTACCAGCGTTTGTTGAAGGGGTGTGGCAGGATGATGATATTCATATCGACTTGTCCTATCTGGCACGGCTTGCCAATGCGCGGCTGATTGTGGCCCCGTGCACTGGCATTGACCCTATCAATAAAACGCTATTATTTGCCAACCGGCCGGCGCTTCATTTTGACATTTTATCGATCAATATTGGCGGGCAGCCCGATGTTGACGCGATTGCGGGGGCGCGTGAATTTGCTATTCCGGTAAAACCGATCAGTAGATTTCAGCGCAAGTTTTCGGATTTTGCCTCCCGCACCGCACCTGCCCGCATTGGCATTATTGGTGGCGGGGCGGCCGGTTGTGAATTGGCGTTGGCGCTAGACCGGTATTGGAAAAATCGGGGACAGACACCCCAATTAACGCTTTTTAGCCGAAGCCAAACCTTACTTCCGGGCATGGCACCGCGGGCCGGGCTTTTGATGTTAAAAGCCCTGCATGCGGCAGGGATCAGCATGTGCCTTGGCAAGGCGGTGGTGGCGGTTGAAAAACACAAGCTGCATCTTGATGACGGTGAACAGCATGATTGTGACGCCTGTTTTCTGGTGACGCCGGTGCGGCCCCCAGATTGGTTGGCCCGGTCTGGCTTGGACCTTGACAAAGACGGCTTTATTGCGGTGCGCCCCACATTGCAGACCCGCCGCTATCCTTTTATTTTTGCGGCTGGTGACATTGCCAGCCTTGAAGGTTTTGAGCGGCCGAAAGCCGGTGTTTTTGCGGTGCGGGCCGGGCCGGTTTTGGCGCGGAACCTGCGCCGGTACCTTCATGGCAAGCCAGTGACAAGGTGGCGGCCCCAATCACATTATCTGGCCCTAATAGGCACGGCGGATGGTGAAGCTATCGCCTGTCGCGGCACAGTGGCGGTCAAATCATCCCTGATGTTAGCGTGGAAACAGTGGATTGACCGCCGGTTTATGCGTCAATATCAACAGATAACGATGCCTGAGCCGGAGGCACCCCGCCCTTTTGCCGGGCTGACGGCCCCCTCATCTGACGATCCCGCCCTTGCCGCAATCCGCTGTATGGGCTGTGCTGCCAAGGCGGGCCGCGATGTGTTGTCACATGCGTTGGGGGCCGCCCGCCAAGCGGCGATTGACGCTGGTGCTGATCCAGCCCTGATAGGTTTGGATCATGCAGAGGGTGATGGGTTGGCGTCGGATGTTGGGGCGGTTCCTGCCGTGCCGCGTAACCGGCGGCTGGTGCAATCCGTCGACAGCGTGTCAGAAATTATCTCCGACCCGTTCCTGTTTGGGCGTATTGCCGCCCTGCATGCGTTGAGCGATCTTTACGCGGCGGGCGCCAAGCCACTTAGCGCGCTGGCTATCATCACGCTGCCAGAGGCCAGCGTGAGCATACAGACAAACCAACTTACCCAACTCCTGTCCGGGGCGGTCATCGCCTTGGCTGAGCATGGCGTGCGCCTTGTTGGTGGCCATACAAGTGAAGGCGGCCGTTTGACGGTTGGGTTTTCGGTGACGGGCCACGCCCCAAAGCCAAAAACCATTAGCCCATGCCCCGAGTCCTGCCTGCTTGTCCTCAGCAAACCGATAGGCACAGGCATTATTATGGCGGGGCATATGCAGGGGCTGGCATCGGCTGACGGGTTTGACGCCGCGGTTTCGGTGATGACTCAGTCCAATGCCGCCGCCGCAGATATTTTTGCCAAGAACCATGTGATCGCCGCGACTGATGTGACCGGGTTTGGCCTTGCAAGGCATGCCGAAAACTTGATCGAGCGTATCGGTGCCGGGCGCTGTGATATCGCTATGGCAGCGATACCGCTTGTTGAGGGCGCCGAATCACTCGCGCGTCAGGGCGTGG
>CAZYKI010000137.1:0-1397 GCA_964648035.1 uncultured Candidatus Puniceispirillum sp. | reverse complement strand
AGGCGCTGGCGGCGCTCAAACGGACCAACCATCGCGCCGCTATTATCGGTGTTGTTCACCAACAGGGGCATGGTATTGGTATCGTTGACACTCTAAGGCCTAACCCTGAAGATGGTGCGGTCTGATGGCGGCGCCCGTCACACGCATCGAGGCGGCGCGCCTGACCGATGCCATGCCGCGATTCGATATGATCATCGATGTGCGCTCACCAGCGGAATTTGCCGATGATCATATTCCCGGAGCGTTGAATTTACCGGTCTTGGACAATGCACAGCGCGCCGAAATTGGCACGCTTTACAAACAGGTCAGTCCTTTTGCCGCCAAACGCGCCGGTGCGGTGTTGGTTGCCCGCAACATCGCCATGCATATAGACACCCGACTTTCCGCTATGCCGCGTGACTGGCGGCCGCTTATCTATTGCTGGCGCGGTGGGCAGCGAAGCGGCGCGATGGCCCGGATTTTCAGCGATATCGGCTGGCAGACAAGCCTTGTTGACGGTGGCTATAAAGCCTATCGCCGACACATAGTGAACATCTTGGAGATGGTGCCGCCGACCCTCCGCCTGATCGTTCTCGCGGGGCGAACCGGATCCGCAAAAACCCGGATTTTGCAGGCGGCGCAACAAAAAGATGTGCAGATCATTGATCTTGAGGGGCTTGCCTGCCATCGCGGCTCGCTTCTTGGCAGCACGCCTGACATGCCGCAGCCAAGCCAGCGCTTGTTTGAATCGCGGCTTGCCTATGCCATCGCCGGGCTTGACCCCAACCGACCTGTCGTTGTCGAAGCTGAAAGCAATAAAATCGGTCAAATTCATATCCCGCCGGCATTTTGGGCGCGCATGCGCAGTGCCGACCGGGTCACCATCGACGCACCGTTGGCGGCGCGGGTGGCGTTTTTAGAACAGGATTACGCCCATATCAAAGCTAACCATGAATCGCTGGCGGCAACGCTGTCCGGGCTCCGGTTCCGGCATAGCCGGTCGCTTATTGCCGACTGGGACGCCCAGATTAAAGCCAAGGCGTGGACGGCATTGGTGACAAGCCTTCTCGAGTCGCATTATGATCCGGCCTATGACCGGTCAGCGGCACGTCGCAACACCGCTGAACTGGCGCGATTAAACGCTGTCCGTCTCGATCCGCACGCCATCGACCAACTGGCGACAGGATTAGCCGCGGTGATAGGCCAATAACCATCATGTGCAGCGCCGCTGATTTGGCGCCATGGGGCGCGGCCCTCACGGTGATGCGCGCTTTTTCGTGAAAACAGACTTGCATATCAGGCGCCGTTCTGTATAACGCTTGGCAGTGTGCTATTCCCCGGTAGCTCAGCGGTAGAGCAAGCGACTGTTAATCGCTTGGCCGGCGGTTCGAATCCGTCCCGGGGAGCCACTTCTCCCA
>CAZYKI010000136.1:0-3508 GCA_964648035.1 uncultured Candidatus Puniceispirillum sp. | reverse complement strand
TACCATCGCCGCCTTGGTGAGATGGTTGTTACCGTGGTGTCTGACGGCTATCTGTCAGGCGATGTCGATATTATGCGCAATATTGACTATGCCGATGCCAAGGCACTGATGACGGCGCATTTCAGTCCGGAACGGCGCACCCATATCAACGCGTTTGTGGTACGGGTTGGCGGGCGTACCGCCCTTATTGAAACCGGGTCTGGCGATTATATGCAGCCATCATCGGGCAAGCTGATGCAGAATTTGCAGGCGGCGGGGATTGATCCAAAAGCGATCGATACGGTGCTTTTGACCCATATGCATCCCGATCATTCAGCCGGTCTAACCGATCGGCGCACAGGACAGAAAAATTATCCCAACGCCGAGCTGGTGGCCCATGTGAATGAGGCCCGGCATTGGGGGGATGACGGCGAAATGGCCAAGGGCGATGACCGCGCCAAAGCGCTCTATTTTCAAGCAACGCGCGAACAAATCGCCCCGTATAAAGATCAGTCACGCACATTTGACAAAAGCATCGAGGTGTTTCCCGGTATTACCGCCATTCCCGCCCTTGGCCACACGCCAGGCCATAGTTGCTTTCTTCTGGAAAGTGCCGGCGAGCGTCTGCTGATTTGGGGCGATTTGGTGCATGTCCCGGAAATTCAGGTGGCAAGGCCAGAGGCCGCCATCGCTTTTGACAGTGATGCTGATGCGGCGATTGCAGCGCGCAGGCGGATTTTCGATATGGCCGCAAGCGAGGGCTTGCTGGTGGCCGGGATGCATCTGCATTTTCCGGCGTTCAGCCATTTGATCCGCGATACCGGCGGCTATCGTCTGTTGCCAGAACCTTGGGTGTTCGATCTGTAGGCGGTGCGTATCGCGGCCGCGGTCACAATGTCAGCGGCATGTGCCGGTTCACATCTTTATAGAGAAGATAGCGGAATGGCGCGGTGCCACCGGCATAGCAGGCTTGCGGGCAAAAGGCGCGCAACCACATATAATCACCGGCCTCGACCTCGACCCAGTCTTGGTTCAGATGGTACACCGCCTTGCCGCTCAGCACGAAAAGCCCATGTTCCATAACATGGGTTTCGGCAAAGGGAATGGTGCCGCCGGGCTGGAAGGTGACGATATTGACATGCATGTCATGGCGTAAATCGGCCGGGTCGACAAAGCGACTTGTGGCCCAGCGCCCGTCGGTATCCGGCATCGCTATCGGATCAACCGCCGCGTCACTTGTCACAAAGGCTGGCGGGGTGGCGATTCCATCAACCGCGATATAACGCTTTCTAATCCAGTGAAAGAACGCCTTGTCGGTGCTGTGATTGGCAAGTTGCCAGTCGCTGCCAGCCGGAATATAGGCATAGCCGCCACTTGTTAGCTGATGCGGCGTGCCATCGATCGTCAGGGTTAAATCCCCGCCCACAACAAAAAGCACCGATTGTGCGCTGGCATCATCATCGGGCCGCTGGCTGCCGCCGCCCGGAGACACCTCCATCAGATAATGTGAAAAACTCTCGGAAAAGCCGGTCATCGGCCTTGCCAGCACCCACAGCCGCGTATCGGTCCAGAATGGCAAATAGCTGGTGACGATATCGGTCAGTACACCTTTTGGAATAACCGCATAGGCCGTGGTGAAGATGGCACGATCGGTCAGCAATTGCGATTGCGGCGGCAGGCCGCCGGCCGGGGTCCAATAGGGTTGTGGCATGGTCTTTGTCTCCTTGCTTGACATGACCAGCGCCGATCATCGGGCCGGTCCCTGCAAACAGTGATCACTTTATGCATCTCACTTAGCGGCACAAAGCTTTTTTGTCAACGCCTTGGCCGGACTCGGCCGACCGCGGTCTTGGTTCGGTTTTACCGGTGCAGGAACCGTGCGGCGTCGGCGTCATAACCGTCCTCGCCGGTTAAGGCGCGCAACAGATCCGGGTCGATCAGGGCCGGCGCATCGGCTTGATCGGCAACACCAAGCACCTGCTTTAATGCGTGATAGGTGGCCGCCAGCGACGCCATGTAGGGCTGGTGACCACGCAGGCAAATCCGCACCCCAAGACGCGCCAGTTCATCGTTCGATGGGGCGCCGGCGCCAAGCCCGCCCAGCATGATCGGCACATCAATGGCGGCGCACAGCCGCTCAAGATCAGCCGGCGACGACATGCCGATCATGGTAATGCCGTCAACGCCGGTGGCGGCATAGGCCTTGATCCGCGCCAGGCAGTCATCAGGCCCGCTGATGGTGGCGGCGCTGGTACGCGCCAAAATCACCATATCAGGGTCGGTCCGGCCAGCCACTGCGGCTTTCATCTTGCCAACCCCTTCATCAATCGACAGCAGGCTGGCATCGTCGCTGCCAAAGGGCTGCGGCAGATTGGTGTCCTCGATGGTTACCGCGGCAAGGCCGGCATGGTCGAGTTCGCGGATTGTGCGTTGCACATTCATCGCATTGCCATAGCCATGATCGGCATCGGCAATCACCGGCAGATTACCCGCCCGGCAAATACGATAGGCCATATCGGCAAATTCACTGGCGGTGATCAACATGCGGTCGGGCGCGCCAAGAATGGCCAAGGCCGCCACCGATCCGGCCAGCATCCCGACCTGTCCGCCAAGCTGTTCGATCATCCGCGCCGACAGCGGGTCAAACACGGTGGCCGGGGTGATGCAGGTGGATCCATGCAGGATGTTACGAAATTGTTTGCGGCGGCTTGTCCATTGCATTGATGGCTCCTGTGGCGGTATGGCGGGTGCAGGCGGTTCAGCTGTCCAGCTTGTCGGCCGTGCGTAAATCAAAGTCGGTGGCGTCGTGCCGTTCATGAAGCTGATAGCGTGGTTCGCCGCTGATTCGGTTTACCATACGCCCCCGCTTGACGGCAGGACGGTCATCTATCGTTTTGGCCCAGGCCATCACATGGTGGTAGGACTGGACGTCAAGAAAGGCGGCCGCATCATAAAGCCGGCCAAGGACAAGCTGCCCATACCATGCCCAGATAGCGATATCGGCGATACTGTAATCGTCGCCGGCGATGAAGGCACGGGTGGCAAGCTGCCGGTCAAGAACGTCAAGCTGGCGTTTGGTTTCCATCGTAAAGCGGTTGATCGGATATTCCATTTTTGACGGCGCATAGGCATAGAAATGACCAAAGCCGCCGCCAAGGTAAGGGGCGCTTCCCATCTGCCAGAAAAGCCATGACAGACATTCGGCGCGCTGGGCCGGATCGGTGGGAATCAACTGACCGAATTTATCGGCAAGATAAAGCAAGATCGCGCCTGATTCAAACACCCGGGTCGGGGTAGCCGTCGAATAATCCATCAAGGCCGGTATCTTTGAATTTGGGTTGACCGCGACAAAGCCGCTGCCAAACTGGTCCCCATCACGAATCCGGATCAGCCATGCGTCATATTCGGCATCGCTGACACCGCGCGCCAACAACTCTTCAAACATCACCGTCACTTTGACGCCGTTGGGGGTGGCCAGCGAATAAAGCTGGAACGGGTGGGTCCCGCGTGGCAAGTCCTTGTCATGGGT
>CAZYKI010000135.1:0-3534 GCA_964648035.1 uncultured Candidatus Puniceispirillum sp. | reverse complement strand
TTGATCATGCGGCGAGAGGATTATTACGATGAGTAGCCTGCCTCCCGGACTGATTATGATTCTAGCAGCCATTGGCCTGCCTTTTATTCCGCATGTCTGGCGCCAGATTTTCATGCTTGGGGCGATTGCCATTTCAGCATCGGGATTGATGGCCGGTGCTGGCACCCATCTTGTATGGTCGGTGATCGGGTTTGATCTGATCCTCTATCAGGCTGACAATCTAAGTTTGCCATTTGCGATCATTTTCCATATCGCGGCGGCGTTGAATGTGATCTATAGCTGGCATGACCGGGCCTGGCAGCAGCATTGCGCCGCCTTGTCCTATGCTGGGGCGGCGATTGCGGCACTTCATGCCGGCGACCTTGTCAGCCTGTTTGTCTGGTGGGAGGCCACCGCTGTCACGTCGGTGTTTTTGATCTTGGCAAGTGGTACTGAACGGGCCCGCCATGCCGCGATGCGGTATTTGCTGTTCCAAGTGACCAGCGGCGTGATCTTGCTGGCCGGGGCCGCCTTGCTTGCGTCACAGACCGGCAGCATTGCCTTTACCCGCATGGAATTGGGCGATCTGGCAAGCTGGTTGGTCTTTATCGCTTTTGGCATCAAGGCGGCGTTCCCGTTCTTGAATGGCTGGCTTCAAGATGCCTATCCAGAGGCCACCGCGACCGGCACCGTTGCCCTGTCGGCCTTTACCACCAAATTGGCGATCTATGCGCTGGCGCGCGGCTTTCCGGGCACCGAACTGCTGATCTGGATTGGCGCGGCGATGACCGCTTTGCCGGTATTTTTTGCGGTGATTGAAAATGATTTGCGCCGGGTCTTGGCGTTCAGCCTGAACAACCAGCTTGGGTTTATGGTGGTCGCTGTCGGGGTTGGCAGTGAGTTAGCCCTGAACGGGGCGGCGGCGCATGCATTTGTGCATATTATCTATAAGGCATTGCTGTTCATGAGTATGGGGGCCGTCCTGCATCAGGTTGGCACGGTAAAGGCCTCGGCGCTTGGCGGCCTTTATAAGCAGATGCCGTTCACGATGGTCTGTTGTATTATTGGGGCGATGTCGATCTCGGCGTTTCCGCTGTTCAGTGGCTTTGTTGCCAAATCGCTAACCATGTCGGCGCTTGGCGAAACCGGCATGATCTGGGCCTATTTCGTGCTGCTTTTTGCGTCGGCCGGGGTGCTTGAACATTCGGGGATCAAAATCCCGTATTTCGCGTTTTTTGCCCATGACAGCAAACACAAGACCGGTGAGGCGCCGATCAACATGCGTGTGGCGATGGGGATTGCGGCGTTTATGTGTGTTGCGATCGGGGTATTTCCATCGGTTCTTTATGGGATTTTGCCCTATGCCGTCGACTATCACCCTTATGATGCGGCCCATGTCAGCAGCCAGATGCAGCTGTTGATTTTCGCGATGCTGGCATTTGTTGTGCTGATCCGGTTAAAGCTGTATCCACCTGAAATTCCATCCGTTGTATTGAATTCAGACTGGTTTTACCGCCGCTTATTCCCGCGGGTCGGGCGGCCGCTACTGTCTGCGGTTATGCTGGTCTGGGGCAGTTTCCTATGTCAGATGACCGGCTATATCAACGCCTTTTGGGATGCGCTTGACAAGATCATGCACAGCCCGGTTGGTGGCCCCACGGTCAGCGGCCGTGCGGTGATGATCCAAGCCGGGTTGCTGTCGCTGTTGCTGGCGATTATTTATGCGACTGCGGGCTAGGGCGCGGCAACGCCAAGGCAGCTTTTCCGGGTTTGTATTTGCTTTCTTGTTGCTGTGGCTGATGACCGGCTTTTCTGGGCTGGTGGCGGCCAATGAAACGGCGCGCCCGGTATTTCCTAGCGCTGATCTCGTGATCGAGCGGCCCGGTCTTGCGCCAGTGGGGTTCCGCGTTGCGGTGGCGACAACCGCCCGCCAGCACAGCTATGGCTTGATGTTCACGCCAAAGGTGCCGCCCCATACCGGTATGTTATTTGTGTTCACCACAGATCAGGTCCGTCAGTTCTGGATGAAAAACACCCCAGTTTCATTGGATATTTTGTTTTTTGACCAGTCCGGATTGCTGGTATCCCAAATTGCCCGTACCACGCCGTTCAGTGAAACATTGTTGGTTTCAGCTGGGCCAGCCCGTTATGTGTTGGAAATTGCTGGTGGTGAAGCGGCGCGCTTGGCCATCGGCGCGGGCGCCCGTCTAAAATGGCCCTGACCGTAGAATAGGCGCATTGGTCTTGATCGAGAAAAGTGAAATAAAGTGCTTTTTCTGGTCGATGAGTGCTTGAAATCTATTGGGAACAGGGATAAGACAACATCGTCGGAGTGTAGCGCAGCCTGGTAGCGCATCTGGTTTGGGACCAGAGGGCCGGGAGTTCGAATCTCTCCACTCCGACCATTTCCATTGCGGGCCCCAAGCCGGCGTCGGGCTATGGGCCTGAAAGACCAGAGGGGAAGGCCGTGACAGCCAGAATATACAAACCAAGCAAAACCGCCATGCAATCGGGGCGCCATGCAACCGTCAGCCGCGGCCATGACTGGGTTCTTGAATTTCCTCGTCAATCTGCGGCACGGCCAGACCGGTTAATGGGGTGGCAATCATCATCCGATACGGCGCGTCAGGTTAAAATGCGGTTTCCAGACAAGCAAACCGCCATTGCCTATGCAGAATCGCATAATATTGAATATCAAGTAAGTGAGCCAAAATCGCGCCGGGTTAAACCGCGTGCTTATGCCGATAATTTTGCCTTTACCCGCACTGGGGCGTGGACACATTAACGCTTTTTTAGGCTGTGGTAACTGGAATGTTTGCGGCGCGGCTTTTGCAGCTGTGATGAAAAAGCGGTTTTTCCCCCGCATAAATATTTTATCAAAATTGTAAAAGATTGGCACCCGATGCAGTTATATGGATTCGGGTAGAATGACGTCTTAAACACCATCGGGCGCCGCGGATATTCACGCAATTGTTATGCCGGTATATGGCACGGCACTGTTTTCTTTTAAAAAACTGCGCTTTTTTTAATGATGGGTTTGTGACAGCAACTTTGGCATGGCGATTGCCTATATGAAAGACGAAGTGCCTATAAGCCAGAAAATTGACGCATGGTGATCTGGCTTTCCCTTGAGATATTTCCCCCGCTGGTACGCCCGGCGGGGGTATTTTTTTATAGCTGACAATGGATAGGTAAAATCACCGTCGGTATCGTGGGGACGATTTTTGCCGCGCTATACAAGGGGAAATTGGCAATTCATTTTGGCACAGCATTTGCAAATGCGTATGTACGGCTATCCAGTGATCTCCAGTTATTGGCACGGCCTAGAACCCCACCAGTAGACACGCTGGTGGGGTTCTTTTTTTTAGCGTGACCGGAAATATTTCCGCACAATACCAATCGCCACGCCGATAATCCCTAACCAGATTAAAATATCAGCAAATTCAGGCATTATGTTTCGCCCAGATTATCTTCATCAAGCGGCATGAGGGCTTTGACAACCCGGCGGATTCCCATCCCAAGAAAAATAGCCCCAAATCCATAGAGCGCGCGTTC
>CAZYKI010000134.1:0-3553 GCA_964648035.1 uncultured Candidatus Puniceispirillum sp. | reverse complement strand
CGGCCGAGGTGCTGATCAAAACCCATGCCGCCGGGGTCAATGGGGCTGATTTGCGCGAACGTCAGGGAAAATATCCGGTCCCGCCGGGCGCACCAGACATCATGGGGCTTGAAGTTGCTGGCGAAATCGTTGCGGTTGGCGATGGCTGCATGCGCTTCAAGCCTGGTGATCGCGTATGCGCGCTGCTGATCGGCGGTGGCTACGCCGAATATGCGATTGCGCCGGAAGGGCAATGTATGGCGATCCCAGCCAATGTTTCGACAGTCGATGCGGCCGGCCTACCTGAGGTCTTTTGCACGGTATGGACCAATATGATGGATCGCTGCCGCTTGCAGGCTGGTGAAACCGTGTTAATCCAAGGTGGCACTAGCGGCATTGGCCACGCCGCCATTAAAATCGCCAAGGCGTTTGGCGCCACGGTATTTGCCACCGCACGCACCCCCGAAAAATGCGCCGCGATGCGTGATTTTGGCGCCGATCTGGCGATCAATTACCGCGACGAGGATTTTTACGATGCGGCCATCGCCGCCACCAAGGGGCGTGGCGTCGACGTCATTATCGATATTATCGGCGGCGACTACTTGCCCAAGGAAGTGGCATTACTGGCCCATGGCGGCCGCCTGATGATTGTCAATCTTCGCGGCGGCAAAACAGCGGCGGTAGATTTTGGCCATGTCCATAGCAAACATTTGACCATTACCGGCGCACGCCTTCGGCCCCGCTCTATCGCTGAAAAATCGGCCATATGCCGGGCGCTTGAACAGCATATTTGGCCGAAATTTGCCACCGGCCAGATTACGCCGCAAACCTTTGCTGTCTTTCCCTTCACCGAAGCTGCCAAGGCGCACCAAGTGATGGAATCCAGCACCCATATCGGCAAAATCATCTTGACCCCGTAACCAGGTCTATCCTGCCCATAAACCCTATGTCCGGCCATGCGCGAGCAAATCCTCTACGCAAATCATTACCCAAATATTTTTGCAATTTAGAATGATTTTTCTTTGTTTGGCTTTCAACTTTCGATTGCCCGAAAATCATTGCAATATAGATGTGGTGCCGTTACGACCTTTCGGCTGACCTTATAGATTGACTGAACCATCATCGAACCGATCATGACAACATCCATTGAAGCCATCGGCGTAACATTTCATATGTGGTTCCTGTTTGGGCTGATCATCACGGCGCTGATCGCCTATGCCAATGAAAAAATCCCGATGGAAATCACCGCTTTGGGAACGGTGTTCTGTTTGCTGCTGTTCTTCCATTTTTTCCCGATCGAGAACAGCGCGGGACGTGACCTTCTGCCGGCAAGTAAAATTTTGGCAGGCTTTGCCAATCCGGCTCTGCTGACTGTGCTGGCCTTGTTGGTGGTTGGGCAAGGGGTTGTCAAAACCGGCATTCTAGAAATTGTATCACGTCAGGTGTTACGGCTGAGCATGGGTCGATTATGGGTCGCGATGCTGATCACATTGCTGACCGTTTTGCTGATCAGCGCATTCTTGAACAATATTCCCGTGGTGATCATTTTTATCCCGATCGTTCAGGGCATTGCCCAGAGGTTTAATGTACCGGCCTCAAAATTGCTGATGCCGCTCAGCTTTGTCGCCGTGGTTGGCGGCATGACCACGCTGGTCGGATCCGGGACCAATTTGCTGGTGTCCAATGCGTTGATCGAAAGCGGGCTTGACGGATTCAGCTTTTTTGAATTCACCCTACCCGGCCTTGTGTTGGCAGCTACCGGCCTTGCTTATGTGTCGCTGGTGGCGCCACGCATCCTGCCAAAACGCACCAGCCTTGGGCACCGGATGCGCGAACGTCTTGACCAGCATTTTATGACCGAAATGTCGGTCAAGCCCGACTCGCGGTTGATTGGCACATCGGTTGGGGTCAATATGTTCAAGGATCAGCCGAATATTCGGATAAGTATGGTGCGCCGCTTGGGACGGACCCTTGTTCCCCCGTTCACCGGCCTGAAATTGCGGGTTGGTGACACCGTTACAATGGCCGCAACGCGCGATGATCTGACCGCCCTTGCCGCCAGTGATCCGGGATTGGCACCAGCGGCAAGCCTGCGGCCAAGCGTTCACCGTACATCGGCGACGGACCAGTTGGTTGTAGAGATGATGGTAACGCCCTCATCATCCTTGATTGATAACACCATCGGGCGCACCGGATTCGAGACGCGTCATAATTGTGAGGTGTTGGGCGTCCAGCATCATTCGCATGTGATCCGAAGCCAGCTTGGGCGTGTCAAACTGGCGGCGGGCGATTTGCTGCTTGTCAAATGCAATGCCGAAACGCTTGCCGATTTGCGCGATGATCTTGATGTGGTGCTGGTTGAGTTTTCGGTAGAAGAACTGCCCAATCTGAAATCCGCCAACATGTCGATTATCATTTTCCTGTCGGTGGTTTTATCCGCTGCATCGGGGGTGGTGCCGATTGTGATTTCGTCCATTTTCGGGGCGCTGGCAATGGTGGTAACGAATGTTATTTCCCTGCAACAGGCGGCGCGGGCGGTAGATTTGAAAATCATCACCACAATCGCGGCGGCGCTGGCGCTGGGGGCGGCGATGGAGATGACCGGCGCCGCCACCTATCTTGCGACGCTGATTCTGGCCTTGACCGGAACCGCCAACCCGACCCTTATTCTGAGTGCTTTTTTCCTGCTGGTGGCGTTGATGTCAAATATCATCAGCACCAAAACCTGCGCGGTATTGTTTGCGCCAATCGGTCTTCATATCGGTGCCGAAATAGGGATTGATCCGCGGATTTTTGCGATCACCATTGTGTTCGCCGCAAACTGTGCTTTTGCAACCCCCTTTGCCTATCAGACCAGCTTGCTGGTGATGGGGCCGGGAAGCTACCAATTCAAGGACTTTCTGAAAGTCGGCTCGCCTCTTGTGATTCTCATCTGGCTGGTATATTCGATGTTCGTGCCGTGGTATTACGGGTTATAAGATAACGGGCAAGGGGCGCCACAGCCGCCTGTCGATAACCCTGTCCACCGTCAGGAGAGTTGCCGGAGCGGTCGAACGGGACGGTCTCGAAAACCGTTGCACGCGCAAGCGTGCCGAGGGTTCGAATCCCTCACTCTCCGCCATCCTCCATTAGCATAAACTAGCTTTAATTTGCTTTAACTAGCTCTTAATCCGGGGCTGCTGGGCCGTGGCCCGTGAAACGCGGGCCTTGAATGTAAGTTCTTCTTAGGCCTCTCGCAAAATAAGGGACGCTTCTGGACTGCTAAAGATCAAGCTCTCGCAAGAAAAAAGTCAAATTCAACTTCCCATTGTTTTTGATCGCTACCAATAGGCGTTTTATCAACATATTTGGCAATCAAGCTCTCTTTAACCCCAAAAACGGCATCGGAATTTATATAAGGATCGTCCGGATCAAATGTGTGCGTCGTTAATGTTTCAAATCCATCCGCCTCAATTATGTAATGAAGATGTGCGGGACGATAGGGATGACGTCCCATGCGCGCTAACATTTTTCCTACCGGTCCATCATCGGGTATTGAATAGTATCTGGGCTTAACAGCCGTAAACCAATAGCG
>CAZYKI010000133.1:0-3555 GCA_964648035.1 uncultured Candidatus Puniceispirillum sp. | reverse complement strand
ACAGGGTTACTTGGAAACCAGCAACGTCAGTGTGTTTGACGAGTTGGTCAATAATGTTGAAATTCAGAAACAATACCAGCTGAATGTAAAATTGATCTCGCTTGCCAAGGAGTTGGACGAAGCCGGATCAACCCTGATGAAATTACCCAACAGCTAAAACGCAATTGGCATAGTACTTGCTGAGTGAAAGCTCCATTCCTTTGGTTCAGGAGCAGTCAGTCACATGTCTACCTTTGCAATGCATGTCGCGAAAACCGGCCTTAATTCACAGCAAATCAAAATGCAGGTAATCGCCAATAATCTGGCGAACGTAAACACATCAGGGTTCAAGGCAGACCGGACGAATTTTGAATCGTTGCTCTATCAAATTCTTCGCGGCGCCGGTGAAAACACGTCTGAAAACACCAGCCTCACATCCGGTCTCGCGGTGGGTACCGGTACAAGGCTTTTAAACACCAGCAAAATTTATACTCAGGGTAGTCTTGTCAATACCGGCAATTCGCTTGACATGTCGATCGAAGGTGACGGGTTTTTCCAAGTTCTGTTACCGGATGGGCGGGTTGGCTATACCCGTAGCGGAGCGTTTTCACGCAACGCCGAAGGGACTGTGGTGACGGCTAGCGGTTACCCTTTGCAACCTGAAATCACTATCCCGGCCGAAGCCTTGTCAATCAATATTGCAGCAGACGGGATCGTCACGGTCCAGATGCCCGGCGAGGTGGATGCACAGGAAGTGGGACAAATCACGCTGGCCGATTTTCCTAACCGGCAAGGTCTGCAGCCAAATGGTGAGAACATGTTGCTGGAAACACCGGCCAGCGGCGCCGCCATTATCGCCAACCCATTTGCCGAGGGTATGGGGCGGCTTGTGCAGGGATCGATTGAAAGCTCGAATGTCAATGTTGTGCAGGAACTCGTCGACATGATCGAGACGCAGCGGGCTTATGAAGTTAGCTCAAAAACAATCACCTCCGTTGACGAAATGATGCGCTTTATCGCGCAAAATATCTAATCTATCCCGGAGCCACCAAGGTTATGAAAAAAGCCGCCATTCAATGTTTTTTATTGTTCGCATGTGGTACTGGTTTGACCGCCTGTTCAACACATGTTGCGCAGCTTGAAAGCGAGGCATTCAAGCCGGTGGATACACTGGTTGACCTTGCCGAAAGCCGCCCGTCCAACGGGGCTATTTTTCAAGCTGGGCAAAGCGGTCTTTTTGCAACGGATCAGCGCGCCCGCCGGATTGGCGATATCCTGACAGTCAGCTTTAATGAGACCTTTGCCGCGACCAAGGCGCAAACCGCAGCGTCTAGCAAAACAGATAGTTTTGGTGTGACTTTGCCAACGGGCTTGCCGAACATGCTGACTGGTGGTTTCGACAAAGATGCCAATGGCAACGGTGCTGGATTGAATGCCGGCACCACCCGCAGTTTCGCCGGTGCGGGTAATGCCGTGCAGTCCAACAGCTTTACCGGCTTATTGTCAGTCACGGTGGTTCGCGTCTTTGATAATGGTAATATGGAAGTGGCTGGTCAAAAAGAACTGACACTGAACAATGGTAACGAATATGTCCGGGTGCGTGGCATCGTGCGTCCAGAGGATATTTCGGCCACCAATGTGGTGTCCTCAAACCGCTTGGCTGACGCCCAGATTCGTTACACCGGTTCAGGCCAATTGGCGGATAGCTCGCAGCAGGGGTGGCTTAGCCAGCTGATGCGTACTGTTTCCCCGTTCTAACAAGCGAGTGATAACCGATGATCGTTCGGATAGTCCAAATTTTGTTGATGGTTGCCGCCAGCGTAACAGCTCTTGCTGGTAGCGTCGCGGCTGATCGGTTGAAAGATTTGACGTCAATTGCCGGCGTTCGGTCAAACCAGCTTGTTGGTTACGGTATCGTCGTTGGTCTTGCGGGCACCGGCGACGGTAATGCGGTGCTTACCCAACAAGCCATGCAGTCGATGATCAGTCAGTTTGGGGTTGTTACCGATGCCGCAAACATAAATGGGAAAAATAGTGCGTCCGTTATTGTAACGGCCGAATTACCACCCTTTGTAAAACCGGGTCAAAGGTTGGACATTGTGGTGTCCACCGTCGGTCAGGCAAAATCATTGCGTGGTGGGACTTTATTGATGACGCCGCTTTTGGGTGCTGATGGCGAAACCTATGCTGTTGCGCAAGGTAACATGATGGTTGGTGGTCTCGGTGTTGCCGGTGGGGATGGGTCATCGCTTACCGTCAACGTGCCAACGGTTGGACGTATCCCGGGCGGCGCTACGGTCGAACGCATGATCGAAACCTCATTTCTTGAAAACGAAAATCTGTTGTTGAATCTCAATCAAGGTGATTTCAGTACCACAACCAAGGTATCCGAGGCGATCAATCAAGTCTTTGGCGATGGCGTTGCGGTGCCGCTGGACTCGACATCTATCAAGGTGCGTGCGCCGATGGATCCTGCACAGAAGGTATCATTCATCAGTTTGTTGGAAAATATTGAAGTGGATCCGGATCGCCCGCGTGCCAAGGTTGTGGTGAATGCACGGACCGGAACCATCGTGATTGGTGGCGATGTGCGGGTACGGCCGGCGGCGGTCACGCATGGTTCTCTAACTGTCAAAGTCACTGAAGATACAAAAGTCACGCAAACGCAAACTACCGCTTTAGCCGCGGGTGTGGCTGCCACGGCGCCGGGCGCAGCCGTGACGACACCGGATAGTACGATCACCGCGACCGAAGAAACGGCGCGGGCATTTGTGTTTGATCCGGGCGTTGAGCTGTCATCGATCGTTGACGCGTTGAATGCGGTCGGTGGCACACCGTCTGATCTGGTGGCCATTCTTGAAGCACTGCGTGAAGCCGGCTCTTTACGCGCCGAATTGATCATCATCTAGGTAAAGGGGCAGATAATGGAAAATCTTGCAAAAATCAGTCCCGCAACAACCGCGAGCCTGTTTCAAACCCACGAGCGGCCAAGTGATTTGCGTGCTGCCGCCGAACAGTTTGAAGCTTTGTTCATCCAGCAATTGTTGAAACAGGCCCGGTCAGCCAAGCTAGCGGATGACGTTTTCGCAAATGAGGCCAGTGAGACCTACCTTGGTATGCTTGATCAAGAGCGGGCTACCCAGCTTTCGAAAACCATGGATCTTGGGATTGCCGAAGCGCTGGTCGGTCAGTTTTCCGGCAATTCAAAGATGATATCGAATGAGTAGCGAGTGGTGAAACGATGACCAGCCTGTTCGATGTCGGCAAAAGTGCTATTCAAACCTATCGTCAATCACTGGCGGTAACAGGGCAGAATATTGCCAATCTGAACACCGATGGGTATGTCCGTCGGCAAGCCGACCTTGAGGAAATCAGCGCTAGCCAAAGCGGTATCACAGGTCTTGCCAATCAGGCCGGGCTTGGGGTGCGTGTGGCCGATGTGCGGCGGTCATTCGATCAGTTTCTTGCGGACCGGAAATTAACCGCAAATTCCGGTTTTGAACGTATGGACAAATATGTTCAGCAGTTGCGGCGTGTCGAGGATTTGTTGTTACCATCCGAATCTGATCTTGGTGT
>CAZYKI010000132.1:0-3572 GCA_964648035.1 uncultured Candidatus Puniceispirillum sp. | reverse complement strand
TCTGGCCGGTCTCACACCACCGCCGATAGCGCCGGAAAAATGAATTCGGGTCACGGAACCCCAGAAGATAGGCAATTTCCTTTTTTTGCAATCGCTGTTCGCCAAGATAGGTTTTGAAAAGCATCAACCGAACGCAACCACATCATCAAAAATCACACTGGTTTAAGGCTATCAAACAGAACAAGAATCGAAACATGCACAACGTGACGACTTTATTCAATACGCGTCATTCTGATAGTTAGAACAGACCATCGCGAGGTCAATACGAGACCAAGCATGGCACGACAGATGCGCGACCCCGTTAGCTATAAATTTTTGCTTGGCTAAAACTGACCATCGGCGATAATCTTCATATAGATTCTAGACAGCCTAAAGAGGCCCGTTTTGCGTCGCTCACCCCAGGTCACTGACACCCATCCTATTTTTTCGTTCGCCAATGGTGAAATGGGGCCCCTATCTAATGGGTTTATTCGCTCGGTTGAAAAAATTACCGGCCAGCCACGCATCAAACGGCTTTATTTCGACTATATTAGCGATGATTTGCCGGCACAAAACTTCTGGCAAGATGCGCTGGCCCGGCTGGACATTGCTATCGATTTGCGGTCAGACAGCGGTCAACCCCTTGAGGCTGTGATACCGGCCCACGGGCGGGTTTTGGCGGTTGCCAACCACCCCTATGGCGTGATTGACGGGTTGATCCTCTGTGCTTTGATGGCCCGTGTACGTCAAGATTACCGCATTATAACACATCGGGTTCTGCGGCAAGCGCCGGCCGTGATGGATAAAATTCTGCCGATCGATTTTGACGAAACCGCCGCCGCCTTGGCGAATAATCTGCAAACCCGTGCAGCAGCACAGCAGCATCTAAAGGACGGCGGCGCGGTGATTATTTTCCCGGCCGGGGCGATTTCGCTGGCCCCGAATGTGGTTGGCAAGGCCATTGATACCGACTGGAAAACATTTGCCGCCAAACTGGCGATGACGCCAGACACCATTACCGTACCGTTTTTTTTCGACGGTCGTAATTCGTCCCTTTATCAAATGGCCCGGCGGATCAGTGTCACCCTTGGCTATTCATTGATGTTCCGCGAGATATGCAAGAAAATCGGTCACCCCATTACCGTCCATATGCGCCAGCCGGTGCATAGCGACCAGCTTGGCATGCTGGGATCACGCCAGGCGGTGACCCAACGTCTTCGCGACCTGACCTATGGCGCCGGCAACGGCGTGACTGATCACCGCCAGATATAGACAGGACTTGTCCAGCACAAGGTGCCGTCTTCCAATGTCACACGCACATATAACGGATTATCGCCGGTGTCATGCAACCCGATCTTGCGTGTGATTTGCATCTCGCGATGCGGGTTGACAGTCGGCAGGCGGAATAGCTTGAGATAGCGCGGCAGCACCCCGCTATTATCAAACACCTCATCCTCATAGCCGATATCTTCAAGCGGTACACCGGCCTTGATTAACGGCGTTTCGATTTTCAGCGTGCCGGCATAAGCATCGGCAACCACCATGTCAAAACCACCAATATTGCCGGTTGTCAGCGCCCGCCAATTCAGTTCAGCCGGTGACGGGTTTTCGAGTGACTTGTCACGATTGAAAAAATTGATCGCGGTGGCCGATACAATTTCGTTATCTGACAAAAAGGCGCTGCCGTCCCAAATCACCTGACGGAACCGGCCACGATATTCCGCCCCCTCCCAGATCACCCGAATCCGCGCGCCTAAATCCTCTTGCCGGTAGGGCCGTACTGTTTCGATCAGAGTCGGCCCATTAAAAATATCAACCCGTTCAATCGCGGTGCCGGCATGGATATCAACAGTCAGCTCGACATCACCATCAGCAAGATGCACAAGATCACCCATATCGGCACGGGTGGCTGGCCGCCCCTGATCGCGTCCATGCCGCGGGTCATCATGATAAAGGGTGCCGCCTTGGGCAAAATCGGCCGACAAGGTGATCAGCGGCCGCCCATGCGGCCCACCGGTTGTCGCATAATGATGACGTTTGCGAATGGCATCGAGAATGCTGTCCCGCGACAGGCTATCGACCAGAAAACATGTCAGGCCGCCAACTGCGCCAAACAGCGCCGCACCCGGATAGCTGGCGCCAGGGCGCCCTTTATGCCCATCTGAATTGGCGACAATCCCAACCCGATAGCCGAGTCTGAACGCATCTTGAAGCAACCATTCAAAACTACCCCAGCTGGAATGAATCTCGACCGCCTTTTCAAACCGGCCATCATGGGCCAGTTCAATATCGGCATAGCGGCCACCGCAATGAGCATAGACCACGACATCATCTTCGCCATTCTCGGCAAAAGCAGCAAACAGTTCTGCCGCCGAATTACAATCGGTTTCAATATCGGACCGATCACTAACCAACGCATGCGACGAGCGCCGAATGGTTCGCCCTTCATGCGGAAAATACACATTACGGTCGCCACCAAGGCCGGTATTGCCCGACCATTCATAGCCCGGAATGGCAATAAATTTCCCATCCTCGTTGAAGCGCGCGCACAGCTCATCAAGATGCGCCCAGAAATCACCCGTTATTTGGAAATCATTGCCTTGATGGCCGGTGATATCAACAAACGCATAATCCCGGGCAAAGGTAAAATAGGCGGCCGCGCTGCCGGTACCGATGGTTTCTTCGGACTGGCCGTGCAAATCCCCCCAGTAATGCCGTGACACCGGGTTCGTCTCAATCCTGATCGGGTTAGTGGCAAAGACTACTGCTCCTTTGTCATCAAGAAATTCAACCGCCAGATCGGCGGGTTCGCCAACGCTAAGACCGGCTATTTCAGCCGCAAACGCCCCTTTGGTAAGCCGCACCTCGGCTGGCAATCCGGTCACTGGTACAGTGGCGCGGGGGTAGAAAGTAGCCTCACACTGGTTTGACGGATTGCCCCATTTATCCTCGCCCTTAAAGCGGATAGAAAAGATCTCATCAACCGCGCGGATAGTTGGTGCAACCGCAATATAGCGTTCCGGCTTGCCAGGCACGATCCGAATGACCGGCTGTTCGGGCATTGGCTGATAGCAAAATGTGGCGATCGGATCGATCAGTGTGTGGAATTCATAGCTATCTTCGCAAAATGTTTGCAAACGCATCCCGGGCGAGCCACCCGACCGGTCACCAAAGGTGATAGTGATGGTGTCACCCTCGCGCAAAAACCCACGCACAACCTTGATATATAACGTCCGGTCCCACGGCCGCACATTGCCTTTCGGATCATAATGATAGGTCAGGACCGCATCATTCGAGGCCACGATGGTGGTGAAATTGGGCCCGGCTGGATCTTCAAATTGTGGCCGCGTCTGATCACTGGCAAAGCGGAAACAGACCCGCATCGAGCCAGAATCATCGATGCCGAATTTGCCAGCGGTATAAGTCAGCACAAAGGTCTGATAGCTACCGGCCTCAAAATCACCGGTTGGCGACAGGCTGACCGACCCTAACTGGTCTGACGGCACCGGAAATTCCATCGGCGAACTGGTTGTACCGCCGGTGCCGCTCGCGATCACGCCATCATCACGGCTTCCCATAGGCATTTCGGTCAC
>CAZYKI010000131.1:0-3706 GCA_964648035.1 uncultured Candidatus Puniceispirillum sp. | reverse complement strand
CGGATTGTTGGCGGTGCGGTGCGCGACTGGCTGGTTGGCGCGCCGGTCCATGATATCGACATGGCGGTCAATTTGCCGATCGGGGATGTGGCGGCGCATCTGGTGGCCGAGGGTATAAAAACCGTTGAAACCGGTATAGCCTTTGGCACGGTGACGGTGGTTGACCGCGGTGACAAGGTTGAATTGACGCAAACCCGGGTCGACCTGGAAACCGACGGCCGACATGCGGTGGTGGCGCATAATGCCGATTGGGCCGCCGATGCCAGACGGCGTGATTTTACCGTGAATGCGATGTATCTTGATGAATCTGGGCAAATTTTCGATCCGCTTGGCGGTGTCGCTGATTTGCGTGCCGGTTGCCTGCGGTTTGCCGGTGATGCGGCACAGCGGGTGCAAGAAGATGCGTTGCGCATGTTGCGCTATTGTCGCTTTTTACCCCGGTTCAGTCACGGTGGCATTGACCCTGACGCACGGGCCGCGTTGCAGGCGCATGCTGCTCTGTGTCAGCATTTGTCAGGGGAACGGGTGGCGCAGGAACTGCGCCAGATCATGACAGCACCGTCACTATCCACCGTCATCACCTTGATGCATGAAACAGCGCTTGACCAGCATGCGCTTGGGGTAGGGTTGAACGTCGCTCCGGCAATAGCCGCCGCAACGCTGGATCAGACGGTCATTGCAACGGTTGGATGGACCGCATTGCTGGCGGCGGTGATGCCGGTCGGGGCGGCCGAGACACTGGCTTTACGGCTACGGCTTGGTCGGCGTGAGGCGGCCGAACTGGCGCGTTTGGATGCCGGTTTGGATAAGACAGCGCTGGCAGGTTTGAACGGCCCCTCTTGGCAAAAAACCGCCTATTGGTGCCAACCCTATACGGCAGCGCTTTATGTTGTGCAGTCGCTTCGCAACGGCATAGCCCCGGATGGGGACAGGCTTGATAAGCTTGTTAGCTGGGAGCCGCCCCGCTATCCATTGCGCGGAGCAGACTTATTGTCGCATGGCGTTGACAATGGGCCGGGCTTGGGCCAGATGTTAAGCGACGCCGAAGCACGATGGGTAGCGTCTGGATTTAGACTTGAAAAAGCCGCCCTGTTGAGCTGGTTAATCGGCGATTAGACAAGAACAAAACAGCCTGTGAGCGACCGCCAGATGCCCGAGACGTTAGCGCCGATCGATCGGAAAAAAACCGCTGCAAGCGACTGGTTTCGTGCCTTGCGCGATGATATTTGCGCGGTCTTTGAGTCGATTGAGGATGCCGGTGATGCCACGGCCGGACCAGCCGGGCGGTTCACCCGCAAAGCCTGGCAGCGCGACGGCGGCGGCGGCGGCGAAATGAGCCTGATGCATGGCCGTGTGTTTGAAAAGGTCGGGGTCAATATTTCGACCGTCCACGGGATGTTTTCTGACGATTTCAAAGGACAGATCACCGGCGCGCAGGATGATGGCCGGTTCTGGGCATCCGGTATCTCGTTGGTGGCGCATATGCGTAACCCGCATGTGCCGGCCGCGCATATGAACACACGCTTTATCGTGACAACCAAAAGCTGGTTTGGGGGTGGCGGTGACCTGACACCGTTATTGCCTGATGCTGATGCTGGTGCAGCGTTTCATCAGGCGATGAAAACCGCCTGTGACAAGCATGATCCTGCCTATTATCCGGCCTATAAAAAATGGTGCGATGAGTATTTTTATCTGCCGCATCGTGACGAGCCGCGCGGCGCCGGCGGTATCTTTTACGACAATCTTGACAGCGGCGACTGGGACAAGGATTTTGCCTTTACCCGCGACGTTGGCACCGCATTCAAAGATGGCTATGCCGAGATTGTCAAAAGCCGCATGGAACGCCCCTGGACCGAGGCAGACCGCCACCAACAGCTGGTGCGGCGCGGCCGCTATGTCGAATTCAATTTATTATATGACCGTGGCACATTGTTTGGGCTGAAAACCGGCGGCAATATTGAGGCCATTTTAATGAGCCTGCCACCAGAGGTGCGCTGGCCATAGAGGGTTAGGCAAAATCAGATCAATAGGGCCAAATGAACAGCCAAAGTAACAAGGGTTTTGCGCTATTTGCCGGATTTTCATCAAATGGTGCAAAAATGGGTAGGAAAACCGCATCTGAACATGCTAGGAAACAACCTGAAATTTTGCCATCCGGCAAGGTCAACCCGCACATTACTGTGATTGCAGGCGCTGGCGCGGGTCATTTGTCCGGACAACATCTGTAGAGGGAACGATATGGCTAAATCGCAAACACCCAAGACCAAGGCATCGGGCAAGACCGAAGATCCGAGCCGCCGCGACTTTATCGTGGTTGGTACCTATGCAATGGCCGGCCTTGGTGCCGCGGCGGTTGCATGGCCGCTGATCGACCAGATGAACCCGGCCGCCGACACGTTGGCGCTGGCCAATATCGAGGTCGATGTGTCAAAAATCGCCGAAGGGCAGTCAATCACTGTGAAATGGCGCGGCAAGCCGGTGTTTATCCGGCACCGGACTGCCGATGAGGTAGCGCGTGCCAATGCAACCGATATGGCCGATTTGCGCGATCCCGAAGCTGACAAGGACCGGGCGCAAAAGCCGGAATTGTTGGTGCTTGTTGGGGTGTGTACGCATCTTGGATGTGTGCCGCTTGGCCAGAAGTCGGGCGAGGTACGGGGCGAATATGATGGCTGGTTTTGCCCATGCCACGGGTCGCACTATGATACATCAGGGCGGATTCGCAAGGGACCAGCCCCAAACAATCTTGAAGTACCGCCATATACATTCCTGTCCGACTCGGTGATCCGTATCGGCTAATCCATTTCAAGCTGGAGGTATGATAAGCTATGTCTGCTGAGAAGTTTCAAAATCCGGTTGTGCGATGGATTGACCATCGGTTGCCGGTATTTTCCATGCTCGATCATGAAAAATACGACTATCCGGTTCCCAAAAACCTGAACTATTTCTGGAATTTTGGTGTATTGGCCGGCTTGGCGCTGGGGATTATGATCATCACCGGTATTGTGCTGGCGATGAGCTACACCGCCCATGTCGATTACGCCTTTTTGTCGGTTGAGCGGATCATGCGTGATGTTAATCACGGCTGGCTGATCCGGTATATTCACATGAATACGGCGAGTTTCTTCTTCATCGTCGTCTATATTCATATCTTCCGCGGCCTCTATTATGGGTCTTATAAGGCCCCGCGTGAATTGCTGTGGATTTTGGGTGTGGTGATCTTTTTGCTGATGATGGCCACCGCGTTCATGGGCTATGTGCTGCCGTGGGGACAGATGAGCTTTTGGGGCGCAACCGTGATCACCAACCTGTTCTCGGCCATTCCGGTGGTTGGTGACAGTATTGTCACGTTGCTGTGGGGCGGCTTTTCGGTGGATAACCCAACCTTGAACCGGTTCTTCTCGCTGCATTATCTGCTGCCGTTTGTGATTGCGGGTGTGGTTGTTCTTCATATTATCGCGCTGCACCGCTTTGGGTCGAACAACCCCATCGGTATCGATGCCAGCGGGCCGCAAGATACGATTTCGTTCCATCCCTATTACACGATCAAGGATATGGTTGGTATTGCGGTGTTCCTGCTGTTGCTGGCGATGGCTGTGTTCTTCTTTCCGAACGCGATGGGGCATCCGGACAACTATATTCCGGCGAACCCGCTGCAAACCCCGGCGCATATCGTGCCTGAATGGTACTTCCTGCCATTTTATGC
>CAZYKI010000130.1:0-3714 GCA_964648035.1 uncultured Candidatus Puniceispirillum sp. | reverse complement strand
CGAAGAATCGATGCAGGTCGGTGACCGGGTGTATTTTGTGTGTGACAGTGCGCATTTGGACCGGGCGATGGCCAGTTTTGGCCATGAGGAAAGTGCGGCACGTTCGGTGGTGATCGCCGGTGGTGGCAGCATCGGCTTGATGCTATCGCGTGAAATTGAGACGCATTTTGCCAATACCGCAAGCCAGATCATCGAATTAAAGCCGGAACGGGCCCGGGCGTTGGCGCAGGAATTGGCCGATACCGGGGTGATCAATGGTGATGCGCTCGACGGGGCCATTCTGCGCGAGGCCGGCGTTCACAAGACCGAAACATTCGTTGCGGTTACCGAGGATGACGAGGTGAATATTTTGTCGGCCTTGTTGGCCAAGCGAACTGGTGCCAAACATGCGGTGGCGCTGGTCAATGTGCCCGGCTTTATTCCTCTGGTAAGTACGCTTGGCGTTGACGCGGTGATCAACCCTTCACAAATCACCGTCTCTTCGATCCTTGAGCATGTAAGGCTTGGCCGGATTCGTGATGTGCATCCGATTATTGAAGATCTTGGCGAGGTTCTGGAGGCCGAAGCGTTGTCATCATCGCTTCTTGTTGGCAAGCCCCTGCGGAATGCTAAAATCCCCAAAGGTATTGCGATCGGCGGCGTCTATCGTGACGGCGTTGCTATGCCAGTGCGCGGCGATACGGTGATCGAAGCGGGGGATACAGTGATTATCTTTGTGTCACGCGGCCGAATAGCCCAGGTTGAAAAGCTGCTGTCGGTCAGGCTTGATTTCTTCTAGCCACCGCGCCGCTGGTTTTTTCAGGCAACATAAATGAAAAAGCTATTGGCAATTCCGGCTAATCGTTGCCATTGTGGTTCTATGGTTTTGATAGTAAGCTTCTTGGCTTAGGGGGATAATAAGATGGCCAGTGAAAAGAGCCGCAATCTGCAAGAGGTTTTCCTCAACAACATCAGAAAATCGCATGCTGCTGTAACCGTGTTCTTGGTCAACGGGGTCAAATTACAGGGGATTGTCACATGGTTTGACAATTTCTCGATCTTGTTGAAACGCGATCAACATGTGCAGCTTGTCTATAAGCATGCGATCTCGACCATTATGCCGGTTGCGCCTGTACAGTTACAGGAATTCGAGGATCAGGACGCGGACCCTGATAGTGACTGACCCGTGCGTCGCAGCGGCGCCGGTAGTGTTGGATCAGGACAGAGCACTGAAACCCGCCGTGGCTGCCTTGTTGCGGGCGGCCGGTGAACAGCTGGTGCTGCCGCGCTTTCAAAAATTGCAAGCGTCTGATATCAAAACGAAAACCAGTGATGCCGACCTTGTGACCATTGTTGATCATGAAACCGAGGCATGGCTGACGCCGCGGCTTGCCGCGTTAAAGCCTGTCCCGGTGATTGGCGAAGAGGCGGCGTCGATGTCCAAAAGTGACCTGCCGGTCGGGGAACGCGGATTTGCGTGGACGCTGGACCCGCTTGATGGAACCCGCAATTTCGTGCGCGGCAAGCCGGCCTTTTGCAGTATGGTGGCCTTGGTGTTGAACGGTCGTCCAATCCAGAGTTGGATTTGGCAACCTTTGGGGCGCCGGCTGTTTTATGCGGCCGCCGACCGGGGGGCCTATTGCATCGATGATGCTGGTGAACGCCGCCTATATTGTAAAGCGCAGGCTGCCGACATAACGAAATTGGCGGGTACCGGCAATGTGGCAGGCCTTGATGAGCCACAAAAAAGCCGGGTAAAGGCCAAGCTGACCCAATTGGCCGGGCGGCATTTCAATGGCAGCGCTGGCATTCAGGCCTGTATGATTGTCGAGGGGGCGGCCGATTTTATGATGCATGGGCGGGCCACCCCGTGGGATCATGCGCCGGTTGATTTACTGTGCCGCGAAGCGGGCGGGTTTGCCGCCGGTCTGGAGCATGGGCAGCGGTTCCATCTGGGTCTTGACGGGCCATTCATGGCGACCTCTAGCAAGGCCGGCTGGGACTGTGTGCGGGCGGCGATCTGGGCGTAGCTAGCGGGTTTATTCAGCGGCTTTTCTTTTGGCGTGCTGCCAATATGACTCCATTTGATCAAGGTCAACATTTTGAAAATTTTTGTGTTTAGAAACAACCATATCTTCGACAGTGTTAAATCTTTTTTCGAATTTGGAATTACCGTGCTGTAACGCTGTTTCCGGGTCAATGCCGGCTTTGCGCGCGACATTGACAGCGACGAACAATAGATCGCCAACCTCGTCCTTGATGCGGTCTTGGTCGGGTCTTGTTTTGTTCAGTTCGGCGGTCAGTTCGGCGGCTTCTTCCTGTAACTTGTCGAGCACTTGTGCAAGATCGGGCCAGTCAAAACCAACCCGGGCGGCCCGTTTTTGTAATTTGAGGGCGCGTAATAAGGGGGGGAGCCCACGCGCAATGCCGTCAAGAAGGCGTGTTTCACCCTTGGCGGCACGTTCGCGGGCTTTGACATCTTCCCATAATCCGGTCTGGGCATCAGCGGTCGGACGATCGGCATCGGCAAAAACATGCGGGTGCCTTGCGACCATTTTATCACTGATCGATCGCGCGACATCGGCAAGGTCAAAACTGCCTTCTTCCTCAGCGATGCGGGCATGGAACACCACCTGAAGGAGCAGGTCACCAAGCTCGTCGCGCATCGCATGACGGTCACCGGTCGCAATCGCGTCGGCGACTTCATAGGCTTCTTCGATTGTATAGGGGGCGATGCTGGCGAATGTCTGCTCAACATCCCACGGGCAGCCGCTATGCGGGTCACGCAATCGCGCCATAATACCGACCAACCGGTCGAGTTCTTGTTGGTATTTTGTCATCAGGCAAGCCTAGCAAAATCTGCTATTTTGAAACAACTTAAAGTTTGATAGACTAAGCCTTACCGACAAGTCACTTACCGACAAGATGGTAGCAAACGCCCGCAAGTTTTACCGTCTGTTGTCCTGATTTTACGAAACGATTTGCCAATTTTAACGAAATGCCGCACAGAGTGCAGATAGTGTGAACCAGCGCTGTTGCCAAGACGAAGATGGCAAAGACGCAATTCCCAAGGATAGCCGCATGATCAATACAGATAATGACCAAGCCAATAATGCGAAACCAGGATTATTGGCCCGGTTTCGCGGTTGGTTTTTTACCGGATTGCTGGTAACGGCGCCGGTCCTTTTAACCGTTTATATCACCTGGGCGGCGATCGAGCTGATCGATGGGCAGGTCAGCGCGTTGATCCCCGGCGTCAAAGGGTCTGCTTTTGGCAATGTGCCCGGCGTTGGCCTTGTGATCGGCATTGTGCTGATCACGCTGATCGGGGCTATTGCCGCTGGTTTTCTTGGGCGCTGGGTGATCCGGCTTGGCGAGGCGGTGTTGAACCAAATGCCGGTTGTTCGGTCAATTTACGGGGCAACCAAGCAAATCCTTGAAACGGTGATTTCCACCCAATCCGATGCGTTTCGTGAAGTGGTGCTTGTTGAATATCCGCGTCGTGGCCTGTGGGTGATCGGGTTTGTGACCGGATCGACGAAAGGGGAAACGGCGCGTCGCTTGAATGGGAATAACGTGAATGTTTTTATTCCAACAACGCCAAACCCAACATCAGGCTTTTTGCTGTTTTGCCCGAAAAAAGATCTTGTCTATATGGATATGAGCGTTGAGAACGCGGTCAAGCTGGTGGTGTCGGGCGGGATTATTACGCCGCCTGACAAAGCCGCTCAGCCA
>CAZYKI010000129.1:0-3731 GCA_964648035.1 uncultured Candidatus Puniceispirillum sp. | reverse complement strand
ATCCAGTCAAACAGCGACAAGCGCGCCATCTGCCGCGCCGCCGCCGGCAGGCGGTTTGCCGGCAATCCGGCCACCTCGATGATATGCGACAGCAGGGCTGACTGGGTCATCAAATCGTGCCTTTCCTCGCTACAGCATTTTCCAGGTCGCCGTTGTCAGCGCCGCCAATTTATCATCAGCACCCCACAACCGGCTTTCCATGAAAGACAGGCTACGTCCCTTTTTGACAAAGCGCGCTTCGGCCCGCGCAAGGCCCGGTGGGGCGGCCCGTAAAAATTGGGTGTTCATTTCAACAGTTATGCCGGGGCCGATGGTCTTTCGGAGCAAATGCCCCATCGAAATATCCATCACCGTTGCCATGATACCGCCATGCAACGTGCCTTGCGGGTTCATCAACATTTCATTGACTGTAAAGGTCAGGCGCGAGACCTCCTTGTCTGCATCAGCCGCCTCTAGGGGTAAATATTCAAACTCAAGGCCGATCAATTTGGCCAGAAAAAATTTCTCGAACACCTGTTCATAGCTTCCCAGAACTGATTCGAAATGATCACGCATCTGATCGGCGTCAATCCGGCGTTGTTGTGACACGGCAAACGACTCCACAAAGTTTTTTTCACACAGTTTTTCCACGATGGCACACCGGACCGGCACGCCGACAAGACGGGTCCCGCGCGGGCGGGTTTACGCGGCGATTGGGCTGGCGCCCTTGATTTGGGTGCGGTGCATGATACGGCGCACTGCCGGGTCAAACCCGTCGCGCCGATGCAATACCATCCGGTTTTGCCACATCAACAGATCGCCGACCTGCCATTCATTATGCCAGCTGAATTCTGGCTGGCACGCATGCGCCCACAGCGCATCCAACAGCGCGTCGCTATCCGCCACATCAAGCCCGATGATATAGGCATGCGGACGCCGCCCTAAAAACAGGGCCGCGCGCCCGGCCTGATCCTTATAGACAAGCGGGTGTCTAGCGCCCGGTGTTTTGGTAACATCGGTTATTTCTTCATAGCCTTTACGCAACATGCCGGCGCTGTTATGCGCCGCATCATGGATCAAGGTTTTGCCATCGACTGCGGCTTTCAGATCAGCCGGCAAGGCGGCATAGGCGGCCACCATATTGGCGAAATATGTATCGCCCTGGCCAACCGGGACCTCAAGCGCATATAAAATACCGGCCTCGGGCGGGTTGTCGATATAGGTCATATCGGCATGCCAAACCGCCTCGCCGTCACCAAGATTACCAATCGGGGTGCCTTGCGCATCTTTGACGTTCGAGATCACATTGATTTCCGGATAATCCGGTAAAAATGTTACGCCATACGGATTTGGCCCGGGCGGATCAAGCTCGCCAAAATACCGGCTAAAACGCAGTAAATCGTCATCGTTCAATTGCTGGCCGCGAAACCGCAAAACAAGATGCTGATCCCACTGTTCCTGAAGGGCGGCCACCGCGTCCCGATCAAGCGGTTGACGAAGGTCAATATCATTGATATCGGCGGCGATAACACCGCCGAGGGGGGTTACGTTCATCTCACTATCTCGTCATTATTGTCAGCGTCTTGTTGTCTAAAAACCGGCATGGCCGGCCAAGCACAGATGGCATATGAACCGCGCAAAGCATTGCATCGGCCCGGTTGTTTGTCCAGAGGCAATCTGGCACCACCGGCACAAGATAGGGCTGGCCTTTCCGGTGTTCGCCGCTTAGTGTTATAAGCAGGCCAATTGGCGCCAAGATGCGGCAATCCACGCATCATCCAATAGACGTACCATCAGGGAATATCACGCATCATGCAAGGCGACAGAAAAACAGCATTGATCACCGGGTCCGGCCAAAATATCGGGCGCGGCATCGCCAACCAGCTGGCCAAAGCCGGTTTTAATATCGTGGTCAATGGCAGCCGCAATCAGGCCGCCGCCGACGCGGTCGCCGAGGAAGTGCGGACGCATGGGGTAGAAGCGCTGGTCGCGATGGGCAATGTCGGGATCAAGGCCGAGGCTGAAGCCGTTGCCAGCGCCGGCATCGCCCATTTTGGCCGCATCGACATTCTGGTGAACAATGCCGCCATCCGGCCGCATGCCCCGTTTCTTGAGACATCCGAAACCGATTGGCAGCGGGTGATGGATGTCGATATGAATGCGGCTGTCTGGCTGGCCCGTCAGGTGATCCCCGGCATGGTTGACAACGGGTGGGGACGCATCATCAGCTTTTCCGGCATGAATGCCCAGCGCGGCTATCCCGGTGCAGCGGCGGTATCGGTGGCCAAACATGCGGTCTGGGGCCTGACCAAATCCTTGGCGGTCGAGTTTGGACCACACGGCATTACCGCCAACATCATCTCGCCAGGTACCTTCCCGCCCGACGGCACCGATATCGATGCCGATGCCAGATTTGCCGGGCTGTTGGCGGCCAACCCGTCAGGCCGGCTTGGCACGCCCAATGATATCGCCGGGATGATCACCTATCTTTGTTCAGACGTTGGTGGTTTCGTCAACGGCCAGATGCTGCAAATCAATGGTGGCGTGGTGTTGCAATATTAGCGCCCTGTCCACACCGGCTTGCGCTTTTCCATAAACGCACGACGGCCCTCGATATAATCGGCACTGTCAAAGCACGCCTTGACCATAGCATCGCATGATTCGAGGTCGCGCTGGCTTTCATCCATGCGTGTTTGGTTGGTGATAAATTTGACCGCATCGACCGTCAAGGGCGCATTGTCACAGATCATCGCCGCCATCGCCTCGGCCGCCGTGGCAACGGTGCCATCGTCAACAACACGGTTGACCAGCCCCATAATCCGCGCCTCTTCAGCGGTAAAACGCCGCGCGGTGAAGAAAATCTCTTTGGCAAAGGCCGGCCCAACCAGATTGGTCAGGCGGTTGATCCCCTGAAACCCATAGCCAAGCCCAAGACGGGCCGCCGGAATCGCAAAGTTTGAGCCATCACCGCACAGCCTGATATCACAACAGACCGCCAGCGCCACCCCGCCCCCAACGCAAAAACCGTCAATTTGGGCAATGGTCGGCTTTGGGAATGCCTCGACCTTGTCATACACCCGCTTGGTGGTGGCATTATAATGGGCAACGCCTTCAGCGCTGGCCCGCTCGCTTTCAAATTTTGAAATATCGGCCCCCGAAACAAACGCCTTGCCGCCGGCACCCGACAGGATCAGCACCCGTACCGCCGGATCAGCCGAAAACCGGTCAAGGGCTGCCTCGACCGCTTCCCACATTTCCAGCGACACCGCGTTGCGTTTTTCCGGCTGGTTAAAAATGATGCGGGCAATGGCACCAGCCTGTTCGACAATAATTTTATCAGTCATGGACCTGTTTTTCCTCTATCTATAGGCGTGTCGCTTAGATGGCGTTGGCGTTGCGTAATGCAGCAATATCATCGGCACTATAGCCAAGTGCGGCCAGAATATCATCGGCATCCCCACCGGCAAGCGGCGGCGGGGCCGCAATATGGCTTGGCGTCCGGCTCATCATGATTGGTTGGCCGACAAGATGGGTGTCGCCGCGTTCATGGCTTTTCACCGGCTGGGCAAGCCCCAGATGTTTGACTTGCGGATTTTCAAATGCCTGCCCGATATCATTGATTTCACCAGCTGGCACCCCGGCCGCATTCAGCCGATCCACCCATGTGGCGGTGCTGTCATGGCGGGTGATATCATTGATTTCGGCGTTTAGCACGGCGCGGTTTTTAGAGCGGTCCGGACTGGTCGCATAGG
>CAZYKI010000128.1:0-3784 GCA_964648035.1 uncultured Candidatus Puniceispirillum sp. | reverse complement strand
TTATTACCGCATCTGGGTTGATTATTGCGCTGTCGCAGGTCAAGCACCTGTTTGGCGTCGAGGCAGGCGGCCATGATCTTATTACGCTGGTGCGTTCCTTGCTTGGTCAGATTGATCAGATCAATGGACCAACGACGATTATCGGACTGTTGGCGGTTGGCTTTCTGGCTTGGACGCGTAAAGGGCTGGGGCCGCTTTTCCGGCGATTCCGGTTTGCGCCGGCAACCGCGTCAATGCTGGCCAAGACCGGCCCGGTGATGGTGATTGTAACAACGATAGTGGCGGTCAAATATCTGGGGCTGGATGCCAAGGGCGTGGCCATTGTCGGGGCGGTGCCGCAGGGCTTGCCAGTTTTTGGTCTGCCTGACCTGACGTCATCTTTGTGGTTCGACTTGGCCGCGTCGGCGGCGCTCATCTCGATTATCGGCTTTGTTGAATCGGTGTCGGTTGGCCAAACATTGGCAGCGAAAAAACGCACCCACATCAACCCGGATCAGGAATTGTTGGGCCTTGGTGCGGCCAATGTGGCATCGGCGATATCGGCCGGCTTTCCGGTTACCGGGGGGTTTTCCCGTTCGGTGGTGAATTATGATGCGGGTGCGGCAACGCCGGCAGCCGGTGTGTTTTCGGCGGTCGGGATTGCGCTGGCCACATTGTTTTTGACGCCGTGGCTGTTTTATCTGCCCAAGGCAGCGCTGGGCGCAACGATTATTGTTGCGGTGTTGTCGCTGGTTGATTTTGGCGTGCTGAAACGGACCTGGATTTACTCAAAGGCTGATTTTGCCGCGGTCGCCGGTACCATTGTTGGTACATTGGCGGTCGGTGTCGAGATTGGCGTGTCGGTCGGGGTCGTGGCCTCGCTGCTATTATATCTGATGAAAACCGCCCGCCCGCATATTGCGATTGTTGGGCAGGTCGGCGAAAGCGAGCATTTTCGCAACATTCTCCGACACAAGGTGCGGCTTTGGCCAAACCTGTTATCGGTCCGTGTTGATCAAAGCCTGTATTTTGCAAATGCGCGGTATCTTGAAGACTTCATCATCAATGCGCTGGCGGTCAATAAGGATGTCAAACATGTCGTGTTGATCTGTTCAGCGGTCAATGAGATCGATGCCAGCGCAATCGATTCGCTGGAAGCCATCAATATGCGGCTGCAGGCAATGGGCGTTCAGTTTCACCTGTCCGAGGTCAAAGGACCGGTGATGGACCGGCTTGACCGGATCGATTTTTGTGCCGCGCTGACAGGGCAGTTATTCTTGTCACATTACGCCGCGGTCAAGGCGCTTGCCGATGGGCCTGGCTATATGAGTGCGCCGGTTGGCAAAACCGCGTCCGACGCCCGCGTGGCGATTATCAAACAGGCAGAACAGCAGGAGAGTTAAGATGCTGCTATGGTTTCTCAATCCCGGACAAAAAGTCTGCGAAAAATTCAATATCAAAGGCGAACACCGGATGATTGCCCGCACCTTTGTCAATATGCATTGGTATGGTCATTTCGCGGTCTGGCTGGCCATTGTGTATGCGCGGCAATTTCCCGTCTTGTAGGCGCTGTGTGACGGTCTGTTTTCCTAGCGGGGTAGAAAATGACTGAACTTCCTTTGGCGATTGATCTGGCACGGTGGCAATTTGCCTTCACCGTATCTTTCCACATTGTGTTTCCGGCCTTTTCGATCGGGCTTGCCTCGTATCTGGCGGTCCTTGAAGGGCTGTGGCTGGCAACCGGCCGGGCGGTCTATCATGACCTGTTCCAGTACTGGTTGAAAATTTTCGCCGTTGCCTTTGGCATGGGCGTGGTGTCTGGGCTGGTGATGAGTTACCAGTTCGGAACCAATTGGTCGGTTTTTTCGGACAAGACCGGACCGGTGCTTGGGCCTTTGATGGGGTATGAGGTGCTGTCGGCTTTTTTCCTTGAGGCGGGATTTCTCGGCATCATGCTGTTTGGGATGCAGCGCGTCGGGCGTGGGCTGCATTTTCTGGCGACCTTGATGGTTGCGTTTGGAACGCTGTTCTCCGCCTTTTGGATTTTGTCGGTCAATAGCTGGATGCAAACGCCTGCCGGCTTTGGCTATAACGATGTTGGTCAATTCATTCCGCTTGACTGGTTCGAGGTTATTTTCAACCCGTCCTTTCCCTACCGGCTTGTTCATATGGTCTTGGCGGCCTATCTGACCACGGCCTTTGTGGTTGGCGGTGTTGGTGCCTGGCATCTTTTGCGGGACCGGCAGAACCTTGGCGCGCGCACCATGTTTTCGATGGCGATGTGGATGGCCGCCATTGTTGCACCGATCCAAATTGTTGCTGGCGATATTCATGGTCTTAATACGCTGCAGCATCAGCCCGCCAAAATTGCGGCGATGGAGGGCCATTTTGAAACCCAAGCCGGGGCGCCGCTGATATTGTTTGGCCTGCCTGACATGGCTGCCGAGGAGACCCGATATGCGGTCGAAATTCCAAAATTGGGGTCCTTTATCTTGACCCATGATTGGAACGGCACGGTGCGCGGCCTCAAGGAATTTGCGCCGCAAGACCGGCCGAATGCGACAGTGGTCTTTTGGTCGTTCCGCATCATGGTGGCGATTGGGTTGGCGATGATGGGGCTGGGGCTGTGGACCCTATGGTTACGGCTTCGTGGCCGGCTGTTTGACAGCCGCATCGCGCATTGGGCGGCGATCGGCTTGGCACCATCGGGTTTTGTTGCAGTGCTTGCCGGCTGGATCACAACCGAGGTTGGGCGCCAGCCTTATACGGTTTATGGTTTGTTGCGGACCGCCGAATCGGCATCGCCGCTTGATGCGCCGGCCGTGGCGGTATCGCTGGCTGTTTTTGCGCTGGTCTATTTCTTGGTGTTTGGTGCCGGCATTGTCTTTTTGTTGCAGCTGATGGGCAAAATCCCGGCATCCGGCGAAACTGGCCCAGTGTCGGGTATACCAAACCGGGCGGCCGGTGTGGCGGCCTATGTCAGCGAAAAGCCGGGCATCACGCACCAGACAGGAGTAGGGCGATGACGATTGATTTGCCGTTAATCTGGGCCGGGCTGATTGCCTTTGCGATTTTGGCCTATGTGGTTCTTGATGGTTTCGACCTTGGTGTCGGGATTCTGTTTCCGTTCTTGAAAGGTGTGCAGCGGCGCGATCAGGCGATGAATACCGTGGCCCCGATCTGGGATGGTAATGAAACCTGGCTGGTGCTTGGTGGCGGCGGGCTTTTTGCGGTGTTTCCGTTGGCCTATGCGGTGATATTGCCGGCGCTTTATGCGCCGATCATGGCGATGCTGTTCGGGCTGGTTTTCCGCGGTGTCGCCTTTGAATTCCGCTGGCGTACCAAGCGCTGGAAAACCGCGTGGGACCTATCGTTTTTTCTGGGGTCATTGGTCGCTGCACTGGCCCAGGGGATTACCCTTGGTGCGCTGTTGCAGGGCATTGATATTGACGGACGCCATTATGCCGGCGGTTGGTGGGACTGGCTGTCACCATTCAGCGTGATGTGCGGGGTGGCGCTGGTGGTTGGCTATGCGCTTCTTGGCGCCACATGGCTGATTATGAAAACCGATGGATGGGTACGGGTGCGGGCCTATCAGCTTGGCTGGTGGGCGGCGCTGGCGATGGGGCTGGTTATGGCTGCTGTCAGCCTGTGGACGCCGTTCCTTGACTCCAAATTCATGGCGCGCTGGTTTTCGGTGCCGTCACTTTATTATACGGCACTGGTGCCGGTGCTGACATTCGGCCTGTTTGTCGGTTTGTTTGCCAGCCTTAATGCCAAACAGGATAACCGGCCGTTTCTGTTC
>CAZYKI010000127.1:1432-3819 GCA_964648035.1 uncultured Candidatus Puniceispirillum sp. | reverse complement strand
GCGGGGTCGCGGTGCAGACCACGATTGTGGCGGTGATCTTGGCCGCCATGTCGGGGGTGATGGGCGGCGAAATTGTGATGCTTGGCCTTGTCGCCTTGCCACAAATGCTACGGCTTGGCTATGACCGCAAACTGACCATTGGTCTGATTTGTGCGGCGGGGGCGTTAGCAACATTGATCCCACCATCGATCGTGATGATCGTGTATGGCTTGAGCGCCAATGTCGGCATTGGTGATCTGTTTTCCGCCGGGTTTATTCCGGGGCTGATGCTGGCGGTGTTTTATGTCAGCTTTGTATTGGTGCGCTGTAACCTGAATCCGTCTCTTGCACCAACCGCCGCCGAAATTGCGGCCAAGACCGGGACCGAGGCAAAATTGGGACGGCATCAAATCATTGCCGTCGCCTTGTGTATTTTGCTGATTGTCTGTGTGATGGGCTCAATCTATGGCGGCATCACCAGCGTCACCGAGGCGGCCGCTGTTGGCGTGTTTGGGGCCATTGTGGTAGCGGCGGTACGCTTTCAGTTCAATTTCCAACTGATTCAGGCCTGTCTTGCCAATACCATGGCGGTAGTTGGCACGATCATCTGGCTGATTTTGGGCGCGGTGGCGTTTGTCGGGCTTTACAACCTGATTGGCGGTGCCGATTTCATGCGTGAATTGATCAAAGGCGCCGGGCTTGGTGCGCTGGGGACCATTCTGGTGATGATGGCCATTCTGGTGGTGCTTGGCACATTCATGGAATGGATCGCGATTATTTTCATCACTGTGCCAGTTTTTGCACCCGTAGTCCGCGACTTGGCACCGGAATTGGGGATGGCACCCGACTGGGCCGCGGTGTGGTTTGGCGTGTTGTTCGTGATGAATATCCAGATCTATTTCCTCTCGCCACCTTTTGGCCCGGCATGTTTCTGGCTGAAATCGGTGGCGCCACGCGATGTGACCTTGCAGGAAATTTTTGTCAGTGTTCTGCCGTTCATCGGTTTGCAAATCATCGGGATGTTGTTGGTGTTGTTCTTCCCAATGATTGCGCTGTGGATGCCGATGGCATTGAGCTAGGAGGGTTAGAAAATGGCTATGGTAAATGACGAGGAAGACACCGTTGTCGACAGCAATTATTACGGCATTTCGACCGCTGTCATCGGCGTTTTATTTGGACTTGGCTTGATTGTGTTTATGTTCGCCCTGGCGGACGGTTTCGCGTGAGTTTCTGATGCCCAAGAAATATGAAGACCTCCGTTCGGCGCGCTGGTACGCGCCGGACGATTTGCGTTCGTTCGGCCACCGGTCGCGGACCCTGCAAATGGGATATGACCCATCCGACTGGAACGGCAAACCCATCATCGCGTTGATCAACACCTGGTCCGACATCAACCCGTGCCATTCCCACTTCAAACAGCGTGTCGATGACGTCAAGCGCGGGGTGTTGCAGGCGGGTGGCTTTCCGCTGGAATTGCCGGCTTTATCGCTGTCGGAAAATTATGTCAAACCGACAACGATGCTTTATCGCAACCTGCTTGCCATTGAGACCGAGGAACTGTTGCGCTCGCACCCGATTGATGGCGCGGTGTTGATGGGCGGCTGTGACAAAACCACACCAGCTTTGGTGATGGGGGCGGTCAGTGCGGGTCTGCCGTTCGTCTATCTGCCGGCCGGGCCGATGCTGCGCGGCAATTTCAAGGGCGAGGCGCTTGGCAGCGGATCGGATGGCTGGAAATATTGGGATGAAAGGCGGGCCGGTAATATCTCGGCCGATGAATGGCAGGCGGTTGAAGCGGGTATTGCGCGCTCTTATGGTCATTGCATGACGATGGGCACCGCCTCGACAATGACGGCGATGGCCGAATCATTAGGCCTGACCTTGTCGGGTGCCAGCTCGATTCCGGCGGCTGACTCAAATCATATCCGCATGTCGGCTGAATGCGGCCGGCGCATTGTCGATATGGTCTGGGATGATTTGACGCCTGACAAAATCCTCGATGACCGGTCCTTTCACAATGCTGTTGTGGTAGCGATGTCGATGGGCTGTTCGACCAATGCGGTGATCCATCTTATTGCTATGGCGCGCCGCGCCGGAGTTGATTTGAAACTGGCCGACCTTGATGTGGTGTCGCGCGATGTACCGGTGATCGCCAATGTGCGGCCAAGTGGAAGCCAGTATCTGATGGAAGATTTCTATTATGCTGGCGGCTTGCGCGGCCTCATGGCCCGCCTTCGTCACAAGCTGAAACTTGATGCTATGACGGTGTCGGGGCAAACGCTTGGCACCTTGTTGGAAGATGCCGAGGTGTTTAATGATGATGTTATCCGGCCGTTGGACAACCCCTTGCAAGACGAGGGATCGCTGGCCATTCTGCATGGCAATCTGGCCCCCGATGGATGCGTGAT
>CAZYKI010000127.1:0-1332 GCA_964648035.1 uncultured Candidatus Puniceispirillum sp. | reverse complement strand
GCATATTAAACAGGCCGACGAGGGCTGTGACTTTGACTATCTCGAAACCAAATTCGGTGCGTCGCCCGGCGAACCTGATATATTCTGATCGGAGAGATCCCCCATGACACAACCGACATTGTCTGCTGGAACGCGGGAAAAATTGCGGCATGTTAGCACCGCAACCCTGTCGACGGCCTTGTTCAAAATCGGATTGCGGAACCAGTTTTTGCAGGATGTGCATCCGATTGCCTTTAAGGGGCGGAACATGGTTGGCCAAGCCTATACATTGCGCTATATCCCGGCGCGTGAAGATCTGAACCCGATCACCGTGTTTCAAGACCCGACCCACCCGCAACGTGTCGGCATTGAAGAATGCCCCCCAGATTATGTGATGGTGATCGACAGCCGCAAGGATGCCCGCGCGGCGTCGGCCGGGTCGATTCTTGTGACCCGTTTGATGAAGCGCGGCGCTGCCGGCATTGTCACCGATGGCGGGTTTCGTGACGCACCCGAAATCGGCAAGCTGGAAATGCCAAGTTACCACCACCGGCCGGCCGCCCCGACCAACCTGACCATTCATCAGGCGATTGAATTGAACGGCCCGATCGGGTGCGGTGACGTCGCGGTGTTTCCGGGTGATGTGATTGTCGGCGACGGCGAAGGGGTGATTGTCATTCCGTTGCATCTTGCTGATGAAATCGCCGATGAAGCGACCGAAATGACCGCCTTTGAGGATTTCGTATCCGAAATGGTTCATAACGGGGCCACCATCGTCGGGCTGTATCCGCCGACAAAGGACGAAACCAAGGTAGCGTTCGAGGAATGGCGCCGTAAACACGGCCGATAAGCATGACCGCGCCGGCAACACGCCCGTTTTTGTCGGCTTCCATGATCACGGTGATTCTGGCCGAGCTGGCGCATCGCGCGCTGGCCGTGCCGTTTGCGCATGAATTGGCATCGGTTGGCATGTTGGCGACCGTTTTTCTGGCATGGCGGCAGCTTGGGTTTCGCGAATTTTATCTGATCGGGCTGTCCGCCACCGTGTTGGTCTTGCAATTTTTTCTGGCGGACGAGCCGTGGGCGGTGGTTGATGCGGCGTTTGGCCAAGCCAGTTTTTTGATGGCGTTTATCCTGCTTCTGGGCATGCTGTATGAAGCCGCATCCACGTCACCATCGATTGCCGCCTGTGGTAACTATCTGACCCGCCAGCCGGCGGGGCGGCGCTATTATGCGTTGAATAGCGGGGCGGCATTTTTATCGGTATTGTTCAATATTGGCGTGCTGAGTTTTCTAACCGTGCTGATCCGGCGGGGGATTGAATTATCGGCACCGGATGACCCGCTGAACCCG
>CAZYKI010000126.1:1226-3836 GCA_964648035.1 uncultured Candidatus Puniceispirillum sp. | reverse complement strand
AACCAGTGTCGGAAAACCTTGCCAGACATTTATTGCCCCAGCGCGCAGCGGTTGCCGATTGCAATACCGCCCTTAATTATTTTCGCCTTGATGCAGACAATCGCATGATCTTTGGCGGGCGTGCCAGTTACAGCAAAATTGACCTTGCCAATATCACCACCTCATTGCGGCGACGCATGCTGGCGGTATTTCCCGAGCTTGATGCTGTCGAAACCGAAATGGCGTGGTCCGGCCGCATTGGCATAACCGTTAACCGCATTCCGCATTTTGGCAGCCTTGATGAAAATGTGTTCTTTGCCCAAGGCTTTTCCGGACAAGGGGTCGCGCTGACCGGCCTTGCCGGCACCGTCTTGGCCGATCATGTGATGGGCAATAGCCGTCTTTTTACCCTGCTTGCCAAAATTCCGCATATGCCATTTCCGGGCGGCATTTTCCGCACACCGGCGCTGGCGATTGGCATGAGTTGGTACAAGATGCGGGACTGGTTGCGCCTTTAGAGCCGTCCAACCGTTTTAACCGAGGCGCCCCGTTTTTTCGCCAGAACCGCCAGCCAGTCATAGGCCATAGAGGCCGCGGCAATCGCGGTAATTTCGGCATGATCATAGGCCGGCGCCACCTCGACAACATCCATGCCAACGAGATTCAACGGCTCCAAACCACGGATAAATTCCAGCCCCTGCCAACTGGCAAGACCTCCCACCACCGGCGTTCCGGTACCAGGCGCAAAGGCCGGATCAAGACCATCAATATCGAATGACAGATACACCGGCGCATCACCGGCACGCTGGCACACAATCTCAATCGCCGCATCAATACCGTGGCGATGCACCCATGGGCTGGTCAGGATTTCAAAGCCGTGATCACGGTCATTGAAGGTACGCAACCCAATCTGTGTTGATCTGGCAACATCAATCAGCCCTTCCTGTGCCGCCCGGGCAAACATCGTTCCATGGTCTAAACGGGTGCCATCATCAGGCCAGGTATCGCAATGCGCGTCAAATTGCACCAAGGCAATCGGACCATACTGCGCCGCATGTGCCTTCAACAGCGGATAGGAGATGCTATGATCACCGCCAAGACTGAGTAATTTTGCGCCGCCCGCGATGATTGTTTCGGCATGTACAACGATCGTGTCGAATACCGTGGCCGGGTGATGCGGGTCGATAAAACAATCGCCATAATCGATCACTGACAGCGTATCAAACGGGTTAAACCCAAACGGGAAATGCGCCAGTTCGGCAAGCTGTACCGATCCGGCACGGATGGCCCGCGGCCCAAGCCGGCAGCCGGAACGATAGGTCACCGCGTTATCATAGGGAATACCGCTGACCACCACATCAACATCATCCAGATCACGGCTATAGCGTCGACGGGCAAAACTCAATGCGCCGCCATAGGTCATCTCTGGCCAACTGTCATGATTCTTGTCAAGACGGAATGCCGAATCACCGTTACCCTTGCCGGTGGTGTCGTTGCTCATGCTGGCCCTTTTTGCTTTTGATCTGTTTGTCCGCTATTTACCATAATTTCCAATCATACGGCAAATCAACGCGGCCCGCTGATTGGCACCGATTAACATCAGCGCGCGCGTTTACCAAGCCGGCGTGTCACAAACCAGCTGGCCCCAATCACAGCGATCGCGACAACCAAAATCATCATGCTGGCAAGGGCGTTAATTTCCGGGGTCACCCCAAGCCGGACCTTTGAAAATACCAATATCGGCAAGGTCGTGCTTCCGGGGCCACTGACAAAGCTGGCAATCACCAAATCGTCAAAACTGAGGGTAAATGACAGCAACCATGCGGCGACCACTGCCGGGGCGATCACCGGCAATGTGATCGATAAAAAAATAAACGGCTGGGTCGCCCCAAGATCTGCCGCCGCATCTTCAATCGATTGATCAAAATCGCGCAATCGGGCTTGGATCACCACCGCAGCAAAACACATCCCAAACGTGGCGTGGGCGATGATGATCGTATCAATGCCACGACCAGCCGGCCACCCAAACACCCCTTCCATCGCAATGAACAGCAACAGCATCGACAAGCCGGTGACAATTTCTGGCATCACCAACGGGGCGCTGGCCAGCGCACTAAGCGCCAAGCGGCCTCTAAACCCCCCAAACCGGACAAACGCAACCGCAATCAGCACCCCAAACAGGGTGGACAATGTCGCTGCCCAAAACGCCACCAGCAACGAGTTGCCAAACGCCGCCAACAGCGCATCATTGCCCAGCAATGCCGCATACCATTTGACGGAAAAACCGCTCCACACCGAAACCAATTTGCCGGCATTGAAACTGTAAATGATCATCACCGTGATCGGCAGATACAAAAGCCCAAAGCCAAGAACCCCGATCAGCAGCACCGGCCAGCGTAAATGCGTCATAGCCGGCCTCCGTTGGCCAGCGCACTATCCGGCTTCTGCCGCCCTTCATGATACCGCACATAGATGATCGGCAGCGTCAAGATTGCCAGTAACAGCATCGCGATGGCCGAGGCAACCGGCCAATCACGGTTACGGAAAAATTCGGTCCATAACACCTTGCCCATCATCAACTGGTCAGGGCCGCCAAGCAGCGCCGGAATAACAAACTCGCCAACCGCCGGA
>CAZYKI010000126.1:0-1216 GCA_964648035.1 uncultured Candidatus Puniceispirillum sp. | reverse complement strand
CACCAAAAGGCTGCCAGCAATGATTCCAGGCAAGGTCAATGGCAGGATCACCGTCACAAAAATCTGCCAGCCAGACGCCCCAAGATCGGCGGCCGCTTCGATCAGATCACGATCAAGCCGTACCATCACCGCATAAAGCGGCAAGATCATCAGTGGCAAATAGGTCAGCACCATCCCCAGATAAATCGACAGGTCGGTCTGCATCAACTGCACCGGCTGGTCAACCAGCCCCAGCCACAGCAATAGGCTATTAACAAAGCCGTTTGGATTTAACAGCCCGATCAGCGCATAAAGCCGCAACAGGCTTGATGTCCAGAACGGCAACATGACCAACACCAGCAGCACCACCCGCCATCTTGCGGGGCTACTGGCGATCCACCACGCCATTGGATAAGCGAAAAAAAGACATACCAACGTCGATAAAAATGCCAGCTTGACGCTGTTAAGGGCTGGCCTGAAATAATCCTGCCAATACGCCCATAGCAACCGGTAATTATCGAGATTGAAATTGGTGAAAAAACCGGTCTCATCGACCCCCCATAAGGGGGCAAAGGGCGGCACGCTGCGCTGTGGGGTGGTGAAAGACACTTGTAATGTTTCGATCAGCGGCAGCAAGAAAAACAGGCCAAGCCAGAATAACGGCAGACCAATAATCAGCCGGCGCCCGGCTTTGGCCGAGAATCGAGACCCGTATGTCAACAACCAGCCCATCCCCGGTCACCCCCGCAAGAGTATCACATCTTCAGGATCGAATTGGACAAAGCCGGTATCGCCCCAACTGAGCGGCGGCGTATCGGTGCGCCGTTGCTGCTGTTGCAGTTTGAACATCTGCCCCGACGCCGTCACAACCCGGTAATTTGTTGCAAAGCCAAGATAGGCGAGATCTTCAACCGTAACCGGAATTTCATTCACCGCCCCGGTCGCCTCGCTAGTCAGATTGATCTTTTCCGGCCGGATCGCCAGCTTGACCGCATCGCCAACAGCCACCAAGGTCTCGGTGATCGCGGTCACTGGTACCGGCGTTTCAATAGTGATGCGGTTGTTGTCGGCGCCAGCCACCATCCCGTCAACAAAACTGATGGTACCCAGAAAATCGGCAACAAAATGGCTGTGAGGCCGTTCATACAAGGCCCGGGGCGCATCAACCTGGACCAATTTGCCGGCCTCCATAATGCCAATCCGGGTGGCCAAGGTCATCGCTTCTTCTTGATCATGC
>CAZYKI010000125.1:0-3854 GCA_964648035.1 uncultured Candidatus Puniceispirillum sp. | reverse complement strand
TTTGGCGTGATACCGCGCGATTGCATTTCATAGAGCATCCACGCCGTCGCAACGCCGCCCTTGGCGGTGTTTAGCACGAGAATCTTATCGCGATAGGACTGGCCCGCCAATTTATGCTGTGGCCGGGAAAATACGCCATTGATCCGGTCAAGATCATACCGCGCCGAAAAATTGTCGTCGGCGACCAAGGCTTCGCCGGTGACCGCCGGGCCGACCCCAATATGGCATTTCAAAATCTGCATCAGACAATTTCCCCTGCAATCGCGGCGGCAACGCAATCGGCCATGCTGGCCAAGGCAGGTTGATACCCATAGCCACCTAGAATATTGACAATCTTGGCCGAATTACTGAGCAATCTGACCCACCCGTTAGCCTCGCCAATTTCACGCGCATATTGATTGTAAAAGCAGGTACCCTCCAGCACCGTTCCCCCACAGCTTTCGATCCGGCTGACGAACCCCATGCGCTTGGCGTCACCAAAGGTTTGCGGTGATGTACACACAATCACCGGGACCGCCATTTTCTGACCATCCATCAGGCGCGCCACCTGTTCCATTTCGACAATCGATAATTGCGGCGCGGCAAACACCACCACATCGACCTTGTCACCTTTACGCCCGAATTGTGACCTGAGGCTTGCGATATCAGCGTCGCCAATCTCTGTTGCCGACAGGCGGTCACCGCCGACCGCCGCCAGATCTGGTGCCTCCGGGGTGATGCCGACAAGGTGAAACAGGGGGGTCGATCCATAGCTGGCCATTGCAGCGCCAAAATGTTTTAACTGATCCGATGTCGGCGCGCGGCTGATACCCTCGATCACCGGTACTTCCCAGTAAGAGCCGGCCATTCGTCCAATGACTGCGCCTAGCACGCCCCAATCGGTCAAATCTGCCGGTTGCACCGTTACCTTGTAGCGTTTGGTGGCTTGGCGATTTGCATCGAGATGAAGGCCGTAGCGTGGGGTGCGGCCTGTCAGTCCGGCCGCCAATGCTGACGGTCCGCCCTCAAAATTGGATCTGGCACCACAAACACTGTTTGAATAGATCACAACCCCTGTATCGCCATAGGCGACATGGTCACCCAAAACTGGCGGCATGATGGTCTGATAATTGACGCATGTGTTGGTCATCATAATGCCCATCGCCTCGCAGGCGGCGATAAAGCGGCGCTCAAGATCGGCCATGGTCTCGGTTTGGCCAAGCGGGCGATAATGGTTGAGATCAACCCCGCGCGGGTCGGTAATCATCGGGATCGTGACCGCGGCACCGGCTGTGACCATATTTTCCATGAACGCGACACCGGCATCACCAAAGGATTCGGGGTCGGCCATCATATGGGCTTGGCTGACCGGCACCATATCAATCGCATCAAAAAAACGGCCAACTTTGATCTGGTGGTCAATCGCCCATTGCTGTGCCGGTCCCATCGCCCCGTCATGCATGGCCTTTTCTTCATCGGTCAAGTTCATCATCATGCCTGTTGATCAATCAATGGATGGAAGACTGGTAAATTAGTCATGAAAACAACCGGGAGGTAAAGCAAAAATTGGCATGCGACGGCGCTGAGTCGTGGGCGCTGGGTCGTGAGCGCTGGATCGTGGGTGCAGGCCAGCGGTCTTGCAGGCGGGGTGGTGTGTCCCCATATCGATAGGGGCGATATGGTGATAAAAAGCAGTGATATGATTGCAGTTTTCTATGATGGGCAATGCGGCCTGTGCCGGCGAGAGATTGATTATTATCGGCGTGTTGCCCCGGCCGGCCTATTTGATTGGGTTGATATTGCCGGTAATGCTGGGCCGCTAGCGCCTTTTGGCATTTCTGAATCGACCGCATTACGCCAATTGCATGCCCGCGATGCGGCAGGCCGCTGGCATGTTGGCGTTGATGCGTTTTTGCTGATTTGGCGGCAGCTTGACTATTGGTGGCTATTGGCTGGTCTGGTATCGATTCCGGGCATCAAAGCATGTGCCCGGTTTTGTTATCGGCGGTTTGCCGATTACCGCTTTGCGCGGTTGACACATTGTCAACTGGCGCTTGAAAATGACCGGCGCGCCTGATCTGGTCGTCCGGTCATATCCCTTCAAATACAACCAGCGTAGCGGCTGAATGATCCAGCCGTATTTGTTTGATCGGGGCATAATCCGGGCTATTCAAAAAATCATGTGCCGCCTGCATCGACGGAAAGCGCACCAAAACCAGCCGTGTTGGGGCCCATAAATCATCCTGAACAATATCCATTGGCCCGCCACGAGACAGATAGGCCCCGCCGAATTTCTCAGCAATTGGCTTGGCGGCGGCTTTATAAGCTTCATAGGCGACAGGGTCGGTGATTTTGGTGTCGACCAGAATATAGGCAGGTTTGTTCTTTGTCATTGCTGGTTACCTTCTATTTGACGCGCCGGATCATGAAAGGGCGGGACAATGCAGCTTATCAGCCAAGTCCGGCACGGAACTGGCGATAATATCCCAGTCGCTGGTAGCCGCAAAATCAACACGCTGGTCGACACCATATTCGGTGGGCCGGTTGATATAGGCGGTTTGCATACCCTCGGCGCGTGCAGCGGCCAAATCGTCATTATGGGCGGCCGCCATCATAATTTCGGACGGCGCCAGATCGAGAAGCCGAATGGCATTCTGATACACCGCCGGGTCGCGTTTGAACGCCCGGTGCATATCGCTGGAAAAAATGAAATCCCACGGCAGGCCAGCGCGTTTGGCCATATGTGCCAGCAGCAGGAGAGACCCGTTCGATAGCGGGCCGATCATGAATTTGGCCTTGATCCGTGCCAAGCCGGCACAGCTGTCAGGCCATGGCGACAGGCGGTGCCAGGCGTTGTTCAGGTCAGCCCGTTCAGACTCGGTCAATAGGCTAAGGCCAAAGGCGGGCAAAATGGCGTCAAGCCGTTCGCGATGGATGACGTCAATCGATACGAATGGCCGCTTTCCGGCGGTAACAGCAGCCATGCCGGGGGCGTAGCCAGCCCGCCACGCCCGGGCAAACGCATCGCCATCAAAATCGGTCAGGCCTTTTCGGGCGGCGATCGTGGTTATCTCTTTGGTGATTGACGTGCGCCAATCAACGATGGTGCCAAACGTGTCAAACAGAACGACCTTAACAAGATTTTCCGGTGGCAAAATGGGGCGCTCCTTACCGTTCATACCCGTCTTGATAGGATCCGTGTCACGCTTGGTGGGGGGCGGTACCGGCCGATAGCAGGCGATTAAACCTTAGCAGACGCACTGAAAAATTGCCAAGAGCAAAGCCGGTAAAAGCAATTAACACGCCGCCATGCAACAATCCGCCGCCGGTCAAAAGCCACCCAGCCGTACAGCCGCCGGCCAGAACACCACCAAACCCCATCAGCGCTGCCCCCAAGATATAGCGCAACGGATGCGGGGCCTGATTGAAGCCCTCGATTTTGATGCGCCCGGCTGTGGCCGCCGAGATAGCAGCGCCGATAAGCGTGCCAACAACAATCGCTACGCCAAATTTCATGGTAAAAGCGGTTGAATAGACCGCATAATTGAACGTATCGACAAGCGGTCCGGTGAATCGAAGCCCTTCAACCGGCACTGGTTCAAAATCATCCGCACCAAGGCCAGCGGTGATAAACAGGCATGTCGGGACTAACAGGCCGATCAGCGCGGCCATCACTGTCCGCCGCAGCAACTGATCCGGCCCGCCACGGCGCCACGCGATGACCAGCATGACGCCAAGGCTGGTGATCCATCCGCTGATCAAGAGCGCCGACAGCGTTGGTGAATGCTCAAACCGCACGAGGCCGGATAAAAACAACCGTGGCGCGGCCAACACGCCGCTGATGCTGGCCCAGGCAAATAGCGCGGTAAACACCA
>CAZYKI010000124.1:0-3900 GCA_964648035.1 uncultured Candidatus Puniceispirillum sp. | reverse complement strand
CAAGTGACTTTTAATCACTGGGTCACAGGTTCGAGTCCTGTCGCGCTCACCATTTCAAACCCCGGCATGCTGGTCATGTCGGGGTTTTCTCTTTGGCCGATCACCGCTAGCATAGAGGCGCATCGGACCAGGCCGAGGAGTGCCAATGATAGACCTTGATTTTGTACGCCGCCAGTTTCCGGCATTTGCGACAGCGTCGCTTGATGGACAATCTTTTTTTGAAAATGCTGGCGGGTCCTATATGTGCCAACCGGTGATTGATCGTTTCAATCGCTATTTCGTGCAGCGCAAGGTGCAGCCCTATTACGCCTTTGCCGCGTCACAAGAGGCCGGCGCTGAAATGGATCTGGCACCGGTACGATTTGCCCGCTATCTGAATGTTGATGCCGACGAGGTGCTATTTGGGCCCTCAACATCGCAAAACACCTATGTATTGGCGCGGGCATGCCTCGAGAGATTGGCACCGGGTGAGGCGATCATTGTGTCGGCCCAAGAACATGAGGCCAATAGCGGCGTCTGGCGCAAGCTGGCCGATTATGGGATTGATATCCGCATCTGGCCGATTGATCCGCGCGACGGGCGGTTGCACCTCGCTGACTTGCTGTCATTGCTTGACAACAAGGTACGTCTTGTCGCTGTGACCCATTGCTCCAACCTGGTTGGCGAAATCAACCCGGTGCGCGCCATTGCCGATGCAACACACCAAGCCGGGGGGCTTTTGCTGGTTGATGGCGTCTCCTACTGCCCGCACGGCTTTCCCGATGTCGATGCACTTGGCGCGGATATTTACCTGTTTTCCACCTATAAAACCTATGGGCCGCATCAAGGGGTAATGGTGATTCGCCATGCCGCACGCGCGCTCCTTGCACCGCAAGCCCATTTCTTCAATCACGACAACCCGATGAAATGGATGGTGCCAGCAGGGCCGGACCATGCCCAAATGGCCGCGGCCAATGGTGTGATCGATTATTTTGACGCGCTGGACGCGCATCATGGTGGTCAAGACGACAAAGATCGTCCCAGCCGCGTTGCCGCGCTATTCAAAAATGCTGAAACCCCACATATCAAGACACTGCTTGACTATATTGGATCACGCAATGACGTGCGCTTGATCGGCCCGGCCGACCCGGCGCGGCGGGCGGCCACCATCAGCTTTGTCGTACCGCATCTGTCAGCTGGCGCTATTGGCCAGCGATTGGCTGACCGGGGGATCATGGCAGGTGCCGGCCATTATTATGCGGCCCGCCTGTTTAGCCAGATGGGGCTTGATCCAGCGGCCGGCGCGGTACGATTGTCATTTGTTCATTATACATCGAGCGCGGACATGACCAAGCTGATCACCGCCCTTGACGAGATTCTCTGACCGCGCACGCAAAGTGCTGATATCAGCGGAACCGGCTTATCCAGACAAAAGATGCCCCCGGCCAGAGGGGATGGCCGGGGGCTTTTGCGCCACTATGCTCAAGGGAGGAAAGCTATTGGGTGACACAAAATCCGTTTTTATCAAGCGCAACCACCGCCCCATTGGTCTCGCGATAGCAGGCAAAAAACTCATCCCGCCGCATCGCCTTGGCGATCACACCGGTGAGGGCTGCACGCGGCATGGCCGGAAATTGGCAATGCCGGGTTTTGGCAGTGATTGACATATCGCTAAAGAAACTGACCTTTATAAAATTGTTCATGGGTATCAAATTGCTCATGGGTGCCCTCGTTGATTGTAAAGTCATGACGCCGATCAATTTGTGCTGTTAATTTACAATCTCTAATTTAATTAGAATTTATTTAATAAATCCTTAATTTGTGTTCACATTTGCGTGAGGTTGGCGGTGGTTGGTTTTTCATGGTGAAATGCGATAGGGTCATTTCGAGACGTATCCTTTTAGAAACGTCTAGGTTTGTTTGCCCTAGGAATGATCGCGATGCCGCATAACGACAGCCAAAACATCACCGAATCAGACCCGGCCAAGCTGCCCAATCGTTTCCAGCCGCTGACCTTTAGCGGTACTGCCGGCGATTACTTTAAGATCCATTTCGTAAATTTGTTTCTCAGCATCATCACCATCGGGCTTTATGTGCCATGGGCGCGTGTGCGACACCGGCGTTTTTTTTACAGCAACACCCGCATTTTGGGCGATGGTATAGATTATCTGGCCCGCGGCATTGATTTGCTGAAGGGCTGGTTGATCGCGATTGCAGTGTTGATCAGCTATAATATTTTGCCGATGATCGACAATGAATATGCTGTTTTTCAGCTTGGCTATACGGGTGCGTTAATTTTGCTGGCCCCGTGGGCGATCAATAAAAGCCTGCAATTCAATGCCCGCAATCTGGTCTGGCGCGATGTGCGCTTCAAATGGGATGGCACCTATTTTGGCGTGGCTATCTATCTGTTTTTAGGTCCGTTGATCGGGCTCTTGTCATTCGGGCTGCTGCTGCCCATTTTCTCGCGCCTGATGCGGCATTACATCGCCAAGCATTACAGTTTTGGCACAAGCAGATTTACCATTGAGACAAGCCTTGCCGATTTTTACAAGGCGGCACTGGCCGCGGTAGGTGTGTTTATCGGCGTGGTGATGGTTATCGCGGTGCCAGTCGCCTTATATTTGTTTTTCACCGGTAATGGAGAGCAGGGGCTGACATCGGTGTTTGCGCATAGTCAAGGCACCATCATCACCTTGATTTTCGGTGGCCAGTTGCTGTTTATAGGTCTGATTATGGCTGTTACCACTTATTACCGGGCGGTCACCCGCAATCTGATGGTCACGGGACTAGCCCTCGGTGATGATATCCGGTTTCGGTCTGACATATCTGCTGTCAGATTAGTCGTGATCACCCTACAGAACGCCGTTCTTAGCATTCTTAGCCTGTCCTTGTTATGGCCATGGGCGCAAGTCCGCAAATATCGCTATATGGTTGACAATACATGGGTGCGGCCAAATGGTGATCTTGATCACTTTATCGACCAGCAGCAGGCCAACAGCTCGGCTTTGGGTGACGCGTTAAGCGAGGCAGGCGGCATTGAAATCTCGATCTGATGCGCATTGACGGCATTTTTATTGCGGCACAGGGTAGCCGCCGGCAACCGGCAACGCTGCGCCTTGACCGGTCAGACCAACAGGACGCGCGGTTGCAGCTTGTCTTTGGGGATGATGCGCCCCCAATCACGGTACAGATCAGCGCCGTATCACCGCCAATTGCTGGCGCCGATATGCGCATTACCTTGGGCGGGCAGGGTGTGTTTATTCTACGCGATGATCATTTGCCGCGCGCGCTAACGCCATTTCTGCCGCCCTCACGCTGGTATAGCGCCGGGGTGTGGCTTGCTGTGGTCGAACGGCTCAACTGGCGCTATATGGCTATTGTGCTGGCATTGATTATCGCGATGGCCGCCGGCATCCGGGTGGCATTACCGATGTTGGCGACACAAATCGCCGCAGCGTTACCCGATCGGTGGCTGGTTGCGGCCGGTGATACAAGTCTTGCCCAGCTTGATAATCTGCTTCTAGAACCAAGCCAATTGCCCGTTGCCAAGCAACGCGAGATTACCGGCCAATTCAACGCGATCCTTGCCCAATTGCCGCCAGACAAGCGCCGCATCCGCCTGCATTTCAGGCAAAGCGCCGATATTGGCCCCAATGCGTTTGCATTGCCGGGGCGGCATATTATCGTGCTTGACGAACTCGTCGAGTTTATCGGCGCCGACAGCGATGCCTTGACCGCCGTTTTGGCACATGAAGCCGGTCATGTGATCGAACGGCATTCAGCCAGAATGATCACCGAAGCGACCCTTATCGCCGTTGTGGCGGCGTTAATCTTTGGCGCCGATGAAAGCCTGATCGAGGAGATGGGGAGTATGGGCGCCAGTTTGATGCTGGCCGAGCAATCACGCGGCTTTGAATT
>CAZYKI010000123.1:0-3967 GCA_964648035.1 uncultured Candidatus Puniceispirillum sp. | reverse complement strand
CGCCGGCTGCCGAAACGCCAACGCCGGAACAGTCGAACCCTGCTGCACCATCTCCTCGCCCCAACATGGCGGCGTCAGCCCCGGCAAACGCTGATCTGGACGCGATGAAGGCCCAGATCACAGCGCTTCAGCAACAGCTGGCGGCCTTGTCGAAAAAATCCTGATCCCCTTGCTGGGCCCCTTGCTGGGCAAATCGTGCTTTCGCGGCGCATGCGGGTTAGCTATGCTGGCATCTTGTTTTTGCTTGCGCCTTTTTTGCTAACAAGGAGACCCCCTCATGGCTCGGAATTTTCGCCGCGTTGTTACTGGTCACGACCACCATGGCAAGGCCATTGTCGAACGTGACGAAACCGCAAGCCAGATTTTGCAGCGGCCAAACCGGCCCGGCGTTACCTTGACCAATTTCTGGCTGTCGGATGGCACCCCGGCCGAATATGATGGCGCCACCGAAACCTGCACCGGGCCGTTTATTCTGCACCCGCCGGCAGGTGGCAGCGTCTTTCGCTGTGTCGAATTCGAACCAGAAGACCCGGCGGTCATGGCCACCCTCGATGGGCGGTCAGCCTTTGCTGAAATGGGCGCAGCCGACAATATTGTTGACGATGCGCGCCACCCGTTCATGCACCGGACCGACTCGGTTGATTATGCCATTATCCTGACCGGTGAAATTTACATGCTTCTTGATGATGAGGATGTTCTGCTAAAGGCTGGTGATGTGGTGATCCAGCGCGGCACCAACCATGCTTGGTCAAACCGTGGCACCGAAACCTGTATCATTGCGTTTGTTCTGGTGGACGGGGTCACCCGCCGTGACGCCGCCGCATCCCAGCAAAAGGGCATACCGCGTCAACCGGCCTAACCGGTTACCCAAAGACGCTGTAAAGAAGTTCGACCCCGACAAGTCCCAGAATGATATGCAGGAACAGATAAAATTGCTGGTCGCTCATCATATTGCTGATCCAGCGCCCCAGCACCACACCAAGCGGGATTGCCGGCAGCAATAACAGCGAAACGGCAAAGCTGTGGCCGGATAAAATCCCCAAATCCCAATAAAGCGGGACCTTGGTCAGATTCAGCATAAAGAAGAATGCGCCGGCCGAACCGATATAAACCGTGCGTTGCACCTTGCAGGACAGCAAGAAAATCTGCAGCGGAATGCCGCCCGATACCGAGATGAAACTGGAAATGCCCGACAGCGTGCACCAGAAGGCGCCGCGAAGCCACAGGGCCAGCGGCCGGCTTTGCAACGGGGGAAGATCCGCCGCGGCAGATGAAGGTGGCAAAAAGCGCCGCTTGAAATATAAAAAAACGGTCAACAGCGACATGCCGCCAATGAAGGCTACAAGGGCTTCATTCGAGATATAATCGAAAAAATACCAACCAACAGCATGGCCCAGCAGGCCGAAAATCGACATGATCACCAACAGTTGATAGTCGATTTTGTTGCGGGAAAAAAACACGATCCAGACATCGATGATCAGTAAAATTGGCAAGGTGACGGCCAGCGCAAGACGCGGCGATGTCACCAATAAAAGCAGCGGTATACCGATCGCTACCGCGCCACCAAACCCCGATTTTGACACGGCGGTGGTTAAAACCGCGCAAAAGCCGATAGCGTAAAACAGCCACGGATTGGCGATATCAAGCGCGGCAAATAGGTCGGGTAAGGATAACAAAAAGGCGTTCCGTCAGGCTGTAAGGTCGCATAGACCTTAGCCCATTTACCGGGCTTGGCAAGGATGAAAACGGCGGCAAAAATCGGTTAGGCCGCGCTGATTGATGGTGTGCCAGACTTCATTTTCCGGCGGGTTGGCGGCGTCATTGCGGATAATGATGATATCATCAAACCCATCGACAGTCGGGTACATCGGTTGTGGCGGTGCCAATCGGCCAAGCAGCTGGCCAAGCGCCAGATGGGTGTCCGGCCCCGGATGTTGGTCGCGAAACACCAGCACCTTGTACCGGACCAAAAGCCGGCATAAATCAGCGGCGGCAGAGGTCTTGGCAGCCGCCACCAGATGCGACAGCTGGACGTCTTCGACCTCGGCGCCGATGGTCGCCGTCAATGGCGTTAGTCTGGTAAAAGGCTCGATCACGATCTGTCCCCCCGTCCTGACAAGCGCGGTAAATCTGCTGGCGAACAACACGCTGCTGACGATTAAGGAATGGGGTCAACCAGTTTTATGAAAGCGGCGTCACGACCGCATTGCTGACGAAAAAAACTGCGATCACAGGCTTGACCGGCGATCTTTTTGTTCTATTTTTGTTCACTATGGTGGATGCGGTTACAATCATGTGGTTCAAGCGTGACCTGCGGCTTTTTGATCAGGCGCCGCTGGCGGCGGCTTTGCAATCCGGCAGGCCGGTGATCCCGCTTTATATTGTCGAGCCCGATTATTGGTGCCAACCATTTGCGGCGCGTCGGCATTGGCATTTCATTCATGATTGCCTGACCGAATTACGCGCCGATTGTGCCGCCCTTGGCCAGCCTTTGGTGGTGCGGATCGGTGATGCTATCGCGGTGTTGCAAACACTGGCCCAGAGCTATCACATCACCGCGATTCACGCGCATGAGGAAACCGGCAATGGCTGGACCTATGACCGCGATGTTGGTGTGCAGGGCTGGTGCCGGCAACAGGGCATTGCGTTTCATGAATGGCCGGCCAATGGGGTGGTGCGGCGCTTGCCAAGCCGTGACCAATGGGTGCGTCAGCGCAACGCCCGTATGGCCGCCGCACTGATTGCCAAACCAACGCGTCTGCTGCCGGTGGCCGGGCTTGATCCGGGGGTGATCCCGGCCAAGGATTCGCCGCTTTTTGGGGCCGCCGTGCCCGGCATCACCCAGCCCGGCGGACGGCGTGCTGGGGTGACCTGCCTGACACATTTCCTCACGAAAAGCGGCGCCCGTTATATTTACAGCCTGTCAGCCCCCGGACCGGCCGAACAGCATTGCTCGCGGCTGTCACCGCACCTTGCCTGGGGCAGCCTATCGGTGCGTGAGGTGGTCAAAGCCACCGCTGCCCGCCGTGCCCAGCTTGATGCTGAGCTGTGCCCTGACGAATATCAGGCCTGGTCCCGCAATCTGTCGGCGTTCCAGTCACGGCTATCATGGCGCTGTCATTTCGTGCAAAAGATTGAAGACCGGCCGGCAATTGAGTTTCGGTGCATGCATAAGGGGTTTGAAGCGATGCGCCCGCGCGACGCAGACCCGCATCTCTATCAGGCCTGGGCCGATGGCCGCACCGGCTATCCGTTTATCGATGCATGCATGCGGGCGCTGGTGCATGAAGGCTGGCTGACCTTTCGGATGCGGGCGATGCTGGTCAGTTTTGCCAGCTACCACCTATGGCTTGACTGGCGGCAGACCGGGCACCATCTGGCACGGCAATTCACCGACTATGAACCTGGCATTCATTACAGCCAATTACAGATGCAGTCCGGCGTGACCGGGATCAACAGCCTGCGGATCTATAATCCGGTCAAACAATCACTTGACCATGATCCTGACGGCGTGTTTATCCGGCGTTGGGTGCCTGAACTTGCGGCGGTGCCAACAAGCTGGATTCATCAGCCATGGACGATGGATGCGGGTTTGCAACAGGGCGCCGGCTGCCGGATTGGCCATGACTATCCGGCACCGATCGTTGACCATCAACAGGCGGTATGGGCGGCACGGGCGGCGGTGGCGGCAATCCGCAAGACCGACGGGTTCCGGGCCGAGGCCGGCCGCGTCTATCAGCAGCTTGGTAGCCGCAAACGTCAGGCGCCCCGCCGCAAAATTGGCGCGCGGCGACCAGCCAAGCCGCAATCGCAATTACCGCTTTTCTAGCAGGGCCCGGCGCCGGCTGTTGTGACCACCGCCGCGGCCTTTATGCTGTGGCTTGTTAGGCGTGGGTCGCCGCCAGCGCCTGTTCGATATCGGCGATGATATCGTCATAATGTTCGATACCGATCGACAGCCGCACAT
>CAZYKI010000122.1:0-3968 GCA_964648035.1 uncultured Candidatus Puniceispirillum sp. | reverse complement strand
ATTGCCGGGCTGATGTGCATCCCGCCAATTGATGAAGAAGCGGCGATGCATTTTGCCCTGCTGCAGACGATTGCGCGCCGGAATGGCATCACCAACCTGTCAATGGGGATGAGCGGTGATTTTGACATCGCGATCGGGTTTGGCGCCACTGCGGTGCGGGTTGGTTCGGCTATTTTCGGGGCGCGTGACGCCTAAAAACAATCAGCCGTCGCTTTTATCAGCTGTGGTATCGGCTTTGTCGGTGGCAATGACCGCCTCGTCAAACAGATGGCCGGTACGCGTCTTTTTGGTCGCAAGATAGGCAGCATTATGCGGATTACTGGCCAATGCCAGCGGTACCCGCGCCGTCACCGTGACACCGCATTGTTCAAGCTGGGTCATTTTATCGGGATTATTGGTGATCAGCCGGACTTGCGATACGCCAAGCGCGGCAAGAATGCGTGCCGCCGGCACAAACACCCGTTCATCGGTATCAAACCCAAGCGCATGGTTGGCATCAACCGTATCCATGCCGTCATCTTGTAACGCATAGGCCCGCATTTTGTTCAAAAGCCCGATATCGCGCCCTTCTTGGGCCAGATAGACCAAAATGCCGCCGCCTGCCGAGGCCATCAACCGCATCGCGCCTTGAAGCTGGTCACCACAATCGCATTTAAGGCTACCCAAGACATCGCCGGTGATACATTGCGAATGAAGCCGCACCAACGGCGCCGGGTCACTGGCACCGGTACCGATCAGCACGGCAAAATGATCCTCGCCCCCACTGTCGGTTCTGAACATGACCACCTCGGCATCCTCGGCCACCGCCAGCGGCACCCGCGCCCGTGCCGCCACCCGCACCGCGCCGTTGCTGTGCTGAAAGGCATCAAGGTCACGCACGTCAAGCGACAAAATATTCAATTCGGTCGCAAATCGGTCCTGTGCGGCGACATCGCGAAATGGCAGCCGTGCGAGTAATGCCGCTGGTAACAGTTTGGCATGGCGTAAAAGCCGTGTCGCATGATCGGCCAATGAGCCGTCTTTTTCGGCAACAAGGCTGATATCATGATCGGCGTCAAGACCTGCTTGCCCAAAGGCCAGATCGAAAATCTGCGCCTGTTGGCGTGCCCCAAGTGCAATGCTCGCCACCGGCCAGCCGGCGCGCAATTGTCGGCCAAGACTTTTCACCCGATTTGCGGTCAGCACCAGCACTGGGCCGGACCGCGCCAGCCGCGCCAATCCCTGCACATCATCCGCATCGGCAAATTCGGCACCCCGAAACAGCGCTGCCTCGCCATCGGCAAGCCGTAACATCACCAGACCGCCCCGGCGTAGTTCGGCACTGATTCGTTCAATCTTGGTGAAGGCACTGCGCGCGCGTGGATGTTGCATAGCGGCCTCCCTTGGTCCTGTTAGGCGGTAAGAATCGCCGGAAAAACATTAAATACGGTTGGTTTATCCGGTTAATATAATTATTCATGTCGCGCCACTGATGTATTGGGTAATATAGGATAATGCAAGACCTTCACATCCATATGGCCAACGACGCCGTCCTGACATCGCGCTTGTTGATTGTTGATGATGACGCCTATTTGCGGGCAACGTTGCGTCAACAATTTACGGCAGAGGGGTTTTCCGACATTTTCGAGGTTGGCATTGTGGCTGATCTTGACCCGATGCTGGCCCGTGCCAATCCCGATTTGATATTGCTTGATGTCCAACTGCCCGATGGGAATGGCGTTGATATTTGTCAGCGCCTGCGCCGGTCCGGCTTTAGTAAACCGATCATCATGCTGACGGCCAAAGGCGCTGAGGATGATATTGTGCGCGGCCTTGAAGCCGGGGCCAATGACTATATCACCAAACCGCTGCGGATGGGTGAATTGCTGGCCCGGATCCGCACCCAACTACGCCAGTTCAAAGCGTCGGATGACGCCCGGTTTGATATTGGCGATCTTAATTTTGTGCCGGCCAATAAGATGCTGCATCATAAAGGGTCGGACAAGATGCTGCCGCTGACCGAAAAAGAGGCGATGATCTTGAAGTTTCTCTATCGGGCCTTTCCCGAAGATGTCAGCAAACAAAAAATTCTGGGCGAGGTATGGGGCTATCAAAACGGCGTCAGCACCCATACATTGGAAACCCATATCTACCGGCTACGGCAAAAGATCGCGCGCCTGTCTGACCGCCAGCTGGTGGTGACAACCGACCGTGGCTATCGCCTTGGCGACTGACCCGATGCTGCGCCGGTTTACCCGGTCAGAATCTCGCTAATGGCGTTGGTAATGGCATCGGTGCCCATATCCCCGCCAAATTCGGCCGGACGCAATTGGTTGGCGGCAAATCCGGCTTCGATCGCGCCATCAAGCAGCAAGGCGGCATCGGCAAATGCGGGCTTGCCAAGCTGTTCGGCCAGATAATCAAGCATCAAGACACCACTTAATATCGCGGCAAGTGGATTAGCCTTGTCCTGCCCGACAATATCGGGCGCACTGCCATGCGCTGGCTGGAACAGGCCGATGCTGTCGCCAATTTCACCGCATGCGGCCATGCCCATGCCGCCAACAAGCCCGCCGCCGAGGTCGGACAAGATATCGCCAAACATATTTTCCATCACCAATACATCCGCCGCCCATGGTTTGCGGATCAGATCCAGCGCCATCGCATCGACATAATTATAGTGCGTGGTGATATCCGGATATTGCGTGGCTACCTCGTCAAAAATCTGCCGAAAAAAGGCCATTGCGGTAAACACATTTGCCTTATCGACACAAGTCACCGTGCCCGGATGTCCACGCTCTTTGCGGCGCGCCGCCAGCCGAAACGCAAAGCGGTGCAGTTTTTCGGTGGTTGCCCGGGTGATGCGCAAGGTTTCATCGCAATAGCTGTTATCAATCACCTGGCTTCGGCCATGCACCGCCGCCGAATAAAACAGCCCTTCGGTTGATTCGCGGATGATCACAAAATCAATTTTTTGGGCGCGCGGATCGGCCAAGGCTTGCGGTGCGTTGGTAAAGGCTTTGACCGGCCGCACGCCGGCATAGAGCTGGAACCGTTCGCGTAACCGCAAATGCGGTGATATTTCAGTGCCGTCTTTGTGCCGTATCGTGGGCAAACCAATCGCGCCCAGAAAAATCGCATCGGCAGCCCCGGCTTTTTCTTCACCACCCGGTTCTATATCCATGCCGGTTTCAGCAAAATAGGCAGCGCCTGCATCAATCTCGTTGATGATTAGTGGGCCAAGGCCGCATCGTGCGATCGCTTGATTAACCAAGGCTATCGCGGCGTTGCTGACATCGACGCCGATGCCGTCACCTTTGATCAAACTGATTGTGGCGCTCATACGCTAACTCCCGATGGTCGGATTCGCCTGAACCACGCCGCGCATGTCAAAATCTAGCTGAAAGAGTTGGCTGGGGCGGTAGGATTCGAACCTACGGTACACGATACCAAAAACCGATGCCTTACCACTTGGCTACGCCCCAATCCGAAGGTGGCAGCAATGTAGCGACCAACGTGGCGGCAATCAAGCCCGATCTTTGTTAATCACCACTCTTTATCGATGTTGGCATGGTCCAATAGCCACCATCGCGCAAAGCGGCAGCGGCAGCGGCCGCTTGATCAGGGCTGGTAAAAATGCCAAGGCAGCTGGCACCACTGCCAGACATAGTGGCCGCCAGGCAACCGGGGGCCGCCCGCAATTGCCCCAAAATGGTGGCAATTTCTGGCACAAGCCGGCAGGCGGGCGCCAGTAAATCATTACCATAAGCCAAAAGCGCGGCCGGATCGGCATTGGTCAAATTGCCAGCATCGCCGGAAGGTGCCGCTTTATACTGGCTGAACACGGCCGCTGTGGATAGCGGTTGGCGTGGATTGACCAACAAAACAGTGCTGCGCTTGACTGGATAAGGGGTGCATTCGGTGCCAATGCCGGCCACGCGGGCGCTGTAGCTGCCAAGGCATACCGGCACATCGGCGCCAAGGCTGGC
>CAZYKI010000121.1:0-4173 GCA_964648035.1 uncultured Candidatus Puniceispirillum sp. | reverse complement strand
AAATCTGACACCATACATGCGGTATGAAGGGCAGGCCAATGGCCGCAAGAATCATAATCAATCCGGGAGGAAAGCTACTCATCGTAATAATCCTCCGGCCGCATGATCAACAGGCGCAACCATTTTCCCACCTGAACGATAAACAAAAAGGCAACAAAGCCATAAATAGCTGGAAACAAGAAACTCTCTTCAACGGCATTGACACCATGCCGGTGAATGAACAATTCGAGCGCCACCAGCAGCACGCCAATCACTACCAGAACAAGCGTGAATTTATGTCCCAGCCCAGATAAGCCCGATGGAGACAAGCCCGATGGAGATACGGAAGACGGGTTGTTTTTGTGTGACTTGGTCATGGCGCCACCATTAGCCTGGTCAGATCATCAAAAAATCCAACAAAGAAGAACAGCGCGATGGATAACAGCGCGGTCAAGACCGGCGGCACAACAACAAGCGGATGCATTGTTACCGGCACGTTTGCTGTTTTCGGGCGGAAAAACGCGCGTGAAACAGGTTCCAGCAAATAATAGATATTCAGCAGCGATGACAGCCCCAAAACCGCCAGAACCGCCACATAGCCGGCGTCAGCCGCCCCGACCATCAGCATGAATTTCGACCAGCTTCCCCCCAATGGTGGAATGCCGATAATCGACAAGGCCCCGATAAAGAACGCAGCAAACACCCACGGCATCTCGCGCCCCTGCCCATCGAGTTCGGATATTTTGGTCAAATGCGTCTGCACATAGATCGCCCCGGCGCAGAAGAACAGGGTAATTTTGCCGGCGGCGTGCATGACAATATGCAGCGCGGCCCCCTGCACCGCCACCGATGTCGCGATCGCCGCCCCAAGAACGATATAGGACAGCTGACTGATCGTTGAATAGGCAAGACGGGCTTTAATGTCGTCTTTGGTGATCGCCACCATACTTGACGCCAGAATGGTGAACGAAGACAGCCAGACAAGCCACGTTGACGCACCGCTACTGGCCAGAAAATCGGTGCCGATGATGTAGACCACTACAGTTAAAATGGTAAACACCCCGGCCTTGACGACGGCAACCGCATGCAGCAATGCTGACACTGGCGTTGGGGCGACCATCGCCGCTGGCAACCAGCGATGTATCGGCATCAAAGCTGCCTTGCCAACCCCAAAGGCAAACAGCGCCAACAAAACCGGCAAATAAGCCGGGTCAACAAAGCCCTTCAAAATGCCGCCAGGTTGAAAATTCAGGCTTCCTGTACTCATCCACACCCAGACAACCGCCGGCAGCAGCAGGACCACAGACGTGCCAACCAAAATACCCATATAAAGGCGACCGGCATTGCGGGCGACATCACTTTCCTTGTGCGTAACAAGCGGATAGGTCGAAAAGGTCAGCACCTCATAGAAAATGAACAATACCAACAAGTTGCCCGACCATGCGACAGCCATAGCTGCATGGACCGCCACCGCATAAAAAGCGGCAAACCGTGTTTGGTGCTTTTCATGGTTACCGCGCATATAGCCGACCGAATAAAGACCAGCCAGAATCCACAACCCTGATGCCACCAGGCCAAATATAGCCCCCAGCGGCGTTACGGCAAATTCTAGCGCCAGCCCATCGGCGATCTGCGCCACAAACAGGCGCGGGGTTTGCCCGTCCAAAACCGCCACCGCAACCTCGACGGCCGCGATGAATGTGACAATGCCCCCAACCGGCCCGGCCGCGTCTCGCCAGTTTGATCTAACCGCCAGAAATGGCGTTAGAATAGCCACCACCAACGGCGCAAGAAGACCGACCAGCATGGCCGTCTGTAAAGACATCATGACATGCCTCCCAAAAGCGCTGTCGCAGCCAAGCGTGACGCCGAGACGAGCCATGATGCATCAACGCCAAACCAGATATTGGCCAGAGCGACAATCCATAACGGCAAATAAATCGCCGGATTTTCGCTTAGTTGTGGTGCTTTTGCCGGTGCCGGCTGCATCCACATAACCTCAAAAATCTTCCATAGATAGACAACCGATAAGGCGCTGCTGGCCAGCACAAGACCAAGGATCAGATAGGAGTCGGTTTCAAGAACCGCCCGCACCAAATAAAGTTTAGAGATAAAGCCGGCGGTCAACGGCAAACCGGCCAAGGACAGGCCACAAACCAAAAACGCGGTAGCGGTGATCGGCATGCGCCGCCCAATGCCAACAAAACTATCAAGGCTGGCCCGAACACCAAGCGCCGCGACAAAACTGCCAACGGCCATAAATAGGCCGCCTTTGATCAGGGCATGGTTGCCGATATGGACAAAGCCGGCACTGATTCCGGTTGGCGTGGCCAGCCCAAACCCAAGGGCAATATAGCCAATTTGCGCAACCGACGAATGGGCGAGCAGCTTTTTGATGTCGGACTCATAAATGGCCATGATCGTGCCAACAAAAATACCGACAACCGCCAATGGAACAAGAACCTGCGCCATCGCGGGCAAGGCAAGCTCAGGCACGCCGCCAAAAATCGTGAAAACGATCCGCGCCAACACATAGAGCGCCGCCTTGGTTGCAATCGCCGCCAACAAGGTGGATGCCGCAGAGGGGGCATAGCTGTAGGCCGCTGGCAACCAAATATGAACCGGAAACACCGCCGCTTTCACCAGCATGCCGGCGACCATAAAGCCGAAACCAACAAACAGCACCATATCACTGCTGACGTTTGGCAAACGGACCGCCAAATCGGCCATGTTCAAGGTGCCGGTCATCGCATAAACAAACCCAACGCCAATTACATAAAGCGTGGCCCCGACTGCCCCGATAACCAGATAATTAAAACCAGCCACCAAAGCCCGACGGTCAGTACCAGCCCCCATGCTGATCAAAATAACTGACGCCAAGGCCGAAATTTCCAAGAAAACAAACAGGTTAAACGCATCAGCTGTCATCACCAGCCCGTAAAGACCGCCGCAAACCAACAGCCAAGCCGCGTAAAATTTACCAATGTCACCTGCCGCAATTTCATCAGGGACAAGGCGCCGCGCCGCCAGCGTTGACACAAAGGCAAGCCCGGTCATCACCACCAAGGTCAGGCTCGTTGCCGAATCAACAACAAATTCGATGCCCCAAGGCGGCGCCCAATTGCCCATATGATAGGTAATACGCGCGCCAGTCTCAGTGACTGATTGCAGTAACACCGCAACAATGAAAGAGGTGCCCGTCCCCGCTAAGGCCAGCAACCATCCCAGCGTTGGAAGGCCGACAACCGCGCTCAACGGTGCCAGTAACAACGGCACAACAACCAATAAGGCGGGCAAATTCATTACAATGATTCCCGTGGCAGTCACCAAATCTGTCGCTGCCCCACTCATGCGTTATCCCCTGTCACTGGCCGTTGCGGGCGTGGTGCTGCCTGCCGCGCTTTCTCGGCAATCACATCATCTTCCTCGATGCTGCCAAAGGCCTCATTGATCCGGAGCACAAGAGCAAGACCAAGGGCTGTGGTCGCAACGCCAACCACAATCGCGGTCAGGATCAGAACATGGGGAAGCGGGTTTGAATAGATGCTGTCAGGATCGCCGGTCAGGATCGGCGCGGTGCCACCGGTTATTTTGCCAAGCGATATGTAGAACAAAAACACTGATGTTTGGAAGATGGACAAACCAACCAGTTTTTTGATCAGATTGGTCCGTGAAATCACAATAAACAGACCTATCATCATCAAGATTACGACGATAATGTAGTTCCAGCTTGCGGCGAGTTGCTCGATCATTTACGACGCTCCTCGACAAAACCGGCAAAGGCGTGAAACAGCGCCAGCATCACACTGGTCACGGTCAGGCCGACCCCAAATTCAACCAGCAAAATGCCAAGATGCTGACCTGATCCAACCGAACCGGTCAATGGGGTGTAATCAAGGAACAACCCGCCCTTCATCATCGTCGCCACACCAACGCCGCCGTAAATCAATACACCCAGCACCATCATCCAAATGTTAACCGACAGCGGGATAATCCGGCGACCAGCGTCCAGCCCAAAAACCAGCGCATGCAAAATAAAAGCAGCGGCAATGATCACCCCGGCCTGAAAGCCGCCGCCAGGGCCGAAATCACCATGAAATTGCACATAGAGACCAAACATAATGATCGGCGCAAATAGGATTTTAGCAACAACGCGGAAAACCGGATTATTCTTCATGCCGATCCTCCTTTTGC
>CAZYKI010000120.1:0-4179 GCA_964648035.1 uncultured Candidatus Puniceispirillum sp. | reverse complement strand
CAGGCATTCCAAATCTTGGTGGTGAAGTTGCGACAGCTTTCAAGGCGGGTTGTCGACATTTTGATGTCCCGCCCCTGTGCGGCCATTGCCGCCAGCGTAAAGCGCAATGAGTCAGCGCCAAACTGGTCAATCAACTCTAGCGGATCCAGGACATTGCCCTTGGATTTCGACATTTTTTGCCCTTTTTCATCCCGCACAAGCGCATGAATATAGACCTCACGGAACGGTACCTCGCCATCCATGAAATAAATGCCCATCATCATCATTCTGGCGACCCAGAAGAAGATGATGTCAAACCCGGTTACCAGAACATCGCCCGGATAATAGCGCTTTAACTCGTCAGTGTTCTCTGGCCAGCCCAATGTCGAAAAAGGCCACAGCCCGCTTGAAAACCATGTGTCCAGCACATCATTGTCGCGGGTCAGTTCAGTTGGCGCGCCGTAATGCCGTTCAGCAGCGGCGATTGCCTCTTCCTCAGTTGCTTCGACAAACACCGTACCATCCGGCGCATACCATGCGGGAATCCGGTGGCCCCACCATAATTGGCGGGAAATACACCATGGCTGGATATTGCGCATCCAGTCAAAATAGGTTTTTGACCAGCGTTCGGGGACGAATTTGGTGCGCCCCGATTCAACGGCCTCTATGGCCGGTTTAGCCAGCTTTTCGGCATTAACATACCACTGGTCCATCAACCACGGTTCGATCACCACGCCCGACCGGTCACCATGTGGCACCACATTATCGAGAATTTCTTCCCGCTCAACCAAACCAAGGGCGTCAAGATCGGCAAGTATTTGCTGGCGCGCTTCATACCGGTCAAGACCGTGATATTTTGCCGGAATTTCGGGGATCGATTCCATCGCCGCGGTCGCCGTCATCAAATTGATCAATGGCAGATCATGGCGGCGGCCCACCTCAAAATCGTTAAAGTCATGGGCCGGGGTGATTTTCACCGCACCGGACCCTTTATCCATTTTCGCATATTCGTCAGCGATAATGGGAATAGGCCGGTTTGATAAGGGCAAGACAGCCATCTTACCGATCAAATGCTGGTATCTTTCATCATCTGGGTTGACCGCGACGGCGCCGTCACCAAGCATGGTTTCCGGCCGGGTGGTAGCGATCGAAATAAACTCATTATCGCTGCCTTCGATCGGGTATTTCAGATGCCACATAGAGCTCTTTTGTTCGCGCTGCTCTACTTCCAAGTCGGAAATGGCGGTCATCAGTTTTGGATCCCAATTGACCAAGCGCTTGTCGCGATAAATCAAACCATCACGATGCATTTGGACAAATGTCTTGATCACCGCGGCTGACAGCCCGTCATCCATCGTGAAGCGTTCACGCGCCCAGTCGGGTGACGCACCGAGGCGGCGCAACTGCTTTTGGATCATCCCGCCGGATTCGGCCTTCCATTCCCAGACCTTTTCAATAAATTTGTCACGGCCAAGGTCGCGGCGGCTAATATTTTGCGCGGCAAGCTGGCGTTCGACGACCATCTGGGTCGCAATACCGGCATGGTCGGTGCCCGGTTGCCATAAAACATCACGCCCGACCATCCGGTGATACCGGATCAATAAATCTTGCAACGTAAAGGTTAGCGCATGCCCCATATGAAGGCTGCCGGTTACATTTGGCGGCGGCATCATGATCGTATAGGGGGTGGCCGACGATGCTGGATCACAGGCAAAATGCCCGCTTTCCATCCATGCCGCATACCAGCCGGTTTCGATCGATTGCGGATCATATGTTTTGGCAAGAGTTGAATCAGTCATAGGGCAGCTAACTATGTCAGGTGGCATTAAGGTGGGCAGGTGATTTCGTCGATGCGCTAAATAGTGGCCGGCCTGCATCGCGGGGCCGTTAAAAAGATCGCAGGATTTGTACGACTTTGTCGAAGATCATGCAACGGATAGTCGCGGTAAAACAGACAGAAATATGTCTGCTGACGGCGGATTAGCCCTGATGACAGCAGGTACCGGCCCTACTCGGCCACAACCCGCCGAGCAAATGGAAAGGTCGTTGAGAACGGATTTTGGGGGGCTGGCATTGCGTTTAGGTCACCAAGTACATCAGCAAGGCCAAGGTCGGCAGCGGTCAGGCTACCAACGGCTGCCAATAATCTGAATGACGCCAGCAACCGGTCATGTTCGACTGTCACAAGCCGCAATTCCGCATCATTGACATCCTGTTCCGCATCGAGCAGGTCAAGCGTTGTCTTTTGTCCAAACTGGGCTTCACTGGCAATGCCTTTTGCCACCAAACGGGTCGCTTCAATCTCGCTCTTGATCGCATCAAGACGAGTTTCGGTCGCCTGCCAGTTACGGAATGCTTGGCGTGCGCCAACACTGACCGCGCGCAATGCTTCGCGATATTTTAGCTTGGATTGGCTGTGGCTTGCTGCCACCCGCCGCGCCGCGGATCTTGTCGCATTGGTCGACAAAATCGGTGTTGAGAATGTCAGCTGTGCGGTGACGTCATCCTTGTCGTTGGTGGTACCGCTGGCCGCTTTGGTCGAGGCCGACAGGCTGAACGCCATCGTTGGTGCCACCGAGGCTTTCAAGGTGTTAAATCCTTGTGCGGCAGCCCGTTCGACCGATCTGGCCGAGATAATATCTGGATGGTGATTACTCGCCGCGGTCGCCGCCTCTTCAATCGAGGTGGGTAAAGTGACCAGCAGCGCTGGTTGCTGCAAGTCGCCGGCATCAACCCCGGTCAGTGATTTATAGGCATCCTCGGCATTGACCAAACGGGTGTTTGCCGCAATCGCATCGGATTTGGCCCGCGCCAGCCGCGCCCGGGCCTCGGCAAGGCGGGTTGGGGTGGCGGCGCCGGCCTCGACCCGGATACGGGCCGCAGCAACATGCGCATCAAGCCGGGCTGTATTGGCGGTGTGAAGCACGGTTTCGCGGCGCGTTTTAATAACGTTGAGATAGGCCTCGATAGTGTCCAAAATGACCGATTGTTCGACCTTGATATAGCCAGCACCCGCGGTTTCAAGATCGATTTCGGCAAGCCGGGTGTTTTCACGCGTCTGGCCGCCGTCAAACAGGTTCTTTGACACGGTTATCCCGGCCGAAATTGATTGCGACTCGGTAAAGCCCTTGCCGTTTTTACTGTCAGCATAGCTGCCGCTTCCGGTCGTGTTGAGCCGTGCAGACAAATCGCTGGTGGTGGTTTTTGTACCAATCGTCTCACGCGCTGCTACCCAGCCCTGCCGAGCTGCTGCCAAACTCTTGGATGACGCAAGACTGGCCCGCAAGGCATCGGTCAAACTGTCTGCGTTGGCAGTCGTCAGCGCAAGCGGCACAGCCCCCCCGATCATCACGGCCATCAGGACAATCGAGTGATACAGCTTTGTCATTTCAGTTTGATCCGTTGCTAGAATACAAATTCAGGTTTTTTTGCAAATTCGTCGAGATTTGGCACGCGCGCGTCAAAAAGTGGCTTTCTGACAAAGGATGCGCCCGCACGGGACCATAGGCTAGCGACACCAATCGGCGCATCATGGGGGCGATAAATGGCCACAAGCTTGCCTGCTGCGGTCAATTGTTCAAGCAGCGCGTCAGGCACCGATTCGACCGCGCCTTCAATCAAAATGCGATCATACGGCCCTTCTTCTGGATACCCATCAACAAGCCGTGATTTAATCACGACAGCATTATCGATACCGTTATTAACAAGGGCTTCTTGCGCCTTTTCAACAAGCTGGGCGCGGCCTTCAACCGCGATAACAGAGCCGGCGAGATGCGCCAAAATGGCCGTGCCATAGCCGCACCCGGCCCCGACCAGCAGAACATTGCTTGTCGCGTCAATATCAAGCGCCTGCACAAGCCGCGCAAATACCATTGGCTCCATCAAACAGCGGCCGCCTGGAAGCGGTAAATCCTCGTCAACATAGGCGATTGCGCGCTGGGTTTTGCTAACAAATGATTCGCGTGGCACCGCCAAGAAGGCATCGAGCACCTGTTGGTTTGTCACCTTTGATGGACGGATTTGGCAATCTACCATCGTTTGTCGGGCAAGGTCGAACTGGGTCTGGTTCATCACTGCAACTCATTTGTCAGAAAAGATTCGCGCTAAAACGCCTCTCTTTATCGTCTTTTGACCAATGATTTGCAACTGTCTTTTCATGCTTAATCGATCCGGCAATGGCGGCGATGTGCGGCGATATTT
>CAZYKI010000119.1:4109-4380 GCA_964648035.1 uncultured Candidatus Puniceispirillum sp. | reverse complement strand
AAAAATTTGTCATCGACTGTGAGATGCTACAACAGATTATCTATGCGCAGCGCCCTGTGGTTGTTGATGATGCGGCGCTTGCGCTTGAGGGGATTGAAGAGGTCGGGCCCTATGGTCATTTTTTCGGGGCTGACCACACCAAAGAGCGGTATCGTGATGCGTTTTATGCACCGTTATTATTGGATTGGCGCAACTATGAGTCGTGGCACGAGGCCGGTGCGCTCTGGACTCATCAGCGGGCTAAAGCAAAATTCAAGGCCGTTCTTGCCGA
>CAZYKI010000119.1:0-4099 GCA_964648035.1 uncultured Candidatus Puniceispirillum sp. | reverse complement strand
GGCGCATGACGCCTTAAAAGATTTTGTTGAACAGAGGCGCGCCGAAGGCGGCGCGCCGACCGATTTCTGACCAGTTGGCAAATATGTTCGGCGGTGATGCTGCTAGCAATAGGCACCAGCATCAAGGGCGCGCTTGAACATATCGGCATCGATGTTGCCACCCGAGGCAACGGCGACAATCACACCGGCATCGGCCGGATACTGCCCGTTCAGTGCCGCGGCGACAGCCACCGCACCGCCCGGCTCGACAATGATTTTCAGATGTTTGAACAGGGTCGCGATGGTGCGTAAGGCCATCTCATCACTGACAACAGCGCCGCCGCTTAAATGCTGTTGGTTGATCGGGAAGGTCAATTGCCCCGGTTCCGGTGTCACAATTGCGTCACATACCGATTTATGGCTGAGATCCGCGGTTTCGATACGGCCGGTTTCCAGTGAACGCTTGGTATCGTCGTAAAATTCCGGCTCGGCTGACCAGATTTTCACGTCAGGCATGTGGGCATGGACCGCAATGCTAAGCCCGGCGATCAGCCCGCCGCCGCCACAACAACACAGCACCGCATCCGGGCGCACACCCATTTCGGCGGTTTGCTGGGCAATTTCAAGGCCAACAGTACCTTGGCCAGTGATCACTCTGGTATCGTCATAAGGTTTTATGAGATTGGCTTTTTCGCGCGCGGCAATCGCGGCGCCGATCTCTTCGCGCGACTCGCTATAGCGGTCATAGGTCACGACACGGGCGCCCCAGGCTTTGGTGCCTTCAATCTTGGTTGCTGGCGTGTCCTCAGGCATCACAATCGTCGCTTTCAGGCCGCGCGTCGCGGCGGCACGCGCCACGCCTTGGGCGTGATTGCCACTGGAAAAGGCAACAACATGCTCGACCGTTTCATCAAGCCCCCAGACCGCATTTGAGGCGCCGCGCAATTTGAATGATCCGGTATGTTGCAGACATTCGGGTTTGATCAACAGCCGGCGCCCAAGCCAGTCATTCAACCGGGGTGATTCCAGCAACGGTGTGCGAAAAATATGGGGCCGGATTCGGTTGGCAGCGGTGGTAATCGCATCAATGTCGATTTGCAAGGCGCCAGCCGGGGTTTGCGGTAGGGTCGAGGCGGGGTGGGTCATGGATGTCGTTACCACGGCTAATAAATGATGGGCCAAAGCCTATGGGCTTTTTGGACGCAAGGCAATATGACATCACGCTGCATCCGGCGATCAACAGCAATTTGTTGGCTTGTTTTTGTGCGTTGGGCGGCCTATTTTAGCGGGTTCAAACAGCACGCTTGTGCCATGACTATGCTGATTTTTCCGCGGCATGGCATGGTCGGCTTGAGGAGAAAATAATGTCATCGACCCCAGCATCCCCCGTGTTTTCCGGCTCTTGCACGGCACTTGTGACGCCGTTCAAATCTGGACGGTTTGACAAGGACGCTTTTTGCAAATTGGTCGACTGGCAGATCGAGTCCGGTACCGCCGCATTGATCCCTGTTGGCACCACAGGTGAATCGCCGACCTTGTCGCATGAAGAACATGACGAGGTTGTTGAAACCTGTATCCGGCAGACCGCTGGCCGGGTGCCGGTCATTGCCGGCGCCGGGTCAAATAGCACAGCCGAGGCGGTGCGTTTGGCGGAACATGCCGCCAAGGCAGGCGCTGATGCGGTTTTGATTGTCAGCCCATACTACAACAAACCCACACAAGAGGGGCTTTACCGGCATTTTGGCGCGGTTGCTTCGGCCATCGACATTCCGGTTATTGTTTATGACATTCCCGGCCGGTCGATTGTGCGGGTGAATGACGATACATTGGCCCGTCTGGCGGCTGATTTTCCGATGATTCAAGGGATCAAGGACGCGACGGCCGATGTAGGGCGGCCCACCGTTTTACGCAATCTTTTGGGTGCGTCTTTTGCCCAATTGTCGGGTGAGGACGCCACCGCGCTTCCGTATCTGGCCGCTGGCGGGCATGGCTGTATTTCGGTGACGGCCAATATCGCCCCGCAACAGTTGAGCGATATGCATGCCGCATGGGCTGCAGGTGATATTGCAACGGCACAAGCGATCAATGAGCGGCTGATGCCCTTACATGACGCAATGTTTTGTGAGGCGAGCCCCGGACCGGTCAAATATGCGGCCGAACTGTTGGGGATTTGTGCGGCCGACACCCGCTTGCCCTTGTGCGAAATTGCCCCAAGCAGCAAAGCAAAGGTCGAATCTGCACTGAAAATCGCCGGTCTGCTTGGCGGTTGATGCGATGAAGGGCGCCGTGTTGAGGGCGTAATAATGGCAAAACCAGCGATCACAACCGGCCGTATTGCCGAAAACCGCAAGGCACGGCATGAATATGAGGTTGAGGAAACAATTGAAACGGGATTGATCTTGCTTGGCAGCGAGGTCAAATCATTGCGTAATGGGCGGGTTAGTATCGCCGAATCCTATGCTGGTGAGGATAACGGCCGGTTGGTGCTGTTCAATGCCAATATCCCGGTTTATGAGCCGGCGCGGGTCAACCATGAACCAAAGCGGCCGCGCGAATTACTGGTCAAGGCCCGTGAACGCAACCGCATGCTGGGGTTGATCCGGCGTGAGGGCATGACCTTGATCCCGTTGGTGATGTATTTTAATGAACGGGGCCGGGCGAAATTGTTGCTTGGCCTTGCCAAGGGGCGGCGCAAACATGACAAGCGTCAGGCCGACAAGGACCGCAGTTGGCAACGCGACAAGGCACGGTTGTTGCGAAGCCGTAACGCCTAAAACAGCTCACGCAAATCAGAAACAAAAATGCACGGATGAGGGCTGGTTCAACATCCGGCGCCCCGACGTCTTGATCAGGCGGGTTCGGCCTGACGTGGTGGGCGTTCGATATGCGCTCTGATCTGATCCATCTCAATAAAAATATCTGCCATGCGGCGTAAAGAATCGGCGACCATGGGCGGGTTTGTCTTGGTTGTTGATACCACGCTCACCCGCACCCCCATGCCTTGCACATCTTCTAACAAACGGCAAAAATCACCGTCGCCCGAAAACAGAATGGCGTGATCAATAAAAGGGGCCAATTTCAGCATATCAAGGGCAATTTCCATGTCCATATTGCCTTTGATCCGCTTTTTGCCGCTTTCCGGATCGGTGAATTCGCGGGTCAGTTTGCTGACCACGGCAAAGCCGTTGTAATCAAGCCAGTCGATCAAAGGCCGAAGCGGGGAAAATTCCTGATCTTCGGGCAGGGCGGTGTAGTAATAGGCGCGGATCAGATTGGTGTCTTGGCTGAAATAGGCGTGCAATTTGGCATAATCGATATCCATATTCAGCGATCTTGTGGCCGCGTAAAAATTGGATCCGTCGATGAATAGTGCGGTTTTTTCGGTCATAATCAAATCTCATAAAATCTTGTAAAAAAATAATAGTATAGAACGCCAAGTTTTGTTGTATTGCAAGGCATAAGCTGATTTGAGGCCCGACTACTGGTCGCTGTGCCCGGTTTTGCCACGCAAAGGATGACAGGATGACAGTCTCGACCGTTTTTATCGGTATTGGTGCGAATTTGACGCCGGAAGGATATGACAGTCCACGGGCCGGTTGCCGCGCAGCACTCGACAGATTGACGGATCACGGTATTGATCTTGTTGCGATGTCGCGCTGGTATGAGTCGGCGCCAGTGCCGATGTCCGATCAGCCTTGGTATTTGAATGCGGTCGCGATGGCCACAACAAACCGCCCGGCGGCCGAGACTTTGGCGTGTCTGCACCAGGTTGAAGCGGCGTTCGGGCGTGTGCGCGGGGTGCGGAATGCGGCGCGGGTGCTTGATTTGGATTTAATTGATTTTGGCGGGCTTGTGCATGACGCGCCAGAACTGACGCTGCCACATCCGCGCATGCATGAACGGGCATTTGTGTTGCTGCCAATGCAGGAGCTGGCACCGCACTGGCGGCACCCGATAAGTGGTGTCTCGATCGATGGTCTTGTCAGGGCACTGCCTGCTGGCCAGCAGATCCGTCTGGCCAAGTGACCGACATTTGGGCCGCAAATGTGGTTTTTACTTGTTCTGTAATGGAAATTGGGGTATTTCCGCGACCTACATAGGACATTTGGACAAGACACTG
>CAZYKI010000118.1:0-4403 GCA_964648035.1 uncultured Candidatus Puniceispirillum sp. | reverse complement strand
GTAAAAAAGGCTGTGGTAAAAAAAGCAGTGGTCAAGAAGACAAGTGCCAAAAAAGCCGCCGTCAAAAAGCCACCGGTGAAAAAAGCAGCGGTCAAAAAATCGGCCGCGAAAAAATCAGCTGGTCGTGCCAAGAAAAACGTCAGCGGCTACGGTAGTGGCAGTGTTGATGTGGTGATGTCGGTTGATCAGGTGGCGCGCGAAGCGGCATCGATCGCTGCCGAGGCGCCAAGCGTTAAAGCGCTTGATAAATTGGTCAAGGGCGACGCTTTCCTCAGCATTGACGCGTTGCGGGCCGGCTATGGCAAGATGGAAATCTTGCATGATTTCACCCTCCGCGTTGGCCGTGGTCAGTCCTTGTGTCTGATCGGGCCAAACGGTGCTGGTAAATCAACCGTGCTGCACTCGATCTTTGGCTTTACCAATATCTTTTCCGGATCCATCGTGATCGATGGCAAAGATGTGACCCGCCTGACGCCGTCGCAAAAACTGGCTGAAGCCGGTATTGCCTATATTTTGCAGGACAAATCAGTGTTCCCGCAAATGACGGTGGAAGAGAACCTGCTGATGGGTGGTTTCTTGAAAAACCGTCCGGCCGAGGCCAAGCAGGCGGCTGAAATGGTGTTCGACAAATACAGCCGCTTGGCTGATCGTCGGGACAAGCCGGCCGGGGTTCTTTCCGGGGGTGAGCGTCGCCTTCTGGAAATTTCCCGCGCGCTGGTGATGCAGCCGCAAGTGTTGCTGGTGGATGAACCATCGATTGGTCTTGAGCCACGCTTTATCGATATGGTCTTTGAAATCCTCGAAGATCTGCAGAAAAAAGACGGCAAGACGATCGTTATGGTTGAACAGAACGCGAAAAAAGGCTTGTCCTTTGCCGATATCGGTTATGTCTTGGTGTCTGGTGAAACCGCGATTGCCGATGCCGGTGATGCGCTTCTCGAAAACCCGGATGTTGGCCGGTTGTTCTTGGGCGGTTGATCCGCGTTACCAAGCCATACCGAAACCAAGTTCAAACACCATGGGGCTCAGGCTCCATGGTGTTTTTTTTGCCCTATAGCAACGCCTAGACCGGTGTTGCACAATTGATGGTCATCGCGCCAATCTTGTTGCGTGCAGGACATGCCTCTGTTAGGATTTTGCCATCATTATCGTTTTTAGGTGCCGATGTGACGGCTTTTTTCAGGATGGGCCATGATATCCGGTGAACGCCCGTGGTTGTTGTTGGTTGTGGTCAGCGGGGCTGGCATTCTTGCCTTGCTAAGTTTTGCGTTATGGCCGGTATTTTTAACCAGGCTGGGACCGGCATGGGGGCTTAGTAACGCTGATATTGGGTGGGTCAGCGGGGCGTATTTTGCCGGCTATCTGCTGGCAACGCCCATTCTTGTCGGACTCACCGATCGGGTTGATGCGCGGCTGGTATTTCTGGGTGGCTGCGGATTTTCGGTGGCGGGCTGTTTGTTGTTCGCGCTGACAGCGCATGACTTCTGGTCGGCGTCACTGGCATGGGCCGTTGTTGGCGGCGGGCTTGCTGGCACCTATATGCCTGGCCTGCAAATATTGAATGCGCGCTTGGACGAGCGTCACCGGATCCGCGCGGTTCCGTGGTATACGGCTTGCTTTGGTATCGGCACCGGCGGGTCTTTTGCCCTGATGGGCTGGCTTTTGATGGTCGCCGATGCCCGCGCCGCGGCGCTATTGGCGGCCAGCACCGCGTTGATTGCCGGGGTGGTGGTGTTTTTCTGTGTCAGGCCGCATGCCATGCCCGCCGGGCCGGCCAACCACCGCAAACGGCATCCGCTTGACTTGCGCCCGGCGTTTCAAAAGCCGGTGGCGATGGGTTATATTTTGGCCTATGGCACCCACACTTATGAGCTGTTTGCCTATCGGACTTGGAGCTTTGCGCTGCTGTTGTTTCTGGCGTCGCAAAGCGCCGGCAAAATTGGTGTTGGGATGATCACCGCAATTGTCAGTTTGATCACTGTGACCGGCATGATTGCGTCGTTGGTTGGTGCGGGCCTGTGCCTTCGATTTGGCCGCCATCGGGTGATCGCCAGCATCGGGATGGCCAGTGCTGCCCTCAGTGTGCTGGTTGCGCTCAGCCTGCATAGTGGCTTTTGGCCGGTGGTGATTATGCTGTGGGCCTATAATGCGTGTATTATGCTCGATTCCGGATCGCTCACCACCGGTACGGTCGAGGCCGGGGATGCCACCGACCGCGGCGCGTTATTGGCGGTACATTCAATGATTGGGTTTGGCGGCGGCGCCCTTGGCGGCCCGATTATTGGCTATGTCCTTGATCATAGTGGCGGCGCTGACGCCCTTGATGCGTGGATGTGGGCGCTGCCGGCGATGGGCGCCGGATCGGCCATCGTATTTGTCATCCAATTTTATTTTTGGCGCCGCAGACGGCCGTGACCGCCATCGCGGCGTTGCCCGGTGGCGGCGTGCCGACTTGGCCCTTTGGGGCCCCGCTTTTGGTCCTGACGGGCGCGGGCCGGCGCTGCGTTGCGGGTCGCACGTCCGGCTTTGCCAAAGGGCTTGCTGCCGGCTGGTTTCCTGTCTTTTTGGGGTCTGCCATTTGTGGTGCTCGCCGTGCCACTATTAGGCCGCGGGCGGGCTGGTTTGCCGGGTTTATGACCCCTAGCGGCTGGTTTGTCACCAAAATCGGGACGTTCATGAAATACCGGCGGGGTCGCAAAGGCGGCTTTTTTGGGTGCGCGCTGCGGTTTGGCCTTGCTTGGCTTGCCAGCCTTTGCATCGACTGGCTTGGCCCGGGTGGGCGTGGGCCGGGCGGGGTTGGGCCGGGCGGGCTTGGTCCTTGGTGGTTTGCTATCTAATGGGTGGGCAATTTTTTGACCTGCGCTGCGGCCATGTTCTGGTTTGGCGCGGCGCGGCTTGCTGTTGTCTCGTTCTTCCCGGCGCGGCTTGCTGCGCGCGCCTTGCGGTGGGCGCTGCCGCCGCCGTGACGGCGCCCGTTCCGCGACAAATTCGGTGACCGGCTTGCCGTCGGGGGTAAAGATTTCAACCCGCGCGCCAACATGTGACACGACAGCGGCAAGCTTGTGCTGTTCATCCGGCGCACAAAATGAAATCGCCGTGCCGCCAAGGCCAGCGCGTCCGGTCCGCCCGATACGGTGAATATAGGCCTCTGGCGTATCGGTCATATCAAAATTGATCACATGGCCAAGCCCCGCAACATCGATACCGCGGGCAGCCACATCGGTGGCGATAATCGCGCGCAATGTTCCCGCCCGAAAATTGCCAAGCACCTTTTGCCGGATCGACTGCCGCATATCACCATGCAGGGCATCGACAGCAAACCCGCGGACCTGCATGAATTTGGCAAGCGCATCGGCGCGCCGACGGGTGCGCACAAAAATCAGCACTTGGCCAATGTCGTCGCCATTTAGCACATCACACAGCCGGTCCCGTTTTTCTCCCTCGGCAAGCAAGGTCACATGCTGCGTAACCTTGTCAGCCGTCACCCCGGTTTGCGGTGCCTTAACGCGGACCGGGTCAACCAGAAACCGTGCCGCCAGCTTTTCGATTTCGGGCGGCATGGTCGCGGAAAACAGCATCACCTGGCGCGGGTGTGGCAGGCTGTTGGCAATGCGTTGAATGGCCGGGTAAAAGCCAAGATCAAGCATATGGTCGGCTTCATCCAGTACAAAATGGGTAATGCCGCTAGGGTCAAATGCCCCGCGATTCATTAAATCTTCAAGCCGCCCGGGGGTGGCCACGACAATATCGACACCGCGCCGCAAGCTGCGAATTTGCCCGTCATAGCGGGCACCACCAAACACCGCCAAATGACGGATATTCAGCTGTGCCGCCAAGTTGCGCAAATTGGTTTGAATTTGGGTGGCCAGTTCGCGTGTTGGGGCAAGAATCAGCGCATGCGGCGGATGCCCCGCACGCACCGCTTCGCTTTGGCCAAGCATCGTCAGGATCGGCAGCAGGAATGCCGCGGTCTTTCCGGTGCCGGTTTGGGCAAGCCCGATCAGGTCGCGTCCAGCCAGCAACGGCGGTATCGCCATCGCCTGAATTGGGGTCGGGATGGTCAGCCCCTGTTGCTGAAGGACAGGTAACAGATCCGGCAGCAGATCAAATTGATCAAAGGCAACAGCATCTGGCGACCCACTTGGGGTGGCGGGGGTCTGATCGGTCATAGACATTGGTTTTCTTCCGGCACAGCGGCGGTTATTTCGGGCAGCGCCGGTGTGTTCCGCGCGGCTGGTCTTGGGCGGACTTATGCGCCTTGCTTGATGATTTGTCAATCATGGCGGTCAGGCAGGCCGGATGTGGCCAAAGCTGGCATTTTGCCTGAAAGTGCGGCATAAAATCATCATGGTCCCGTAGCTCATCAGGATAGAGCGACAGATTCCTAATCTGTAGGTAGGGGG
>CAZYKI010000117.1:0-4405 GCA_964648035.1 uncultured Candidatus Puniceispirillum sp. | reverse complement strand
GTTTAGCGTTTGCGTTCAGGAATCAGCCCATGCGGGGCAAAACGCAAGACCAGCAGCAGAATAAGCCCCATAGTAATCAATCTTGTATGGGCGGCATTTTTGATCAGATGCAGGCGCAACCAATGATCAGGTTCCATTGGTGATGTCAGCGCCTCGATCAGCCACAGGCCAATCGGTTCAGCCTCAATCCAGAAAAACCAAATCACAAAACCACCAAGCAGCGCGCCCCAATTATTGCCTGATCCGCCAACAATCACCATCACCCAGATCAAAAAGGTAAACCGCAAAGGCTGGTAACTGGTTGGGGTAAACTGGCCATCAAGCGTGACCAGCATGGCACCGGCGATTCCGATAACCGCCGATCCCAGAACAAACACCTGCAAATGCCGCCACGTCACATGTTTCCCCATCGCCGCGGCGGCGGTTTCATTGTCACGGATGGCCCGCATCATCCGCCCCCATGGCGAGCGCAGAGCAGTTTCCGAAAACCATAGCAACGCCACAATCACCGCGATGAACAGACTGGCATAACAGATTTTCACAAACAGCGCCGACGCCTCGACAAGCGGCATGCCAAGTCCTGACGCCAGCTGCCGGAACCAATCGGCGGCCTGCAAGTCAACTTCATAGGGCACCGGGCGTGGCAGGCCGTTGACATTCTTGACGCCACGCGTCAGCCAATCCTCGAATTTGAGGACATAAACAATGATCTCGGAAATTCCGAGTGTGGCGATAGCCAGGTAGTCTGACCGTAACCCCAACGACAATTTCCCAATGAAATAGGCAATAATTGCCGCAAAGATGCCGCCCACCAGCCAGGACCACAACACCGGTAGCCCAAGCCCTCCCAAATAGCCGGTACGCGCCGGGTCGACCGCCTCAATGGCGCTAATTGCCGGGTCAACAAGCGCCCGCATGCTGAAATAACCGACCAGCGCGACCAGCCCGACGACCAGATAGCGCCACCGCCCATAGCCGGCAAGTCGCCGCCATAGGACAAGGCCAGCAGCAAGACTGACAAGCGCCACAGCCAGACCGCCAAACATGCCCGCCCCCCCGGCGGCCAGCGCCTCTGGTACCGGCGCCATCGATACCAATACCGCGGCAAGCCCGCCAACCGCGGCAAAACCCATCACCCCAGCGTTGAACAGCCCGGCATAACCCCATTGCATATTTACCCCGATCGACATGATCGCCGAGACAAGGCACATATTCAGCAGTGAAAAGGCTAAATTCCAGCTTTGTGCATAGCCGACTATTGCCAATAACATCAGCATGGCGCCAAACAGCAGCGGGGTTCGCCGCGCTGCAAACCATGCAAATTTTGACCGATTAGCAGCTTGTTTTGCATCTGGGGTCATATCGTCTTACCACCAAACATGCCGGTTGGCTTGACCAACAGAACAATCACCAAAATCATAAAGGACACGGCCAGCTTGTAATCGGTCGACAGCATCTGCAAAAGCCCGTCGCCAAACACCCCTGCACCAAACAAATAGGCCGCCACCTTTTTATAGCCAAAGGTGACAAATAATTCCGAAAAAGCGATGATAAACCCGCCAGCGACAGCGCCAACAGGGTTGCCAACACCGCCAACAATCGCCGCCGCAAAAATCGGTAACACAAGATGCAGATACACCATCGGCTTATAGCTTTTGTCCAAGCCATAAAGGGTGCCGGCAACCGTTGCCAACACCGCGGTGACAATCCAGGTGATCCGCACCACCCGGTCCGGGTCAATCCCAGACAGCAGGGCAAGATCACGGTTGTCAGCATAGGCCCGCATCGATTTACCGGTTCGGGTTCGGTTCAAAAACCAGAATATAGCTGTCACCGCCATCATCGTTGTCAGGATGGTAATGCCTTGCGAGGTCTTCAGCGCCAGCCCTTCGCCAAGGCCTGACCAGCTTTTGAAATCGCGGGCCGAAAAAATGAAACGGGCCCCGTCTTGAAAGCTGCGGTCATTCGGCCCGATGATAAAACGGATAACCCCGCCGGTCACAAACATAACGCCGATAGACACAATCAGATATGTCACCGAGGTGGCGTTTTGCGCCCGATAAAAGCGAAACACAAACCGGTCAATCAGCAGACACAACACGACCGCGGCCACAATCCCAACTGGCAAAGCCAACAACGCTGTCGGCAACGGCGCCAGCGACACCCCGGCGGCTTGCAACCCATATGTTGTCAAAATGGTTGCCATCGTTCCAAAGGACATAATTTCGCCGTGACTGAAATTGGAAAAATTCAACACCGCATAAATCATCGTCACGCCAAGCGCGCCAAGCGCCAGCTGACATCCATAGGCCAAACCCGGCACCAGAATGAAATTGGCCATCAACACCAGCGGGTCAAGAAGACTGTCCATAACCTAGCCTCCCAGAAAACTCTGCCGTACATCGGCATTGGCCAGCAATGCCGCGCCGGTGTCGGTAAACCGGTTTTCACCCTGCACCAGCACATAGCCACGATCCGCAATCGACAGCGCCTGTTTGGCATTCTGTTCAACCATCAATACCGCAATGCCACGATCCGCGATGCCAATAATCCGGTCGAACAATTCATCCATCACAATTGGCGACACACCGGCTGTTGGCTCATCCAGCAACAGTAATTTTGGGCCGGTCATCAACGCACGGCCAACCGCCACTTGCTGGCGCTGCCCGCCTGACAATTCGCCAGCCGGCTGCCGGCGCTTTTCCGCCAATACCGGAAACAAGCCATAAACCTGTTCCAGTGTCTCGGAAAAGGGCGTATCCAGACTGAAGGCTCCCATTTCCAGATTTTCTTCAACACTCATCGAGGTAAACACATTATGCGTTTGCGGGACAAAGGCCATGCCGCACGCCACACGTTGATGCGGTGCCAACCCAGTGATATCAACGCCGTTCAGACTGACCCGCCCGTGACGCAACGGCAGCATGCCGAAAATCGCTTTCATCGCCGTTGATTTGCCGGCGCCGTTCGGCCCGACCACCACCACAATTTCACCAGCCTCAACCGCGATCGAACAGCCGTTCAAAATATCAACACCGCCGTAACCGCCAATCATGTTCTCACCAGACAGAAATGGCATCAGGCTGGCTCCACCACGGTACGCGGTGAACCAGATCTGGCCGTCTTCAGACCTCTGCCAAGATAGGCCTCGATCACCGCATCATTCGCCAGCACCGCGGCAGCGCTGCCGGTGGTCAGAACACGCCCCTCGGCCATCACCATTACCGGGTCGCACAGGCGCGAAATGAATTGCATGTCATGTTCGATCATACAGAAGGTAAAATGATGCTCGCGGTTCAGCCGCACTATCGCATCACCAATCTGGCCAAGAAGGGTACGGTTTACGCCAGCACCAACCTCGTCAAGAAACACAATCTTGGCATCGGTCATCATGGTGCGACCAAGTTCGAGAAGTTTCTTCTGCCCGCCCGACAGGTTGCCGGCATATTCATTGGCAAGATGGTCGATTTTCAAAAACGCCATCACCTCATCGGCACGCTGACGGTTTTGGGCCTCTTCGGCGGCAATTTTTTTTGGATGAAGCCACACATCGACAAGCCGTTCACCAGACTGATCTGGCGGCACCATCATCAAATTGTCACGGACCGTCAGTGATGCAAATTCATGCGCCAGTTGAAATGTGCGCAACAGACCCTTGGCAAAAAGCCGGTGCGGCGGCAGACCGGTGACGTCCTCACCATCCAGCATTATTTGTCCCGCTTGCGGCTGATAGAGTCCGGCAATGACATTGAACAGCGTTGTTTTACCCGCGCCGTTCGGGCCAATCAGGCCGGTGATCGATCCGGACGCGATATCAAGAGAGACATTATCAACGGCCTTGATACCGCCAAAATGCATGCTGACATTCTTGACCGAAAGCATGAAATAACCTTGTGAAAAAAAGGCCCGGACCAGCAGCGGTCCGGGCCTTGGTAACTGGTAAAATTAACGATATTTGACCGGGGTGATTTTCTGGTCAGAGACCACCACTTCCTGAAACGAGCCAGCCGACTCACCCGGACCGATCAATTCGACATCAGTGGCGCCGACATAATCAACATCGCCGCCAGATTTGATGATCTTCAAGGCCTTGGCCAATTCACCCGGAAAGATTTTCTCACCCGGCGCATTGGCAACGTCGGTGATTTTCGCCTTGAACACATTGCTGTCGGTAGATGACGCGGCCTCCATCGCCAAAATCATCAGCGCCGCGGCATCATAAGATTGCGGCGCATAGGGGCCTGCCTTAAATCCAGCCTTTTCCGCAAGACCTTTGAACGTATCCGCGCCCTGGCTGTCGGTGCCAGGCAAGGTACCATAAGAACCATTTAGAGCGGCACCAATTGCAGCTGGTAGGCTGTCACCTATCATGCCATCAGGTAGAACAAATGTTGAGAAAGCCCCT
>CAZYKI010000116.1:0-4485 GCA_964648035.1 uncultured Candidatus Puniceispirillum sp. | reverse complement strand
CGCTTTTCCATGGCCGGAAAGACCGCACAAATCCCTTCGCAATAGCGGCAGGCATTACAGATTTGCATGACCCGCGCCACCTCGCCTGACAGATCCGGGTCAAGCAGGTTTTTCAGGTCAAAGTCACGAATGGTCATTTCATCTGTTGAGGACACGCGCTGCCTCCGCTCCTGCTATGCGGCCGAAAACACCGCCAATTGTCATACCAATACCGCCAAGATAGCCCTGCCCCAAAATATTACCTGCCATAATTTCCCCGGCGGCGAACAGATTGGCCGCTGGTTTGCCATCCTGCATCAGCACCTGCGCCCGGTCATTTACCGCAACCCCCATATAGGTAAAGGTAATGCCGGGACGTAACGGATAGCCATAAAAAGGCGGTTTGGCGATCGGTGTTGACCAGTTGGTCTTGTTGACCGCAAGGCCACTTGTCGCCTTGCCATCAAGAACCGACTGGTCAATCGGCCCGTCCGGGCAAGCCGCATTAAACGCATCGATCGTGTCGCGGGTGACCGCCGGGTCAAGCCCCAGCTGGCTGGCCAACCCTTCGATTGTGTCGTCAACGATCGGTGTAAAGACCGACGGCATAAATCGGTCCAATCCGGTTCGATCGATAATCGCATAGGCAATTTGATCCGGCTGGGCCGCCACCAGCCGCCCCCAAATCGCATAGCGTTTCGGCCAGAAATCCTCGCCTTCATCATAAAAGCGTTTCGCATCGCGATTTAGCACCACGGCAAATGGCACCGCATCAACCCGGCTGGCGATGCCGCCATCATATTTTGGCGCCCGCGCATCAATGGCCACCGCATGGCATTGATCGAGCGCGCCGACCGGTTGCACGCCGCGATCAAGCAAGGCCTGCAACACCCGGCCCCGATTATAAGGTGTGCCCCGGACCAGAAAATTTTTGGCCGCATCGCCCCACCCTTCGGCAAGCCAATCGAGATCAGCCTCGAACCCGCCGGCCGCCGTGATCAATTGCTTGCAGGATAATTTATGCGCCGTACCGCCCCAGTTCACATCAATATATTCGCAAAATCCGTCAACAAGGCCGATATCGGTGACCTCGGCATCATAGACAAACGTCACCCCGATCGATTCGGCATAGCGGCACAGGCTGTTTAGCATAGCCCGGCCACCGCCAAGGAAAAACGCGTTTGTTCGCCCCAAATTCAAAGTGCCGGACAGGGCTGGCTGAAACCGCACACCACGTTCGGTCAACCAGGTCGGCAGTGCAACAGACCCCCGCAACGCAACCTCGGCAAGATGCTCATTGGTCACCCCTTTGGTCACCCGCATCAAATCGTCCCAATATTCATCAAAGCTGTAACGCTCGGTCATCACGTCGGTCGGCTCATCATGCACCGCCCGCAGATTGCGGGTGTGCCGTGTGTTGCCGCCGCGCATATCACGTGGCGCGGTATCGATCACCAGCACTCTGCAATCCCGCTCGGTTGCGGTGATCGCCGCGCAGACACCCGCATTGCCAGCGCCAATGACGATGATATCCCAGCTGACTGCCGCCAGCGATGCCATAGATTGGTCAGACATAAAGACCGCCTTGAACTGATGTATACAATTGCATACAACATAGAAACAGGGGGCATGCCATGTCAACCAATTGGGCATTACATGATGCGGCCGTAACGCGGTCCTTTGGCGACAGCCTGTCGGCGGTGCGCCGGATACGTCATGTACTGATCGCGGCCATTACCGCCGGCGACATTGCACCGGGCGCGCGGTTGAAAGAGGCCGAGCTTGGTCAGCAGCTTGGGGTAAGCCGAACCCCGTTGCGCGAGGCACTGGCCGCGTTGCGGGCCGAGGGTATTTTATCCATCGGTGAGGATACCGGCCTTTGCGTACGGGCCCTTGATTACCAGGATATTCACGCGCTTTACCAGATGCGGGCCACGTTGGAAGGCATGGCGGCTGAATTGGCCGCAGCACAGGCCAGCCCGGCCGAGCGTAGCTTTATCGCCGCGGTCCGGGCCGAGGAAGCAAGCTTGGTGATAAGCGGCGCCACACCATCGGTTCTGGCCGAGATCAATGGCCGGTTTCATCATGCCATTTTGCTGGCCAGTCATAACCCGTTCCTGATCGAGACCATGCAGCGGCTTGGCACCTTGATGGTGCTTTTGGGGCCAACCGCCTACAGCCTTGCCAGCCGCGTTGACGAAATTGGCAGCGAACATGACGCGATCAATGCGGCGATTCAGGCGGCGCAGCCAGACGATGCGGGCCCTGCGGCACGCACCCATTTGCAAAATGCGGTGCGGGCTAGATTGGCGATTATGGCAACCGGCCAAAAGGGACATATAGATTAGCCATGCAGAAATTGCTGTCCGACATCCTATCGATCGGTATAACCGCATCGATCGCGCTGGCCACCGGCCTGGTCTTCCGGTGGCTTGGTTTGCCCGCACCCTTCTTGATTGGCAGTTTGTTTGGTGTCTGGTTCAGCGGTGCGGCGATTGCACCGTTACGCAACAGATTGGGGATTGCGCGCTGGCTATATCTACCGGTGGCGCTGGGGCTGGGCACATTGATCGGGGCCAATTTTCGGCCCGATGTCCTGACGCATATCAACGCCGCAGCGGCAACGGTTTCGGCGATGGCGGCGGCAACAATATTGGCGACATTGGTCGGGCTGGCCTATCTGATGCGGGTTCGCCACTATGATTTTACAACGGCAATTCTCAGCTGCATTCCCGGCGGGCAGGCCGAAGTGGTGATGATGAGCCGTGACCTGATTGACAAGGATTATGTCGTTGCCCTGTTCCATCTTGTCCGGGTGGCGATCGTGTTTTGTTCAACACCGTTGTTGTTGGCCCTGATCGAGGGCGATGCGGCTGTGGCAGCATCCAACGCGGCCCTTCTTAGCATGCCAAGCCTGACCACGATAAACCTTGAAACGCTGCTGGTCTTTCTTGCTGTTTCGGTGATTAGCCTGCCGGTGGCCCAGCGTCTTCATATTCCGATGCCGCATTTGATCGGGCCGCTTTTGGCTAGTTCAGCGCTACATATTGCCGGGCTAATCGAAATCCCGCGGATCAGCGAATTTGTCATTTTGGCACAAATAACAATCGGCAGTTCGGTCGGCACGCGATTGGCCAAAGTGCCGTTTATAGAGCTTGCCGGCTATCTGATCGACGCGGTGGTCAATGCAGTTATTATCCTTGCCACCTATGGGGCGATGGCCTTTTGCATCGCCAGCCTGACCGGGCTTGATTTTGTCAACATGCTGCTGGCCTTTGTCCCCGGCGGGCTTTATGAAGTGACATTGCTGGCTCTTATTTTCGGGTTCGATGTTGCCTTTGTCGCCTTTCACCATACGATCCGGGTGATGTTGATCTTTTTGAGCCTGCCCTTCATCGTAGGCCTCACCACCCGCCAGAAACCTGTTACTGATGCCGAAAAACCCTAAAGCCAGCGCTGTTACGAAAGGATAAATTTATGAAAATCGCCGTTTTGGATGACTGGCTTGATTGTGCCAAACAAAGCGCTGACTGGGATCGCCTTGGCGCTGATGTCGCGATTGATTTTTTTCAAGATACCGTCACCGGCCCGGCGCTTGTCGATCGGCTTCAGCCCTATGATATTCTGTGCGTGATGCGCGAACGCTCATTGATCGATGCCACATTGATTGCGCAATTACCCAAACTGAAAGCCGTTGTCACCAGCGGCATGCGTAATGCGGCGATTGACCTTGATGCCGCCAAGGCACGCAACATTACCGTTTGTGGCACCGGGTCTCCGGGACATGCGACAGCCGAATTGGCGTTCATTTTGATCGGCATGCTGGCGCGGCAAATTTTGCCTGGTGCCAATGCGATGCGTGACGGCGGCTGGCAAACACATCTTGGCCGTGATTTGCGCGGCGCCCGCCTTGGCATTCTTGGGCTTGGCCGGCTTGGCGGCGAACTGGCCGGCTTTGCCAAGGCGTTTGGCATGGAGGTTCAGGCGTGGTCGCAGAATTTGACGGCCGCGCGCTGTGCCGATCTTGGTGTGAGCTATGTTGATCGTGAGACACTGTTCCGCAGCTCGGATTTTATCTCGATCCATCTAAAACTGTCCGACCGGGTACGTGGCCTTGTTGGTGCCCCGGAACTGGCGCTGATGAAACCCGATGCCTGTCTTGTCAACACATCGCGCGCGCCGATCATTGATATGGAGGCACTGACCACCGCGCTGGCCGCCGGGCAAATAGGTGGGGCGGCGATTGACGTTTATGACCTTGAACCGGTGCCAGGAACTGACCGTTTGCGCCACACCCCCAACTTGCTGATGACCCCGCATATCGGCTATGTCACGCGCGAAACAATGACCGTGTTTTACCAAGGGACGGTTGACGCCGTTGCGGCCATTCTCGCCGGTCAACCGATCAGGCAATTATAAATGGTCCATCAACTTGTCTGTCTTTTGGTCAATCTGGCCGGTCTCACACCACCGCCGATAGCGCCGGAAAAATGAATTCGGGTCACG
>CAZYKI010000115.1:0-4500 GCA_964648035.1 uncultured Candidatus Puniceispirillum sp. | reverse complement strand
CGCATCAAAAGACCGGTTTGCATCAGATAGGGTTCGATCACCTCTTCAAGCACATCGCGTTGTTCCGACAATACCGCGGCCAGCGTTTCAACCCCAACCGGCCCGCCGCCATAAGAGGTCGCAAGACACGACAAATAGCGGCGATCCATCTGATCAAGCCCGTTTGCGTCAACCTCAAGACGTAACAGCGCCGCATCCGCAACGCTTGCGGTGACGGTACCGGCCGCATCAACCGCCGCAATATCGCGCACCCGCCGTAACAGCCGGCCTGCAACCCGCGGTGTGCCACGCGCCCGGCGTGCGATCTCTCTGGCGCCGTCATCGGCCAAATCAAACCCCAGCTTGGCAGCCTGCCGAGCCAGAATCTCGGCCAGTTCATCAGCGTCATAGAATTGCATCCGCATCTGGATACCAAACCGGTCCCGCAAGGGGGTGGTCAGCAAACCCGACCTTGTGGTTGCCCCAACAAGGGTAAAGGGGGGCAGATCAATCCGCACCGATCGGGCCGATGGTCCCTCGCCGATGATCAGATCGAGCTGAAAATCTTCCATCGCCGGATACAGCACTTCTTCTACCGCCGGTGCCAGACGGTGGATCTCGTCGATAAACAGCACGTCGCGCGGCCGTAAATTGGTCAGCAACGCGGCAAGGTCGCCAGCTCTGGCAATCACCGGCCCGGATGTGGCCCGAAATCCAACTCCCAATTCGGCTGCCACAATCTGTGCCAGAGTGGTTTTGCCAAGACCAGGCGGGCCGTGAAGAAGACAATGGTCCATCGCATCGCCGCGATCGCGCGCCGCATGGATAAACGTCTCCAGATTGCGCCGGCCGTTCCCCTGCCCGATAAATTCGGCCAGCGCTGCCGGGCGGAGCGCATTGTCAGCACGTTCTTGGCTATCAGCACCGATCAGGCGTTCGCTATCACCGCTCATCGACCCATCTCCTGCAAGGCGGCGGCGATCAGCGCCGACAAATCATCACCAGCACCGGTCTTTTGCGCCCGCAAAACCGCCGCATGCGCCTCGGCCCGGCCATAGCCCAGATTGACCAGCGCCGACACCGCATCATTGACCGGCCCGGCACCACCCGCACCGCCGCGGTCGCCGCTTCTTGAAGCGGCTGTTGCCATACCGATTGTCAGCGCCCCGCCAAGACTCTCGATTGACCCGATTTTTTCGGCCAATTCATGCACCACCCGCTGGGCAATCTTGGGGCCAACACCATCGGCACGCGCCACCATCGCCTTGTCTTTGGCAACGATCGCATGGGTTAACTCCTCGGGCGACAACACTGATAATATCGACATCGCCGCCTTGGCCCCGACCCCCTGTACCGTGATCAGCAACCGAAACGCATCACGCTCTGCCACATCGGCAAAGCCAAACAGGGTCATGCTGTCCTCGCGCACCTGCATTTCGGTTAACAAGACAACCTCGCCACCCTCATTGCCAAGCATACTGCCGGTTCGCCCAGATATTTGCACCGCATAGCCGACGCCCTGAACATCAAGCACAATCCCGGACCGGTCTTGATGCAGGATCTGGCCGCGCAATTGTGCAATCATTTTGCCCCCCCGTTACCGGCATCATCGCGCGCCAGCGCCGCGGCAATCGCCGCCGCCAAACCGCCGCTGGTCGAGTCTAGCGCGCCGGACAAGCCATGACCAGCCTCATTGGCGGCCGCAATCGCAATTGCCAGCGCGTCAGCAGAATCGGCATTGTCCGGCACCACCGCCAGCAACCGCTTGACCATGTCTTGGACCTGTCTTTTGTCGGCCGTACCGGTCCCCGACACCGCTTTTTTGACCGCGCGGGCGGCAATTTCGCTGACCGCTAATCCGGCTTGGCCGCAGACCAGCAAGCCAACACCGCGGGCCATACCAAGGCGCAAGGCCGATGCAGCTGATTTAGCGACAAAGATCTGCTCAATCGCCGCCCAATCGGGCTGGTACTGGGCTATCACCGCGGTCAAACCATCATGGATCAGGCGCAATCTTTCGGTATCGGCCAATGCCGGATTGGGGCAGATCGCACCATTGCCAAGATGCCGCATGCGGTTGTTTTCAAACGCAATGACCCCCCAACCGGTACGCCGAATACCCGGGTCAATGCCAAGAACACGCATCACCAGCCCCAGCTAGGCCAGATTGGCAATGATATCTTCGGAAATATCAAAATTCGACGATACCGTCTGCACATCGTCATTATCGTCAAGCACATCCAGCAGTTTCAGCAAGGTCGCGGCTTGGGCTTCATCAACCGGGATTAGATTTTGCGGCTTCCACACAAGGCCCGATTCCTCAGGCGCACCAAATACCGCTTCAAGCGCCTCGCGCACGGCATTGAAATCATCCGGCGCACAGGTCACTTCATGGCCGCTGTCATCAGATTCGACATTGTCTGCGCCGGCCTCCAGCGCCGCTTCAAACATCGTGTCGCTGTCGGCCGCATCGGCCGGATAAATCACCTGCCCAACCCGATCAAACATAAAGCTGACCGATCCGGTTTCTCCCAGCGAGCCGCCATATTTATTGAAGGCGGCCCGGACCTCGGATGCGGTCCGGTTGCGGTTATCGGTCATGGTTTCAACGATCAATGCGGTGCCGCCGGGCCCATAGCCTTCATAGCGGATTTCATCGTAATTTTCACCCTCACCACCCTCGGCCCGTTTTAGCACCCGCTCGATATTGTCCTTGGGCATATTGGCGGCGCGCGCCGCGGCCAGTGCGGTCCGCAAGCGGGGGTTTGAATCTGGGTCGGTACTACCCCGCGCCGCTACCGTCAATTCCTTGATCAACCGGCCAAAGATTTTGGCGCGTTTTTTGTCCTGCGCCCCTTTGCGATGCATGATATTTTTGAATTTGGAATGGCCTGCCATGGTGTCTTTCCAACAACAGTTGCACGAAGGTTATGATTACGCCGGCGCACCCATCGGGTCGGCCGACTGCCAGCTATATAGCAGATCAACCTGAACCGGGCCAGTCTTGGCATAATATTTCCAGTCTTGGTATAATATTTTCAGCCGCACCGTAGCCGCCTGTCAGGTTGGGGCCAGCGCCCCGCCGCGGCGCACCGGCGTCACCGTTGTCGCCCGGCCCGACAGATCCGCCTCGACCAGCAGCCCACACAAGGTCGGCGGCCCCATCGCCACCGACAGTCGCGCCCCGCTCCGCCCCCGGAACCGGTCGGATGCGGCGTCCTTTTCCATGCCGATCACGCTGTCATAATCACCACACATGCCACTATCGGTTTGGTAGGCGGTCCCCCCCGGCAAGATCCGGTGATCGGCGGTTGGCACATGGGTATGGGTGCCAACCAGCATCGAGGCACGGCCATCGGCCAAATGGCCAAGCGCCATTTTTTCGGATGTCGCCTCACCATGCGCGTCTATCATAATAAAATCGGCGTCGCGGCCCAGCTTGTTCCGCACCAGCGCCCCGTCAAGCGCCGCAAAGGCCGGGTCATTTTGCGCCATAAACAGGTTGGTCATAACGTTAATCACCACCAACCGCCGGCCGGTGCTGTCAGTCACTTTGGCAACACCTTTGCCCGGGGTGCCTTCAACCATGTTCACCGGGCGCAACAAGCGCGGTTCGGTGGCGATATAGTCAATAATTTCGGGCTTGTCCCACACATGGTTACCGGTGGTCAGCACATCGGCACCGGCGGCGAAAAGCGCCTCGCAAATTTTTGGAGTCACCCCAAATCCACCGGCGGCGTTTTCGCAATTCACCACCACAAAATCGAGCGCCATTTCGGCGCGCAGCAACGGCAACGCCTCGATGACCGCGGTTCGTGCCGCGCGTCCCACAATATCGCCAAGAAACAAGACCCGTGTCATAACTGTCCTTTTTGCCCGCACTGGCATTATCCCGCACCGGCATTATCCGGCACCGGTGCGCCCTGCCTATGATACCCCGATCAGACCGGTTGGGGTCAGCACCGCATCAAGCGGCATGTCATAGGGGCCAACCGGAACTTTGTCCACCCTTTGGCCATCATAACCAACACCAATCGCCACAACCGGCATCCCATCGTTGCGCAAGGCGGCGATGCTGCGGTCGTAATAGCCCCCGCCATAGCCAAGCCGCCAGCCGGCAAGATCAAACGCCAGCAGCGGCACCAGCACCACATCCGGACGCACCGGCGCCGCGCCGGCCACTGGCTGCTTGGTGCCAAAGCGCCCATCGACAAGCCGGTCGCCCGGACGCCAGTCCAAAAACTGCAACGGCTTGCCGGCTTCGGGTGTTACCGGCAAGGCGGTAGGCACACCGCGGTCAGTCAAGGCGTGCAGCAACAAAGCGGGCGATAATTCACTGTGAATGGCAAGATAGCCGGCATAGCTGCCAGCCCCATAGCGGGCGACAAGATCATCGGCATGCGCCGCAAGATGGACGGCTGAGTCGGCATTGTTTTGCGCCAATTTTTGCCGCAATGACGATGCTTTTTTGCGGGCTTCTTGTTTAGCGGCCGCGGGATCGGGCGTGTGATGATGATCGAT
>CAZYKI010000114.1:0-4648 GCA_964648035.1 uncultured Candidatus Puniceispirillum sp. | reverse complement strand
CGTCAGCTTGGTATTTCGCGCGGTGAAGCCAGTGATTATATCAAAGCCTATTTTCAGAATTTCCCCGGAATCCGTGACTATATGGAGCATGCCAAAGCGGCGGCGCGGGACAATGGCTATGTTGAAACGCTATTTGGCCGGCGGATTTATATTTCCGGCTTTGATGGCGGCAATCAAGCGATGCGCGGCTTTGCCGAACGCCAAGCGATCAATGCGCCAATCCAAGGCAGCGCTGCCGATATCATCAAGCGCGCGATGATCCGCTTGCCGGCGGCCCTTGATGCGGCGGGGATCACCGCCGATATGCTGCTGCAAGTGCATGATGAATTGATCTTTGAGGCACCGTCCGACCAAGCCGCGGCAGCAAAAGACCTGATCACATCGGTTATGCAGGCGGCGGCCAGTCCGGTGCTTGACCTGTCGGTGCCGCTGGTTGCCGAGGCCGGGATTGCCAATAGCTGGGCCGATGCACATTAAGGCAGCTTTTGGTCTGCTTTGCCGGTTTCTTGCCCTAGATTGGCCTTGATTGCGATCCATCAATAACAATCATTTTGCAAGAAAGCTGTTTATGGCTCTACGGGTGGCATTGCGCTATCATAGCTGGCGACAGCGCCATCCGGCACCGGATGGAACAGACAAGAAAGAGTGACTGCCCATGAGCGACCGCATTGCCTTGGTTGATGATGACCAGAATATTCTGACCTCGGTTTCCTTGACCCTTGAATCGGAAGGGTTCGAGGTTGATTGCTATCATGATGGTGAAACCGCGCTGATGGGATTGGCCCGCCGTCCGGCCAATATTGGTGTGTTCGATATCAAAATGCCGCGGATGGATGGTATGGAATTGCTGCAAAAGGTGCGGGCCAATTCGCAGATGCCGGTTATTTTCCTGACCAGTAAAGACGACGAGGTCGATGAAGCCTTGGGGCTTGGCATGGGCGCTGATGACTATATCACCAAGCCGTTCTCACAGCGTCTGTTACTGGCCCGGATCAGGGCTGTTTTGCGGCGGGCCAGTGACGGTGCCATGAAAACCTCTGGCCCGCATATCATCCGGCAGGGGGACTTGCTGATGGACCCGGAACGGCATTTATGCAGCTGGCGCGGCACCGAGGTTAAATTGACCGTTACCGAATTTCTGATTTTACAGGCGTTGGCATCGCGTCCGGGCATGGTCAAAAATCGTGACCAGTTGATGGATGCGGCCTATGGGGAAAACATCTTTCTTGATGATCGCACCATCGACAGCCATATCAAGCGCCTGCGCCGCAAGATGCGCGCCCATGATTCGGAATTTGATCAGATAGAAACTCTCTACGGGATTGGCTATAAATATAAGACGGCATAGCCCGCTTGCCGGCCAGGCTGGCAGCAACCGTCAACTGGGGGTAGGAGCAAGACGATCAAGACCGGACAGGCGCGTCATGATAGTGGGGTGGCAGGTGGCAGGCTAAGGCGCTTTGTCGCCCGCTGGCGCATGAGCCGGCTCACCACCCGTATCATGGCAATCATGCTGTTCCCGTTGTCGATCTTTCTGGTCGGACTATTATCGATCGATCAATATCGTACCACCTTGATCCAGTCCGAATTCGTTGCGCTAGAACGGCAAGGATTTACCCTGGCGCGGTCATTGGCGCTGGCCGAGGCGTCGCGCGATACGATGGTGGTCCGCCGCCGCTTGTCAGCCGAAACCATGACCCATTTGTTGCCGCTGGTCGGGCTTGGCAGTTCGCTACGGGCGCGGGTGTTCCAGCCAAATGGCGTGCTGCTTGCCGATACCGCCCGGGGTGGACCGCAACGCGGTGTCGATATCCGCCGCCATGCCGACAAAAGCTGGCACCGCAAAACGCATAATTTTGTCAACAGCATCATCAACCGGGCGTCAAGCTGGTTTAGCCCCTATGGTGAGCTTCCCCCCTATACCGAACGCAACCGGCAGCGCGCGCATCATTATGCCGAAGTGATGTCAGCCTTGTCGGGTGAGGCGCGGCGCGCCTTGCGGCTTGATCGCGATGGCCATTTGGTGTTGTCAGTTGCGGTGCCGGTGCAAGATTTGCGCCTTGTGCGCGGCGCGTTGATGGTATCGATCGGCGGCGGCAAAATCGAACAGGAGCTGTCCAGCGTCAATATCGTGTTTCTCGAATTATTTGCGGCGGTTTTGCTGGTGACATTGGGGCTGTCTTTTTATCTCGCCCGCTCGATCACCACACCGATTTCGCGGTTGGCTGCCGCGGCTGACAAATTGCGGCAAAGCGGCGATATGTCAAGCCGGCTGCAGCGCTTGCCATATCGCAATGACGAAATCGGGCAATTGTCAGAATCGTTGATCGCGCTGACCGATGAATTGCAAAAACGGGTGCAGGCAACCGCCGCCTTTGCAGCCGATGTGTCGCATGAATTGAAAAATCCGCTATCATCATTGCGCAGCGCAACCGAAACCTTTAGCCGGGCAAAAACCGCCGCACAGCGGCAAAAACTGCTGGATGTGATCTTGCAGGATGTGCAGCGGCTTGACCGGCTGATCACCGATATTTCACAGGCCAGCCGGGTTGATAATGAAATCATCGGCCATGGTGGAACGGTGGTTGATTTTGCCAATTTGCTGGAGAATTTTATCCAGTTGCGCGGCCAGACATTCGACCAGATCACCCTTTCATTTGACAAGCCTGACAGTCCGGTCATGGTTGCCGTCAATGAAAGCCGGATCGTTCAGGTGATCGATAATATTCTTGCCAATGCGGTATCTTTCAGCCCGGACAAGGGGACCGTCACCTTTCTGTTACGCCAAGACAAAAGCGCCGGCTATGCCGAACTGGATATCTGTGATCAGGGGGTGGGTATTCCAGAAAACCGGCTTGAGACCATTTTCAACCGGTTCTATTCGGAACGACCACGAAGCGAGACCTTTGGCGAACATTCCGGCTTGGGCCTGTCGATTGCCCGGCAAATTGCCGAGGCGCATGGCGGCGCCTTAACCGCCAGCAACAGGCCCGAGGGCGGGGCCTGTTTCCATTTGCGCCTACCGCTCATCACCGCATAAGCCCCCTATGGGCCGTGCAAAAACGGTTGCGGTTCCGCGATGGTGCGATAGACTTGCCGCATGACCTCGTCAATCGCGTCCCCAAAATTGGTTCTTGTTACCGGCGTTTCGGGCGCTGGCCATTCGACGGCGCTAAAAATTTTAGAAGATTATGGATTTGCGGCGGTTGATAATTTGCCGCTGGCGCTGGTGGACCCGCTTGTTGCGCTGGAAGTTGAAACCAGCGGCCGGATGATTGCGATCGGCCTTGACGCGCGGACCAGTGGCTTTTCGGCGGTGGCTGTCAAGCGGCTTGTTGAAAATCTCCGCAAACGGCTTGGTGACGGTTTCAGCATGGTGTTTATCGGGGCCGCGCACAATGATCTGATGCGGCGATATAACGCCACGCGGCGTCAGCACCCGATCCAAGACCAGCCCGATCTTGCCAGCGCGATCAATGCCGATATGGCCCGCATGGACGCGATAGAACCGCTGGCCACGGTGGTGATTGACAGTTCTGGTCTGGCGCCGGCAGGGTTGCGGCGGGCGCTTTTGGGGCGGCTTGGCCTTGATGATCCGCAATTGATGCCGGTCACTGTGGTGTCTTTTTCCTATCGGCATGGGGTGCCGGATGATGCTGATCAGATCGTTGATATGCGCTTTGCCCGCAATCCGCATTGGGATCACCAGCTTCGTGACATGACCGGGCTGGATGATCCGGTGGCGGCCTTTTTGCGCGCCGACACTGACGCGATGACGGTTCTTGATCATATCAAAGCAACATTGGATATCATGCTTGGCCGCATGCAGGCAGAAGGGCGCCCGCAAATGACCCTTGGCTTTGGGTGCACCGGCGGTAAACACCGGTCGGTCTGGGCGGCCCGTGAAGTTGCAGGCTGGCTTAGTGAAAAAGGGTATAAGGTGACGATCCGGCACCGTGAATTGACCGAATAATGATCGCGGCACGACCGCGGTTTCATGCCTTATATCTATGGCTTTTAATGTTTGGTTGACTTTGCTATAGATCGCGCACGCGAAAAACCGGAACATGACAGGAAACGGGAATGGCACAGGATTATGTGATTGCGGATATTGGTCTGGCTGAGTGGGGCCGCAAGGAATTATCGATTGCTGAAACAGAAATGCCGGGCCTGATGGCATTGCGCGATGAATTTGGTGGGCAAAAGCCGCTTGCCGGGGCGCGCATTGCCGGCTGTCTTCACATGACGGTGCAAACCGCTGTGTTGATCGAAACCTTGGCCGCGCTTGGCGCCGATATACGCTGGTCGAGCTGTAATATCTTTTCAACCCAAGACCATGCCGCCGCGGCAATTGCCAAAAGCGGTATCCCGGTATTTGCGGTCAAAGGCGAAACCTTGGCCGAATATTGGGACTATGTTGACCGTATTTTTGACTGGCCGAATGGCGAAACGGCCAATCTCATTTTGGATGATGGTGGCGATGCCACAATGTATATCCTGCTTGGGGCGCGGGCCGAGGCTGGTGAGGATGTGCTGGCCACCCCGTCATCGGAAGAAGAAGAATATCTAAAGGCCCAGCTTGAGCGCCGGCTTGCCAGCAGCCCGGGCTGGTTTACCCGCCAACGCGATGCGCTGTTGGGCGTGTCTG
>CAZYKI010000113.1:0-4678 GCA_964648035.1 uncultured Candidatus Puniceispirillum sp. | reverse complement strand
CGCGCCAGTATCGCGGCTTAATTATCGCCCATCTTCAGCGCCTCAAAAAACGCATTTTGCGGAATATCAACCTTGCCGAATTGCCGCATTTTCTTTTTGCCTTCCTTCTGTTTTTCAAGAAGCTTCTTCTTGCGGGTGATGTCACCGCCATAGCATTTTGCGGTCACGTCTTTGCGCAAGGCGGCAATGGTTTCGCGCGCAATCACTTTGCCGCCGATAGCGGCTTGTAGGGCGACTTTGAACATCTGCCGCGGGATCAAATCCTTTAACCGAATGCAGATCGCCCGGCCTTTGCTTTCGGCCTGATCACGATGCACAATCATCGACAACGCATCGACCGGATCGCCATTCACCAAAATCGATACTTTGACAAGATCGCCGGTCCGATAGCTGTCAAGCTGATAGTCAAAGCTGGCATAGCCGCGGGTGATCGATTTCAGCCGGTCATAAAAATCAAACACCACCTCGTTGAGCGGCAACCGATAGACCGCCATCGCCCGGTTGCCGGTATAGGTCAGGTCAATTTGCTCGCCGCGGCGTTCGGTACATAAGGTCAGTACCGGTCCCAGAAATTCGTCCGGCGTCATAATGGTCGCCCTGATCCACGGTTCGTCAATCGAAGCCAGTTTGGTCACATCAGGCATATCCGCCGGGTTGTGAAGGCTTTGTTCACGCCCGTCGGTCATGGTCATCTGATAGACCACTGACGGCGCTGTCGAGATCAGATCAAGATTGAATTCACGCGATAGCCTTTCACGGATAACCTCCATATGGAGCAAGCCCAAAAACCCACAGCGAAAGCCAAACCCAAGCGCGGCCGAGGTTTCCGCCTCAAATGAAAAGGAGGAATCATTCAACGACAGTTTTTCCAGCGCGTCACGAAGGGCACTAAAATCATTAGTGTCGATCGGAAACAAGCCGCAAAACACCACCGGCACCGACGGTGCAAAACCCGGCAAGGCGGTATCACAAGGGCGCCGTTCATCGGTGATGGTATCGCCAACACGGGCATCAGCCACCCGTTTGACACCGGCATTGATAAAGCCGATTTCGCCAGGTCCAAGCGCATCAACGGCCGTCGGTTTCGGCGCAAATACGCCGACCCGTTCAACAAGATGCGTCGCACCGGTGGCCATCATGCGTATTTTCATTCCCTTTTTGAGGACACCATGCCGCACCCGCACCAGCGTCATCACCCCAAGATAGGCATCATACCAGCTGTCCACCAGCATTGCCTGCAAAGGGGCCGCCGCATCGCCCTTTGGGGCGGGAAGCCTGGTGACAAGCGCCTCAAGAATTTCTTCCACCCCGACACCGGTTTTGGCCGATGCCAGAATGGCCTCATCGGCGGGCAAGCCAATCACATCCTCGATCTGGGCCTTGACCCGATCAGGTTCAGCCGCCGGCAGATCGATCTTGTTCAGGACCGGCACAATTTCATGGTTGGCGTCAATCGCCTGATAGACATTGGCCAGCGTTTGCGCCTCGACACCCTGGCTGGCATCGACCACCAGCAGCGAGCCTTCACACGCCGCTAACGAGCGTGACACCTCATAGCCAAAATCGACATGGCCCGGCGTGTCCATCAGATTCAACACATAGCTGTTGCCGTCCTTTGCGGTGTAGTCCAGACGAACCGTCTGCGCCTTGATGGTAATGCCACGCTCGCGCTCGATATCCATATTATCGAGGACCTGTTCTTTCATCTCGCGGTCAGTCAGGCCACCACAAAACTGGATCAGCCGATCGGCAATGGTTGATTTACCATGGTCGATATGGGCGACGATTGAAAAATTCCGGATGTTGGCAATATCAGTCATGGTAAATATTTTTACGCTGTTGTCTCGCCTGTGGTTGGCGTCATCTGGGCTTTGCTATACACTAGTTCACGCCGAAATACCTTATTTATTCGCGCCACCGGCGCCCAAATCGATATCTTTTTGCTGTTTACGCCTGCCGCTTGACAGTATAGTCAAAGGCGATGCGGGGTAACAAACCGCCTCTTATGACTGCAACCCAAGCCCACGAGAAGCTGATGCCAAGCCTGCGTCATGAAAAATATCGCCCGTTCACCGGCCCCGATCTTGCCGATCGGACATGGCCAAACGCGCGCATCGAAACCGCCCCTGTCTGGTGCTCGGTCGATCTGCGCGATGGCAATCAGGCGCTTATTCATCCGATGGACGCGGTCCGCAAGATGAAAATGTTCAAGCTTCTTGTCGAGATGGGATTCAAGGAAATTGAGGTCGGCTTTCCAGCGGCATCCGATACCGATTTCAACTTTCTGCGCGAGCTGATCGAGGGCGGCCATGTGCCAAGTGATGTCACCATCCAAGTGCTGACACAAGCCCGCGAACATCTGATTGACCGAACCATTGAATCACTGCGCGGGGCGCCAAACGCGATCTTGCATCTTTATAATTCGACAAGCACATTGCAGCGCCGGGTGGTGTTCAAATCCGACCGTGACGGTGTCAAGCAAATCGCCATTGACGGCGCCAAGATGGTTGCCGATCGCCTGTCAAAGAGCGAAACCGGTTCATTACGGCTTGAATATAGCCCTGAAAGCTTTACCGGCACCGAGCTTGATTATGCGCTCGATGTTTGTGAAGCGGTGATGGAGGTGTGGCAATCATCAGCCGCTAATCCGACCATTATCAACCTGCCGGCGACGGTCGAAATGTCGACCCCGAATATCTACGCCGACCAGATCGAATGGATGAGCCGGCATTTTTCCAACCGGGACGCGGTTATTCTGTCATTGCATCCGCATAATGACCGCGGCTGTGCGGTGGCAGCAACTGAACTGGGGCTGATGGCCGGCGCCGACCGGGTCGAGGGGACTTTGTTTGGCAATGGAGAGCGGACCGGCAATGTCGATTTGATCACGCTTGGGCTGAATATGTTCACCCAAGGGATCGATCCGCATCTTGAATTTTCGGATATCAACAAGCTGATTGAAACCGCCGAATTTTGTAACCAACTGCCGGTTCACGAACGTCATCCTTATGCTGGCAAGCTGGTACATACCGCATTTTCCGGCAGCCATCAGGATGCCATCCGCAAAGGTATCGACGCCTTGGCCGAATCCAATGACGATATCTGGGAAGTGCCTTATTTACCGATTGATCCGGCGGATATCGGCCGCACATTTGAAGCCATCATCCGGGTCAATTCGCAATCCGGCAAGGCCGGGTCGGCCTATCTATTGGAAGCCGATCATCATATTCGTCTACCACGCGGGGCCGAAATCGAATTTTCCGCTATTGTACAAAACGAAGCTGATTCAACCGGTCAGGAAATTACCAGCCAGCGGATCTGGGAATTGGCCGAAGCGCATTACATCAAACCTGCCGGCCCGTTTAAGCTGGTCAGCTTTGAATCAAGCCGTGCCAGCCGCGCCAGCGAGGCCGAGCGGGTGACCGCAACCTTGCTGCATAACGGCGAGGAAGTCACCATAACCGCTACCGGCAATGGCCCGATTTCGGCCTTTGTTGATGCGGTACGCGATCATTTTGGGCTGGCCTTCCGGCTTGCCGATTTTGGGCAGAACACACGATCAGCCACCTCCAAGGCCGAATCAGCCGCCTATGTGGAGCTTACCATTGGTAACGATGAGCCGAGCGACGACCGTGATGGGAACAATTCAGTCTACGGTGTCGGCATCGACACCTCGATCACGCTGGCTCCCATTCGCGCGGTTGTCAGCGCGCTAAACAAGTTGGTCGCGCGCGCCTAGCGCCTAGCGCCCCTGCCAAGCCGGCTTGCGTTTGCCAAGGAAGGCCGCAACCCCCTCGGCGAAATCGGCACTTTGATAAATCTCGGTAATCAGATCGCGGTCATCCGGTAAGGGGGCGTCGTGCCGTAAACGCCTTAGCCCCTCAAGGCTAGCAGCAATTGTCAAGGGTGCCATTGCAGTTATCCCGGTCGCTATCTCGGTGGCGCGCGCCAGCAACGCCGGCTTGTCATCCAATAATTCATGCACAAAACCGCTGGCCAGCAATGCATCGGCATCCAACAATTCAGCGGTCAGGATCATATGGGCAACGCGTGATTCCCCAAGCAGTGCCACTAACCGGCGTAAATTCGCCACCGCCAAACAATTGCCAAGCGTCCTTGCGATAGGCATGCCGGCTATTGCGCTACGACTGGCAACACGCACATGCGCGGCGGTGGCAATGACCAGCCCGCCACCGGTCACCGCACCATGAAGCGCGGCTATCACCGGCACCCGGCAGGTTTCGATCTGATGGATCACTGACTCGACGTTGGTTTCATAGGCAAGCCCATCCGCAACCGAGGTGAAATCGGTAAATTTGCTGATGTCGGTGCCGGCGGCAAACGCCTTGTCACCGGCGCCACTGATCACGATGACCTTGATATTATCCGGATCATCTGCGGTGCCGGCGCGGCTGCATAGCGCCGCCAGCGATTCATACATTTCAAAGGTCAGCGCATTCCGCGCCGCGGGCCGGTTCAAGGTCACATGGGCAATACCATTGTCATAACGAACCAACAATTCAGAATTTTCATCGGTCATCAGCGCACCTTTTAACGATAGAACAGGTCAATAATTAACATAGGCGTGGCCGGTCCATAATCAAACCAGCAACACAATTTTCAGCCCCGGGGTGATTGAAGGCGGCAGAATGTCCTATTCGTTCAGCGCGACCATAGC
>CAZYKI010000112.1:0-4688 GCA_964648035.1 uncultured Candidatus Puniceispirillum sp. | reverse complement strand
ACGGTTGACCCGTCTTCAACCTCGACCTCGACGTCATTTACTGTCAGTTTTGGCATGGCGCTTTTCCGTTCCTTATTCTGCCGCTTCAACCGCGTGACGTGCCGCAATCCGGCGCTCAATTTCAGGTCTGAAATGCTTGATCAGCCCCTGAATAGGCCAGGCCGCTGCATCACCAAGCGCACAGATCGTATGGCCTTCAACCTGCCGGGTTACCTGCTCCAGCGTGTCGATCTCATAAGCTTCAGCCTCACCGCGGACAAGCCGCTCCATCATACGCCACATCCAGCCAGTGCCTTCACGGCATGGCGTGCATTGGCCACAGCTTTCATGTTTGTAGAAATAGGACAACCGGGCGATGGCTTTTACAATATCGGTGCTTTTATCCATGACGATCACACCGGCGGTACCAAGCCCGGTACCGGCATTGCGCAACGCGTCAAAATCCATCGTGATATCGGCGCAGACATCGATCGGCATCAATGGGGTTGACGACCCGCCGGGAATGACCGCCAGCAGGTTATCCCAGCCGCCACGCACACCGCCGGCATGTTTTTCCAGCAATTCACGCAGCGGAATGCCCATCTCCTCTTCTACATTGCAGGGATTATTGACATGACCCGAAATGCAAAAGAGTTTGGTGCCGGTGTTATTCTCTTTGCCAAGACCGGCAAACCAGTCAGCCCCGCGCCGCAAAATCGTTGGCGCAACCGCGATCGATTCGACGTTGTTGACTGTTGTTGGACAACCATAAAGACCGACACCGGCCGGGAATGGTGGCTTTAGACGTGGCTGGCCTTTACGCCCTTCCAGCGATTCAAGAAGGGCGGTTTCTTCCCCGCAAATATAGGCGCCGGCCCCGCGATGAAGATAAATATCAAAGGCCCAGCCTGACTTTGCCGCGTCTTTACCAAGCAATCCGGCGTCATAGGCCTCGTCAATCGCCGCCTGCAAGCGGCGCGCCTCATTCACAAACTCGCCACGGATATAGATGTAGGCGGCATGGGCGCGCATCGCAAAACCAGCGACAACACAGCCTTCCAGCAATTTGTGCGGCTCGTTGCGGATAATGTCACGGTCTTTACAGGTGCCCGGCTCGGATTCATCCGCATTAACCACCAGATAATGGGGCCGGTCCTTGACCTCTTTTGGCATAAATGACCATTTCAGACCGGTTGGAAACCCAGCACCGCCACGCCCGCGCAGGCCGGATGCCTTCATCCTTTCGACAATCTCGTCATGGCCAAGCGCCAGGATTTTCGCGGTATTGTCCCAGTCACCGCGCGCCTTGGCACCTTTCAGGCCGGAATCATGCCAGCCATAGATATTGGTAAAAATACGGTCAGCGTCTTTAAGCATGCGCCTTCCCCCGCTTTTTGGTTGATGCGGCTTTAGCCCCGGTGGCCTTGATCGCTGTCAAACTGGTCGCACCGCCCGACGGTTCGGACGCGCAACGGCCAACCACCGACCCAACCGGCAATGGATCACCAGCTTCAAGCGAGTCAAGCAGGCGGCTTGTCGATTGATAATCAAGGTCTTCGTAAAAATCATCATTCACTTGCAAGATAGGCGCGTTCACACAAGCGCCAAGACATTCCACCTCAAGCAGCGAGAACCGGCCACATGCCGAGGTTTCACCCGAACGAATGCCATAACGGTCTTTGATCGCCCGCATCATTTCGTCCGACCCACGAAGCCAACAAGGGGTTGTGGTACAGGCCTGCAGGAAATAGGTGCCGACAGGCTTTAGATTAAACATCGTGTAAAAGGTTGCCACCTCAAGCACGCGAATTTGTGCCATCCCTAGTTTGTCGGCAATCAATTCAATGGCCTTGATAGGGATCCAGTTGTCGTTCTGACGTTGCGCCAAATCCAGCAGCGGCATCACCGCGCTGGCCTGACGGCCTTTTGGATATTTGGCCACGATCCGCTTGATCTCTGCCTCATTTTCCGCGGTAAAGGCAAAGCTGGCAGGCTGGTCCTTGGCAATACGTTCGTCAATACTCATCGGTCAATCTCACCAAACACAATATCAAGTGACCCGATAATCGCTACCGAGTCGGCCAGCATATGGCCGCGCGACAGATGGTCTACGGCGGCCATGAAATAAAAGCCGGGGGCCCGGATTTTGCAGCGATACGGCTTGTTGGTACCATCAGCGACAAGAAACACGCCAAACTCGCCCTTTGGCGCCTCGACAGCGGTGTAGCTTTCGCCTTCCGGCACATGAAACCCTTCGGTATAGAGCTTGAAATGATGGATCAAGGCTTCCATCGATTGTTTCATCTCGCCGCGTTTCGGCGGTGTTACCTTGTTATCCTCGGCCAGCACGGCACCAGCCGGCATGTTCTCGATCGCCTGCTCGATAATCCGCAAGGATTGGCGCATTTCTTCGACGCGCACCAGATAACGGGCAAAACAATCGCCGGTCTTGCCGACAGGGATATCAAAATCCATTTCATCATAGGCATCATAGGGTTGATGCTTGCGCAAATCCCACGCAATGCCCGACCCGCGAAGGCATGGCCCGGTCATGCCCAAGGACAGCGCATCTTCCTTGCTGATCACACCAATATCTACCGTCCGCTGCCGGAAAATCCGATTGTCGGTTAGCAAGGTCTCAAGATCGTCAATAAAGGCCGGAAACGATTTCGCCCAATTAGCAATATCAACGAGCAAATCATCCGGCAGGTCCTGATGCACACCACCGGGACGGAAATAGGCCGCGTGAAGCCGGGCACCACAGGCCCGTTCATAAAAGCCCATCAGATGTTCACGCTCTTCAAACCCCCACAATAACGGGGTCATCGCGCCAACATCGATCGCAAAGGTCGTCAAATTAAGAAGATGGTTCAAAATCCGGCCAATTTCGCAATAAAGGACCCGGATATATTGCGCCCGCCGCGGCACCGCAATGCCAAGCGCTTTTTCGATAGCCAGCGCCCAGACATGCTCTTGGTTCATTGGCGAGACATAGTCAAGCCGGTCAAAATATGGCAGCGCCTGAAGATATGTCTTATGTTCGATCAGTTTTTCGGTACCACGATGCAGCAGCCCAACATGCGGGTCGGCGCGTTCGATTACCTCGCCATCCATTTCCAGCACCAGACGCAACACCCCATGCGCTGCCGGGTGCTGCGGGCCAAAATTCATCGTAATCGGTTTAATCTGCATTTCTGCCATGATCGATACCTCGGCCCCTATTCGCCAGGATTGTTGCTATCGGACGATTTGTCCGATTTGCCGATTTCACGTTGCATACCTTCCCACGGGCTAAGGAAGTCAAAATCCCGGAATTCCTGTGTCAGATGCACCGGCTCGTTCACCACACGGCGTTGCGCGTCATCATAACGCACCTCGACATGGCCGGTCAGCGGGAAATCCTTACGCAACGGATGCCCCTCAAACCCATAATCTGTCAGCAAACGGCGCAAATCGGGATGGCCGGCGAAAAAGATGCCAAACATGTCCCACGCTTCGCGTTCGGCCCAATTGGCACTCATAAACATCGGTGTCACCGATGGTACAGCCTGCCCTTCAGCAACCGATGCGACAACCCGGACGCGCATATTATTACGCATCGACAATAGCAGGTAAACCACATCAAACCGGCTGGCGCGTTCTGGATAGTCAACAGCCGTTATGTCGATCAATTGGGTAAATCCGGCCCGCCGGTCATCCCGGATCGTTGCCAAGATTTGCGGGATATCGGCCGCCGCGACCCGTATTTCAATTTCGTCGCCACTAACGCTGCATGACAGGACAGGCTTGCCGCCCACATCACCGAGATGTTCGGCCATGTCAGCCAGAGACGCGTGAGATGGCAGGCCGGGTTCGGCTGCTTCGATCAGGTCATTATCGGTCATGAACACGCCTTTCTGAAATGCTTTGTCCGGGGTGACGGGCTGGCTTGATGCTGCCTATCAACGCCGCGCTATCGTTGCGGTACGCCGGATCTTCTTTTGCAGCTGCAACAGGCCATAGATCAGCGCTTCGGCAGTTGGAGGACAGCCCGGAACATAGACATCAACCGGCACGATCCGGTCACAACCGCGGACCACGGCATAAGAATAATGGTAATAGCCACCGCCATTGGCACAAGACCCCATCGACAGGACCCAGCGTGGTTCAGGCATCTGGTCATAAACACGGCGCAACGCAGGGGCCATTTTATTGGTCAAGGTTCCGGCGACAATCATCACATCCGACTGCCGCGGGCTTGGCCGAAACAACATGCCATACCGGTCCATATCATACCGGCTTGCCGCCGAATGCATCATTTCAACCGCACAGCAGGCCAGACCGAACGTCATCGGCCATAGCGACCCCGACCGCGCCCAATTGAACAGCTTGTCAGCCTTGGCAATAACAAAGCCACGGTTGGTGATTTCGTCACCGACAGCGCGCAAAATCGTGTCCTGATCGGCACCAGGCGGAATTGGCGCGGCATTGGCCGGGTCGATCATTCCCATTCCAAGGCTCCCTTTTTCCATTCGTAAATAAAGCCGATCGTCAAAACGGCCAAAAACAACATCATCGACCAAAAGCCAAACAATCCAATTCCACCAAGCGCCACCGCCCACGGGAACAGAAAAGCCACTTCAAGGTCGAAAATAATAAACAAGATCGCCACGAGATAGAACCTCACGTCAAATTGGCGGCGCGAGTCGTCAAACGCGTCAAACCCACAT
>CAZYKI010000111.1:0-4713 GCA_964648035.1 uncultured Candidatus Puniceispirillum sp. | reverse complement strand
CACTGGGCGCCCCATCATTGGCCTTGGCCGCGACCGATGTAGCGCATGTTACCGCCCCGCGGCGGCTTGGCGATGACGCGGCACCGATCAAGGTTGTCGAGCTGTTTTCAATGACCTGTCCACATTGTGCCAATTTTCACAATGACACCTTCCCCGAGGTCAAAACACGGCTGATTGACACCGGCATGGTGCAATTTGAAATGCGCCCGTTTCCGCTGGACCAACTGGCGTTACGCGGTCATGCGCTGGCGCGCACGCTTCCCGAAAGCAAATATTTCGCGATGGTGTCGATGCTGCTGAAAGACATTAGCCGCTGGGCTGGTGCCGCCGATCCGCTGCAGGCCCTGTCCCAAATGGCGCGTTTGGCCGGCATGAGCGCGGCCGACTTTGACGCCACCATGCGCAACCGGCCCGTGCTTGAGGCGATTGTTGAAATGCGCCAAGCCGCCTATAAGAAATGGGATGTGAAATCCACACCGTCTTTTGTCGTGAATGGCAAAACCGTCCTCTCCGGCGCGATGACCTATGAAGACTTCGCCGCCAAGATCAACGCAACCGACGCCTGACCCCGGCAGTTCACCTCGCATAACAACAGGTTTTATTGTGATTTTTCGACGCCTGACCATGGCCGGTTTCAAATCTTTTGCCGAAACGGCAGAGATTGATATTGAGTCCGGCCTGACAGGCATTGTCGGACCCAATGGCTGTGGCAAGTCAAATATCGTTGAAGGGTTGCGCTGGGTGATGGGCGAAAGCTCGGCCCGACAGATGCGTGGCAGCGAAATGGACGATGTGATTTTCGCCGGCACTGAACAGCGCCCCTCGCGCAATCTGGCCGAAATCACCCTGCAATTGGATAACAGCCAGCGCCGCGCCCCGGCCGAATTCAACGACAATGACGACATTGAGGTCACGCGTAAAATCGAGCGCGGTAAAGGAAGCAGCTATACTGTCAATGCCAAGCCAGCCCGGGCCCGCGACATCCAATTACTGTTTGCCGACACCGCCACAGGTGCCCGCGCCTCTGGCATCGTCAGTCAGGGCCGGATCGGGGCAATTGTCGGGGCCAAGCCTGTCGACCGGCGAACCCTGATCGAGGAGGCCGCGAATATTCGCGGGCTACATGCCCGCCGGCATGAAGCTGAATTGCGGTTGCGCGGTGCTGAAACCAATCTTGAACGGCTAGATGATGTGATTGCCGGCCTTATTGAGCAGCGCGAATCATTAAAAAAACAGGCGCGTCAGGCCGCCCGGTATCGCTCGGTGGCTGATCGGATTCGCAAAGCCGAGGCACAGCTTTTGCTGGCCCGATGGCAGGCCGCCGCGGCAGACAGGGCCAGTGCTGATGAAGCGCTTCACCGCACCCAGCTTAGCGTTGCCGAACGCACCGAGATTGCCGCCCGCAGCGCCACAGCCCGCAGTGAAATTGCCGCAACATTGCCGCCGTTACGGGCCGCAGAGGCCGAAAAAGCGGCTGAATATCAGCGCCTTGCGCTCGGCCGGGAAGAGCTTGACCGTGAAGAGGCCCGGCTGAAAGAGGCGCTGGCGCAAATCGCCGCCAGACAAGATCAGATTAGCCGCGATATCACCCGCGAAACCGCCCTGCGCGACGATGCCAATGCGGCGATTGCCCGGCTTGCCAGCGAACAGGCAGAGCTTGGCACACAGATTGCCGAATCCGCCCCGCAACAGGCCGCCGCCGCCGCCGCGCTGGAAGACGCCCGCACCACATCGCGGCAGCTTGATGCGACCCTGGCCGAGGCGAGTGCCGCCTTACGCGCTGCGGCGACCACGAGAAGCACCCTGACCAACCGCCTGTCTGACCTGACCAACCGGCAGACCGCCGCCACCGCGGCGCTGGCCCAGCTATCGCTGGATGATCTGGCCGCCGCCGCCGCCGCATCGCACGACAGCAAGCTGGCGGCCGAAGCGGACTTTGCCGCTGCAACCGCCGCGCTTGAGGCCGCGGAGACCAGCCTTGCCCAAACATCTGCCGCCGCCGACAGCGCCCTTACCGCCCGCCGCGATGGCGAGGCGCAATTGACCCGTTTGCAGGCTGAAATCGATGCGCTGCAATATCTTCTTGCCGATACCGGTGACACCGATGCATCGCCGATTGCCGACCAACTGTCAGTCCGCGACGGCATGGAGGCGGCACTGGCCGGCTATTTTGCCGATGAATTGTCAGCGCCGGTTGATCAGGGCCGGAACGGCTTTTGGCGTAATGGTGCCAGTGCCGGAGATCTGCAACCGCCCGACGGTACTGTTCCGCTTGCCGATTATGTGTCTGGGGCGCCCGCATTGACAGCAGCGCTGGCCGGGGTCGGTATTGTCGATGATGCGGACAGTGCCGCCGCCCTGCAATTTAGCTTGCGTCCGGGGCAGGCGGTTGCCACGCGCGATGGCAGCTTGTGGCGGTGGGACGGGTTTGTCCGGCATGCCGCCTCATCGGACAAGGGCGCTGAACGGATCCGGCAAAGACGCCGTCTTGAAACCCTGCAAAACGATGCCAACGCCGCCAAACAGCATACCGCGACCGCTGCCGATACCGCCGCCGCCGCCGATACCGCTCTGGCGGACAGCCGTCAGACGTTACAGTCTTGCCGCCAAGCATCACAGCAGGCCGAACAGGCATTTGGCGAGGCCAGACGGCGGGCTGAATCCGACCAGCTGAAATTGACCCTTGGCCAGGAACGGGCAACGGAACTGGGGCGGACCTTGGATGAACTTGCCACCGCCCTTGTCACTTGTGAGGCCGATATCGCAGCGCTGGCCGATGACACGGCACTGGCCACCGCCGAAACCGCGGCGCGTGACGCGGCCGAGGCGGCGCGCGCTGCACTGGGTGAGGCGATGCAGGCCGAATCCCAACTTGCCAGCCTTATTGCCAATGCCGAACAGCGGCAAACCAGCTGTGCGACCGAAGCCGCACAATGGCAGCAACGGCTTGACGGGGCAGCTGGCCGCATCGCCGAGCTTGAAAAACGATTGGCCGATGGCGCCCATGAACAAGCCCGGCTTGAGGCCCTGCCGGCAACGATTGCACAACAACGCTTGGACATCGGCGACCGGCTTGAAGCCGCGGACAAGATCCGGCAAGACGCAGCCGATGCCTTGCGTCTGGCCGAGACCAAATTAGGCGAAGCGGAAACATTGCAGCGCGACAGCGATGTCGCGCTTGGGGCAGCACGCGAGGATCATATCCGCGCCGAATCAGCCCGCGAAAGATGTGTTTCGATGCTTGCCGAACTGCAAGACCGGATTGCTGACAAATTGAATTGCAAGCCGGAACAAATGGCCGAAATCGCCGGTGTCGGGCCGGATGACACGCTGCCCGACCTTGGCACGCTGGAAGACCGGGTGCATCGGCTGAACCGAGAGCGCGATACGATCGGGCCGGTCAATTTACGGGCTGAGGCTGAAATGGAAGATGTGGCGGGCCGGATCGCCAGCATGGAAACCGAACGCGATGACTTGATTGCGGCTATCGCCAAATTACGCGCCGCGATCAACCAGCTGAACCGGGAAGGCCGCGAGCGGTTGTTGGCCAGCTTTGGCGCGGTCAACACGCATTTCAAGGAATTGTTCAAAAAACTGTTTGGGGGCGGCACCGCCGAATTGCAACTGACCGATGCCGACGATCCGTTGGAGGCGGGGCTGGAAATTCTCGCAAGCCCGCCGGGCAAGCGGTTGCAATCGCTGTCATTGCTTTCGGGCGGTGAACAGGCGCTGACGGCGCTGGCAATCATTTTTGCCGTATTTTTGACCAATCCGGCCCCGATCTGCATCCTTGACGAGGTCGATGCGCCGCTTGACGATTCAAATGTGGTCCGATTCTGTGATCTTTTGCGCGATATTTGCGACCAAACCGGCACCCGGTTCCTGGTCGTGACCCATCACCGCATGACAATGGCCCGCATGGACCGGCTTTTTGGTGTGACGATGGAACAGCGGGGCCTGTCAAAACTGGTCTCTGTTGACCTGCAAACAGCCGAAAGAATCCGTGATAATGCCGTAGCTTAGCCACCGTTTCCCCCCATTGGGGAATGGGCTTTTCGGCAACCGGCTGACAGCATGACCACCACAGGCGTTCCCTAGCAGGTTCCGCGGCCCATTGAAGGCTTGACAAATAGCAGCACACCCCCCTATTTTGGGCGCGATTTCGGCAGGGCTGCCAGCATTGTTTTTCCGATGGGGCAGCCTGTTCATGCGTTTGAAGGCAACTTAATAAGGACAGACCCGCCAAGACACCCGTCAAATCCCGCCGATATTTACCCGATGTCAGGGATTGGAACCATCAGATGACAGAAACAGATGATCAGAAAAGCAAGCATCGTCTGGCTGATATTGACCGTCGTCTGGACAAGCTGCAAGCGCAGCGGGAACAGCAGGATCGGCCTCGCCGCACCGCACTTCCTGAAGGCACCGCAGCGATTATGGGACGGGTCGCCACCGAGTTGGTGGCAGGTGTGGTTGTTGGTGCTTTCATCGGCTGGGCGTTGGATCGGTGGCTTGAGACATCACCGCTGTTTTTGGTGGTTATGTTTTTTTTGGGGGCCATCGCCGGCATGCTGAATGTATGGCGTGTTTTAACCGGACGCGGTATGGCGGCTGGATATTTTGATGAGCATAAGGCCTCGCGCGACGAGGACAAGGATGGGAGCTGACAGGCAATGAGCAATTCGCAAGGAATGCATTCACCGGTCGAGCAGT
>CAZYKI010000110.1:3365-4719 GCA_964648035.1 uncultured Candidatus Puniceispirillum sp. | reverse complement strand
GTCGACACAAAGGCTTCTTTGGCATACGGGCCACAGCCAACAACATGCACTTTGCCTTTGGTGTATTTGTCATACAGCTTTTGCAGGATTTCCTTGCCGCCACCATATTGGCAGAAGGTCCGCACCTGATCGACGGTATCGTAACCAGCAATCAAATCACCGATAATCGCAAATGCCGGATCACGGCCCGAAAAATAGGATACAGCGTTCAAATCGCCGTCAAGAATACCATTGGCCACCGCATCGATGGTTTCACGGTGTGGCACAACGGCTTTGGTCGGCAACACATCGATTGCAACCGATCCGCCGGTCATCACGCCAAGCTTTGGCGCCCAATTGTCGGTCATAAAGCGGTGCGCCCAGTCACCGGCCTTTGAACTCGCCTGCACTTTCAGCGTCTTCGCCACAGCACCGGTTACCGGCGCTGTCAGGGTCAAGGCGCCAAGCGCCGCAACCATCAGAGCTTTTTTGAACATGATATCTCCTCCCATTGTTCAATTTTCGCGGTCTTTTGATCGGGTCATAAATCCCCTGATTGATCAGCATACCGGCTAACTAATATATTAGTTGACATGTGATGTTTTAGAATATCAAAATCTCTGTCAAGTCTTTTATTGTTAACGGGCCGTATGGAAAGCGGTTCGATATGACGTCGAGTGGGGGAGTATGTTGTGCCAAATCGCGGTGCGGCAAACATGCTGCCGATGGGCAGCAGGATCCAGAACGGATCAACAACGACTGTGCAGCAGATTTTTGACCGGCTGCGCCGCCGGATTCTGACGCTTGAGCTGAAACCCGGCCAAAAACTTGTCAATAAAGAGTTGATGAGCGAATTCGGCGTCAGCCAAACGCCCATTCGCGAGGCCATATTGCGCCTTGAGTCCGCCGGATTGGTAGATGTGGTGCCACAATCGGCAACGCGCGTGTCATTGATCAATGTGCAAAGTGCGCGCGAATCGCATTTTCTGCGGCTTAGTGTCGAAATCGAGATTGCGCGGCGCTTGGCAACCAGCGTGACCGCAACCGACATCGTCGATCTACGGGCGATGATTGAAAAGCAGGCAATCTATGCTGCCGAGGCCGATTTTTCAAAATTTGTTCTGGCTGACAACGCCTTTCACCGCCACATGTATAGCCTTGGTGGCGTATCGGGCCTGTGGGATATCGTCCGAAGCCAGATTGGCCATCTTGACCGGATGCGCGCCCTGCATATTCCGCGGGCCGGTCTGACCGCACGCATTCTTAAAGATCACACGGCAATCACCGACGCTCTGGCTACCGGCGACCCGGCCGCAGCTGAGGCAGCAACGCGTCAGCACCTAAAATATACCGTGTCGGCGGATGAAGACATGCG
>CAZYKI010000110.1:1595-3265 GCA_964648035.1 uncultured Candidatus Puniceispirillum sp. | reverse complement strand
TGTTCTATTCATTGGAGTTATAATCATGAAACGTGTTCTTGTTACCGAGGAACTACACCCGCGCGGCATGGCCATTTTGGACGCCGCCCCCGATGTCGAAATTGTCCGTGTTGACGATATCGAACCCGACACCTTGCGCAATGCTGTCAAGGATGTCGACGGGATTGTTGTGCGATCAGCCATTCTCACCACCGATATTTTAGAAGCGGCGCCACGGCTACAGGTGGTGTCGCGCCACGGGGTCGGCTGTGACAATGTTGATGTCGCGCATTTGAGTGCGCGCGGCATTCCGATGGCCATTGCCGCCGGTGCGAACGCCCTGTCAGTGGCCGAACATACATTAGGGCTGATGCTGACCTGTGCGCGTGATCTGGTCCAGCAAGATGCGTTGGTCAAGGCCGGCCGCTGGGCCGAGCGCAACAGCTTTCGGGCGTGTGATCTTCATGGCGCAAAGGTCGTGGTTTTGGGTTTTGGCCGCGTTGGCCGCCGGGTCGCCCCGCTTCTAAAAGCGATGGGTATGGATGTTGTGGTGGCCGATATTGCGCTTGATGACGCGCTGGCCGGTCAGATGGGCTGCCGCGGGGTCACCGATTTCCGCCCTGAATTGGCCGGCGCAGATTTTCTGACGCTACATGTGCCCCTCGATGACAGCACCCGGCATATTATATCGACCGCCGAACTGGCAGCGATGAACAAAGGCGGCATCGTGATCAATTGCGCGCGCGGCGGCGTGGTCGATAATGACGCGTTGATTGCCGCGCTCGAATCCGGCCATATCCGTGCTGCCGGTGTCGATGTGATGCCGGTCGAACCACCCGAACCCGACCATCCGTTGATCCTGCGCCATGATGTTGTGATGACACCGCATAACGGGGCCGGTGCCACCTCGTCGGTGATCGCGATGTCGGAAATGTCGGCCCAGAATGTGCTGAATGTTTTTGCCGGCACCTTGACCGATGACTGCACATTCAATCTGAAAGCCTTGCAAGACCACGCTGGCCAATAGGTGGTAAAGGCCGACAACGACAATATCACAACCGGAGTAACACAACGATGAGCGGTACAAACCTGAAAACAACGATGCTGTCTGGGGCGTTAATGACCGGCACATTTTTGAAAACACCGGCGTTTCAGCTGGTCGAAATTTTGGCACGCAGCAAAATGGATTTTGTCGCCCTTGATGCTGAACATTCGCCGTTTGACCGCGCCGCCATCGATTCCTGCATCGCCATCGCCCGCGCCCTTGAATTCCCGGTGCTTGTCCGCGTGCCCGAAGGCAGTGATGCCCAGCTGCTGATGATGCTGGATGCCGGTGCCAATGCGGTGATTGTGCCGCATGTGAACTCGGTTGAAAAGGCGCGCGCCATCGCCAAGGCCGCACATTTCGGGCATGGGGGGCGCGGCTTTGCCGGATCGACCCGGTGGGCTGGCTATGCCACCAAACCAATGGCCGACGTGCTGAAAATGGATAAAGACGAAACCGTGGTCATCGCCCAGATTGAAGAGCCCGAGGGAGTCGAGGCGATCGATGCGATAGCTGCTGTTGATGGGATCGATGCGGTCTTTGTCGGCCCCGCCGATCTGGCGGTTTGTTATGGTGTTACCGATATCGCACATCCAAAAGTGATGAAGGCGATGGAAACGGTGGCCGCCGCCGCCAAAAAACACGG
>CAZYKI010000110.1:0-1495 GCA_964648035.1 uncultured Candidatus Puniceispirillum sp. | reverse complement strand
ATCGCCCAGCGCATCAAAATGCGTAATCCAGACAAGGGCTATTCGCCCTATCTTGACGCCTATCTTCCCAAAATACTGGCCGACTGCAAGGCGCATAATATCCGCATCGTCTCAAATCTGGGAAATGCCAACCCCGTTGGCGGGGCGCGGCGGGTGCTAGAGATGGCGGCCGAACTAGGCATTGCCGATATGCGCGTGGCGGTCGTGCATGGCGACGATCTGATGACCTTTATGCGCGCCGAAGAGATCGCCGCCTTGCCAACCATCGAGGGTGTCGAGATTGACGGCAGCAAAATATTTGCCGCCAATGCCTATATCGGCGCCCGGTCAGTCGCGGCGGCCTTGGCGCTTGATGTTGATGTGGTTTTGGTTGGCCGCACCACCGATGCAGCGCTTGTTCTTGGACCGTTGATCCATGAATTTGGCTGGGCCGAGGATAATCTTGACCTGCTGGCAGCCGGCACCCTTGCCGGGCATCTTCTTGAATGCGGTGGTCAGGTGACGGGCGGTTATTTTTGCGACCCCGGGTTCAAGGACGTGCCTGGCATGGACAATCTTGGCTTTCCGATTGGCGAGATTGACGCCACTGGCGGGGTGGTCATTACCAAGGCCGACAATACCGGCGGCATGGTCACGCGCGCCACAGTGATCGAACAGATGCTGTATGAGGTGCATGACCCGGCCGCCTATCTGACCCCGGATGTCACCCTTGACATGACCCATGTCACGATCGCCGATGACGGCCCAAACCGAATTCGGGTCATGGGTGCAAGGGGCAAACCACCACCGGCAACATTGAAAGTCACGGTTTCAGCCGATGGCGGCTGGCTTGGTGAGGCCGACTTGATCTATGCCGGACCGAACGCGCTGGCCCGCGCTGAACTCGCGGCCGATATTGTCCGGACCCGGTGCCAACGCCACGGCATCAGTGATCCCATCCGGTTTGACATTACGGCCAGCGGGTCGGTGTTTGACAATCATGACGGCATAAGGCGGCGCGGCGAAAACCGGCCGCTTGATGGGGAATACCGGCTTCGCACCGCAATCCGCACTGCCGACAAAGCCTGCGCGCAATATGTCAATGACGAGGTATTAAGCCTGTTTTGTTCCGGTCCGGCTGGAGGCGGCGGCTATCGTTGCAACATCACCGGACAGGTTGAAACTGCCTCGGTTCTGGTGCCGCGTGGCCCGGTCGAAGCGCGTTGTTCGGTCGAGGAGATCAAACCATGAGCGCAACAATGCGGGTACGCTTGCACGAGGTCGCCCATGCGCGGGCCGGTGACAAAGGCAATCGGTCAAATATCGTGGTTGCGCCCTATCATCCGGACCTGTTTGCCTATCTTGTCGAACAAGTAACCGCGGACCGCGTACATGACCTTTTCAGACATAAGGGCGCGACAGCCTGCACACGCTACATCTTGCCCAATTTACCAGCAATCAATCTGGTCATTGACGATGCGCTTGAAGGCGGGGTGAACAGCTCGCTCAATCAAGA
>CAZYKI010000109.1:0-4784 GCA_964648035.1 uncultured Candidatus Puniceispirillum sp. | reverse complement strand
TCGCCCTTTAGATTATAGCTGTCATAGGCGGTAAATTTATCCAGCACCAGAAGATCGGGGTTGGCGATCAGCACCTCTTCACTGGACAGAAACGTCCCGTAGGCACTGCCGGTCAGACGATCTGGCCGGGTAAAGCCTGCCTTGCTGATGATGTCGGCGATCAATGAATGTGTGCCGTGGGTGAATTTGTCCCGCGAATATTGCAATGCGGAAAGCGGGCGCGGCAACCGGCGGTTTGTAGCCGCCGTTTCAAGCGCGGCAATCAACCGCCACGCGGTGTCTTCGGTGCCAAGCGTTTGGCCCATTGATAGAATATTCGCTTTTATATCATCAATTGAGCGCGCGTAATTGACCGCAACCACGGTAATCCCCAGCTTGGTTAACGCGGCGCGGGTTCGTGGTGACGCAAAATTGGATACAAAAACGATGGTTGGTTTCAGGCGGTAAATATCCTCGGCGGTGAATTTGACCGCGGGGATCCCGGCCGCCTTGTCAGCAATCGTTGAAAAACGGCGATCGGCGGCTAGCGGAGACAGGGCAGTAATCGTTGCGCGGTCGGCGAGGGCGACCAGCAATGTATCGATGCAGATATTTGTCGATATGATGCGGGTCGCAGGTATCGAACCGGTTTGCGCGGCGGCCATCCCTGAAATCGCGGGGTTTAGAATCAGGATAGTCAGCACGAGGGCAAGCACCCGAAAAAGGCGCGGATTTGGTGCCCTCGACACGGTTACTGGCGATGTCGTTGCCCCAGGCATCGTCTATCACCAGCGGCTGGTTAGTCTGAGATTGACGTGCCGGCCAACTGTATTATAGCCCCAGACGTCGTAATAGTGCCGGTTAGTCAGATTACCGATCTCAAATACCAGCTGGGTTTGCGGGGCAAGGTCCATCCGGCCAACAAAATCAATCGCGATATAATCGGGAAGTCGGTTTGTCGGATAGCCGGTCAGCGCAAAGTCCTGATCATAATTGCCGATTACCGTTTTGCTTTTCAGGCTGAGGCTGCCGTTATGTTGGGGCCAGATATCATAATGCAGATTGGCACCAACCATGTGGCGCGGGCGGCGTGTTTCGCGTGTGCCATCGGGGTTTTTAGCAATTAAATAGGTATAGTTTCCGTCAAATTGAAACTGGGTGCCAAGCGGTGCGGTGAATTCGGCTTCAAACCCTTTGCGGGTGCTTGTGCCGGATTCATTATAGATGGTCGAATTACCCCAATTGGTCGAAATTTCATTTTTTAGCCGGTCGCTGAATACAAAGGCGGTGAGCTGGCTGTCACTGGCGGACGCGGTATGTTCGACCCCTAGGGATACGCTGTTGTTGCGTTCGGGGGTCAGGTTCGGATTGCCGGTAACGCCCCAGCCGCCATAGATTTCAAAATAGGTCGGATTGACAACGCCAGACCCAATGTCAACCAAGAGCGATGTTTGCGCGTTGACCTCTTGCCGGTAGCCAAATTTCCAAGTCGTGGCGTCTTTATATTTATTGCTTTTATCAAGGCGTAGCCCGACTTGAAAATGTCCCTGTTCGTCGGTTGTCTTGCGAAATTCAACACCGACAGCATCGCCATTTCGTTTTTCTACCGGTGACATACGATTTCGGTCGGCATTTTTTTCGAGGATCAGTGCGCCGGTAAAGGTCGATTCGCTGATGGGTTGCGCGGTAAATGAACGCTGTAGCTGATAGCCGAGTACCGATTTGTCGCTGTTGCTGCGTCGGGTGCCGTTATAAACATCGACAAATTTGGTTTGCTGAAGCCTGATTTCATGGCGCGTTTTTTGATCATCTGCATTGATTGCGAGGTGAATCGCCGCCAGCGTTTCATCCTTGTCGCCGCTGCTTGCCGAGTCGGTTAGATAATTGCGATAGGATGTCGCCCCGAAATTGTCATCGTCAATGTCGTATGATTCGTCCGACCGGCGAAAAGACAGCGCGGTTTCGATGCCATTATCGGTGATCAGGTTGGATCTTATTTCAACGGTCTGCCGCTTGATTCCGTCCTTTTCACCATTCGCAAAGGAATAGTCATAACCGCGGTCCTGTTCCGACAATAGGGACGCAACGCCCGTCATCTGGCCGAGTTGCAGTGATTTGGCGGCATAAAGGCGGTTGGTTTGGCCAAGTTGGGCCGATGTCTCGAGCCGATCCTCAAGCCGGCTTCGGGTGATGATGTTGATCACCCCGGATGATGCTGACGGGCCAAAGAAGACCGTTTGGGGCCCCCGGAAAATCTCTATCCGTTCGACATCTTGGGCGGAAATGCCGGAAAAATTATATTCGCCGTCGCCGGCCGCTGCAGAAATACCGTTGATCATAACCAGCGTATGATTGGCCTCGCCACCGCGCATCCTGATCTGGGTTGTCGAATTGCCTGAACTGCTGACCGTTAGGCCGGGAACCTGCCCAAGAAGTTTGCGGATGCTGATGTCGCCGCTTGCCTCAATAGCGGCGCGGTTGATAATGCTGTGCGGTGTGGCCGAATGGCTGCGCGCGATCGGGCTGTTGCCGGCAGTGATGACGATGTCTTCAAGTTCATATGTTTGTGCCAACAAACTGCCGGATAGCAGGCAGCTTCCCGCTAAAAAAACACGAATTGCGGCTGTCTTCATGATCAAATCCCCCCAAAAGTGGCGCCGAATAGCGGCCGAAGCAGGCAGGTCAGCGCCTGCCCTTGTCAGTCAATATGACACCTTTACGGGGAAACCCGCTGTCTGCTTCTCCCTCGGCGAAGCGACACGGTCGTCGTCACTTGGTAGGTCTCCTGGCTCTCGGGTCAGTGCCTGATCCAACCTTCCCGCCGCATAAAGCTGGCAGTGGTGTACTGGAGTGGCTCACCGAATACAGTTGCAGAGGGCAGCTCGCTTTTTTTGCTGATACCGTTTAACGCGGTATCACAGATGCGATTCCCTGTTATGTGTTTTCACACACCAAGTGGCGTAGATAATACCGTAAATAACCCGCTTTGAAAGTCTGATTACAGAAAATGCTGCATTTTTTTTCATCCATCATTACACTGGGCTTTATGGTTCAGCGTTGGCGACATCTTGTGGTAGCGATCGGTTTGGTACCGGCACTTATTCTGTATGTCGGGGCGGTGCTGCAAATTGCCGACCTAATTGCCGATATCCATGTGCTGGTTGATCTTGTGTTTTACGTTGTTGCCGGTCTGGCCTGGATTCCTGTGGCCGGGCGGGTGGTCGGATGGCTTGCCCGACATGAAAGCCGCTAGGGATTGGGCGGCGAACAAGCCATGAAAGCAGGGTGATCCGGGTGCGGCGGCATATGGGGCAGCTATTTGACAGGTTTGCGCGCCGGCATGATGCGCCCGCCCCGACCGCGGCGACAGCGGCCGAAATCAATAGCGGCATACCAGTGGTACGCCCGTTGGCAGACGCGATTGAGATGGCAACAAGCCTGATGCGCGAACATGGCCTGAAAGGCTGGCGCGTCAAGCTGGACCATGCCCGTCGGCGGGCCGGACAATGCGACTACAGCAATCGGGTTATTTCGTTGTCTCGGCATTATGTCCGGCATGCTGACCCCGCCCATATCCGTGATACGATCCTGCATGAAATAGCCCATGCGCTTGTCGGCCCGTTTCATGGCCATGACGCGGTTTGGCGGCAGCAGGCGCGGGCAATTGGCTGTACCGCCACCCGATGCCACACGCTGGAATTCGCCAGATCGCGCTGGATTATGCAATGCCCGAATGGCTGTTTTGCTGTTGAACGGCACCGTCGCAAGTCGGGACTGATCTGTGCCAGCTGCAAAACGCCAGTGCGCTTTGTGCAAAATGCCCCGGCGCCCTAGGTTTTAGGGCTGTCTTACCGCGCTTTGGTCGCAAACGGACTGGGCCGTAAGGGTGGGGGATTTGGCCATTTAGCGCAGCATAGGGTCATGCGGCTTATACGTCAGGGGCTTGCCAGCCATGGTAAAACTTGGCAGGCTATTATCTATGGAGCGTATGAACAGCTCCGCCCGACAGCGAGTGCCAGAGCTGCCTGCTGATAAATTCATGGCTCGGTGCGTTTCGTGCGTTCCATCGAACGTGTGTATGTGGCCTTTCTGGCTGCCAGTTGGTGGGAGTGGTATCGTTCATGCAAATCAGTATTTCAGGAAAAAATATGGATACCGGCAGTGCCTTTCAAGAACATGCCGAAACGGCACTTGGCGCTGTTGTTGAAAAATATTTTAATAATGCGGTCAGCGGTCATGTGACCCTTGAAAAAGCCGAGTTGGGATTCACCGTACGGACTCGCGTTGCGCTGTCGCGGCGCATAGAGCTGGAATCTACCGGTCGTGCCTTTGACGCACATGCCGCGTTGGAAGCGGCGATTGAACATGCAGAAAAACGCCTGCGCCGGCACAAGCGGCGGTTGAAGAACCATCGGTCTGCCGTAACCTCAGCCGAGGAAGATGATGTCGATTCGGCCCCGATGCGGGTTTATGCGGGTGCGTCACAGTTAGCCGATGATGGTGTCGATGGTGATGATGACCTGCTGCCCGTGGTGGCCGAACTATCCTATGATATTGAAGTGCTAACCGTTGAACAGGCGGTGATGCGTCTAGAACTAAGTGGGCTTAACATGCTGATGTTCCGCAATGCCAGCCATTTTGGCCTGAATGTCGTGCATGTGCGCGATGACGGCAGCATAGGCTGGATTGACCCGCGCGGGGCACGCCGTCTTGCCTAACCAGCTTGGGCGATTTAGGCCGGTTCGATAGGGCGCTGTTCAGCCTCGGCAAATGTGGCCATGCCGTTATGGGTGCGACAAGCAGCG
>CAZYKI010000108.1:3670-4803 GCA_964648035.1 uncultured Candidatus Puniceispirillum sp. | reverse complement strand
ATCAGCACCAACAGCGCCAGCAAAAATATATCGATTACAAGCGCTGTCATGACGGCCGCCTTTTGGCTGCTGCAGATTTTGGCTTTGCCTTCCGCTGGACCGCGGGTTTGGCAGCTGTCTTAGCGGATTTTTTGGCCGTTTTCCGCGCTGGCTTGTCAAGATTGCGGCCGACCGGCACAACCCCCATCTTATGCGCCGCACGCGCCAGGGCATGGGTTGCAATGGGGCTGGTGAAAAACATGAAAACACCGATCAGGATCAGTTTAGCGCTGACCAAGCTGAAACCAGCATGGATAACCATTCCCAGAATAATCAGGCTGGCCCCGGCGGTATCAATCATGCCAACCGCATGAATCCGCGCATAGACATCTGGAAGACGCACAAGCCCAAGGCTGCCAATCAGCAATGCGACAACACCAAGCCCGATCGACAGGTAAGACGCCGTGGTCACAAGTAGATCCATCACTTGTCTCCCGGCCGTTTGGTGCCGGCATCACCAAGTGACCCGGTGCTAAAAATCTTCAAGACAGCGAATGTGCCGATAAAATTCAAAATGGCATAGAGCAGTGAAATATCAACAAATTCCGGGCGCTCCATGATAAATCCATGCAAGGCAATGCCCAAAATGACAATCGTACCAATGGCATTAACCGCGAGCACACGGTCAAAGGCGGTCGGGCCTAACGCGGTCCGCACCAACGCCATGATCAGCGCCACGGCACAGGCTATAATCGCAATCACCATCATGGCGTGGCCTCGCCTTCAAGCGCGCAATTGCGCCGGTCCATATCCCCGCTACGCACATCATCCCCAAATTGTGGATGCAGCGCATGCACCAGAAACCGGCTAGGCCCTGATTTGGCTTCGTCAATTTCAACGGTCACCGTACCTGGGGTCAGGGTGATTGAATTGGCGTAATTGGCCAGCCCGGCCGCGGTGGTTTGATGGGCATCCACCGAAAACATCTCTGGGTCGGCGCTGCCTGACAGAATGATTTTACCGGTGGCGATGTTTGAATTGATGATTTCGCGGAACAGCCACAGCAAATAGCCAGGCAGACGCGCAAAAAGATGCATCGGCAAGCCTTCCTCATCGAGCGCGCCAATCCGTAACGCAAGCCAACTGCACAGCAA
>CAZYKI010000108.1:0-3570 GCA_964648035.1 uncultured Candidatus Puniceispirillum sp. | reverse complement strand
GAACCGCCCGATGAACCAAAAGGGCTGTCTGGAAATTTGGGAGATAAAATTATGGCATCATCTAACAGCAAGCCTCGTCCGGCGCATGTTCCAGAAGAAAATGTGTATGAGTCGATGCACTGGCTGATTGTGGTTACCTATCTGGTGGCCGCCGCCGCTGTCACTTTGCTTATTGTCAACGCTGGCTAGACCTGACCTTAGCGCATTCTGGACCGAATTTCGTGGATGCACTGTATCAAAAACAAATCTTGGCTTTGGCAAAACAGAGCCGTGACAGTGTTTATGACAGTCAAGCGCCCTACACCGCCAGCTGCGACAACCCTGTTTGCGGAGACCGGGTAGATTTGTCGTTCGCCATAGCGGACGGTAAATTGCAAAAGCTAGGGGTTAAGGTGCGCGGCTGTGCTTTGTGTGAGGCTGGTGCCGGTTTGGCCCTTGCAGCGCTTGATGGCATGCCGGCCACCCAATTGGCGCAGGTGACCGCCGATTTTGCGGCCTGGCTTGGCAAAGACCACAAAAATCCGCCGATAGAGGATATGGTAAAATTTATGCCGGTGCGCGATATACGCAACCGGCATAAATGTGTGTTACTCGCCTTTCATACAGCGACCACGGCGCTTGACCAGCCCGCCATATAGGGATGACGCTTATTCCGGGCGAACCGAAACCTTGCCAAACACCCACAATGAAAGAAACAAAGCGGCTGGAAAGCCGATAACAAGAATGACACCAATTGTCGGATCCATCAGGCAATCTCCTTTGAACAGCTGATCTGGTTATACCGGCTTGCCGGACAAACTCAAGCCCCAATGCTGCCCATGGCCAAGATGTCGCAATTTGGCCCCATCGCGGGCGTCCTCACCGGTAAGACGAACCAATATCAAAAGCGCCAATTCAAGCTGTCATATAAATAAGGGCCGACATGCAACCACGCCAGGGCCAGCTCGGTATCGACACCAAGGGCCGCGACCCCCAACACCGATAACAATATCCCGATAACAATAGCGCTATCGAACCGTTCATAATCTCGATTGATCAGCCGATTGAATAGTAACCGGAAAATTACCGACAAACGCTGAATAGGCACCACCAGCCCGACCGGCGCAAAGGCCAGCGCGCCGTAGCGGAATATCTGTGATATCGCAATCATGAACCCCGACAGTAAAAACCAATTCATCCCGTTTTTGGGAATGGAACGAAGCGAAGCCCGGCCCCCAGTAAAAGCAACCATCACCGCCACACCACCTGCCGCACAAAGATACGACAAAAACAAAATGGCCGTACTATGGGCGATCTTGTCGGCAGGGTTTCCAACTGCCGCCAGCGCCAACACAATCAAAACCGGGCTGGATCCATAGCCGACAACACAAACCGCCCCGTGAATCATGCCCGTTTTCATATCTGGTATGAATCGCTGGCCGACCGCTGCTGCCGCGATGGATTTTCGGCGCCCGATCAGCATCGCCGGCCCCACCATCACCAGCCCAATACCGACAATATTGAGCCCGCTGAAACTCTCCTTCAATACCACCACCGCCAAAAACAATGACATAATCGTGCTGACCTGTTGGATTGGTGTTGACAATGTGCTGCCAAGCGCCCGCATCGAATGATAATTGCTGTTGCGGCCAATCACAAAATGCATCAGCCCGGCCAACCCAGCATAGATATAGCTGGCAACCGGCCAGTCTTGCATCGCATCGAAACCGCCCATCAGGTAACAGCCAATACCCAAAAGCGGCACAACGGTTGGGACGGTCAACACCATCCCCTGCAACGGCGTTGCCGAGACCACGGCACGACGCGCGGCAGCATTTTGAAACCCGAAAATGGCCGCTGAAATCAGCGCCAAAACTGCACCGGTCATGTTCTTTACCAAAAGGAGCCGCGAAATCGGCCAGACAGGGAAGAGCGGGCAATCATATCGCCAAAAGGGTTGTGCCGGCAAGCCGCGTGTAACCCGCATCAATCGGTTTGGGGGATCGCCCTCCTGCACCAAGCAGACACAGTTTCGGCAAACGCCGCGGGGGCCTCAATGGGGATCATGTGGCCACAGCTATCAAATTCAACAAAATCGCCACCCAAAAGACCGACCAATGCGGCGGATTCGGCGCGCGACCGGTTTTTATCATGTGTGCCATGAACAATCAGCGTCGGCACCGACAGATGGCGTAGCATCTTGTCAGGATCATCAATGCCAATCGACAATGCGTGCCGAATCATATCAAATTGATGCGGTAGTAAGCCGAGAATCTCGGCGCATAGCCGGTCAATGGCAGGATGTTGTTGGTCCTGAAACCAGCCTTTTGTCATTTGCGTGACAAAATCCTCGGTCAGTGTCGGCGTAATGCCCCGCGCCAAGAAACCGGCTGTGGTATTCGGGCCGGTTGGCACGCCAAGCCCAGCCCCACAAAGAATCAGGCCCCGCGGCGGCGTTGGCCATTGCAGCGCGCATTGCAAGGCAATACCCGCCCCCATCGAATGCCCCAAGATGACCGGCTTGTCGGCCGCATAACGCGCGCCAAGCCACACGGCCTGTTTTGCATAGTTAAGATCTGCGGTGACATTATCCCCATGCCCCAGCAAGGTGGGATGATGCACATCAAAAGTGGCAGGCCGGTCTTGGTCAAGGGCCGCCTTGAAGGGTGCGAACAACGCCCCCGACAAAAAGGCGCCATGCAAGCACAAAACGGGAATTTTCGGCACCGGTCTATTGCTTTCGTTACAATTTACATTTCAAATATGAAACCATGTGCCGCGCCTGACAAGGCGCAAACACCACCTATCCCACCTGCCCCAGCCCGCCCCAGACCAACATCACATCGAAAAGAGCAAAGTCTTGGAGTTTTTTGACCTCTCGGTTATCTGCCTGATTGCATTTGTAACGGCCTGTATCACCGGCGTAACCGGTGTCGCTGGTGGGTTGCTTCCGGCTATTTTTTTGGCCCCTTTCGTTGGCATCACATCGATCCTGCCGGTGCTTGCGGTGATGCTTTTGTTTGGCAGCCTGTCACGGGCCTGGGTCAACCGGGCTGATTTTCATTTGGAAGCGTTCCTTCGGGTTGCGATACCGGCGGCGCCGATGGTCGTTGCCGGTAGTTATTTTTACGCACAGCTTGAACCAAGAATGATCGCCTTGCTTCTAGGGCTGGTTGTGATCGCGTCAGTGCCGTTGCGCCGAATCGCCAAATCGCGGTCCATTCGCACGACGCCGGTAATGCTAAGCGTGGTTGGTGCCATTTTTGGCTTTTTGGCTGGGTCGGCAGCCGGCCCCGGTTTGTTATTGGTGCCGTTCATGCTTGGCTATGGCTTATCACGCACAAATTTTGTCGCGACGCTGTCGGTCATTGCGGCGATGACCCATATCGCGCGGGCGACAACATTTGGCAGTCTTGGCCTGATCGATCAAAATATCCTGATCATTGGCCTGACCGCCGGGCTGGCAACAATACCGGGTGGATGGGTTGGGCGTAAAATTCTGCGCCGGATGACCAATAGTAACCATGAAACATTGGTTGATGTGATGGCGATTGGCGGCGGCTTAAAATTTTTATGGATCGCCTTTGGCTG
>CAZYKI010000107.1:0-4829 GCA_964648035.1 uncultured Candidatus Puniceispirillum sp. | reverse complement strand
TGGCGATTGGCCGACGCATTGGCCGCCGCACAATTATCATCGCCACCTCGACCGGCGGTACGTTGGCCGCCGCCGCGGCCCTTGATGCGGCGGCGATGACGCATGTTGCGGGCATTGTCTTTATCGCGCCCAATTTTGGGTTACAGAATAAGGCGTCGCCATTGTTGACCTGGCCGTTCGCGCGGCAATGGGTGCCGCTGCTGGTGGGTGCGATGCGCGAATCGCCGCCGCGTAATCCATTGCATGCCCGCTATTGGACAACGCGCTATCCAACGGTGGCGCTGCTGCCGATGGCCGCCCTTGTCAATCAGGTCGTGGCAGCAGACCTCGCGTCTGCCACGGTGCCAGCCTTGTTCTATTTCAGCCCTGACGACAAAGTTGTGCGGGCTGATCGAACCGCCGCGGTGGCAGGCCGATGGGGCGGTCCGGCATCGGTGGTGACCCCAGTTCTGGGGCCGACTGCCGATCCGCTGGCGCATGTCATCGCCGGTGATATCGTGTCGCCGGGGCAAACCGCCGGTGCGGTAGCGGCGATAGTGGCCTGGGTGCGTGGCCTGTAATAGCCCACAAAGCCGGTGCGACAATTTATCCATTGCGCCCCGTTTGGCATGGCGCGACAGTGGTGCGATAGAAATTTCTTCTAAATTCAGGCTAAATCCTGCAATAATGAAGTGACGAATTGATGGGCGCAGCATGGCTGTTGCCGAACCGAAAGGCTGTTTGCAAAGGTGGATATGGTGCAAAATCCTGACGAGCCGTCTGATACAACAGGGTTTGCCGCCCGGTCATTGGTCGGCGGGCCGGCAATTGATTTTGTAGCGCGGTCGACGCGTGGTGAGGTGCGGCTGTCTGATTTGGCAGGACGATGGGTTTTGCTGTTCTGCCACCCGGCTGATTTTACCCCGGTTTGCACATCGGAATTTGTCGCCTTGGCAAGAGAGCAGGGGCGATTTGCCGACATGGGTGTGCAGCTATTGGGCCTGTCGGTGGACAGCGTTTTCAGCCATATGGGATGGATCGAATGGATCGAACGTGAATTTGACGTGTCGGTCGATTTTCCGGTGCTTGAAGATGTGTCGATGGATATCGCTAGGGCCTATGGTATGATTGACGCCTATAGCGCGACCACCGCAACCGTAAGATCTTGCCTGTTTATTGACCCGGCACAGCGGGTCCAAGCGCTGATCCATTATCCCATGCATATTGGCCGGTCGGTTGATGAGTTGCTGCGGGTGCAAGCGGCGTTGATTGAAACCTATGAAACCAACAAGACAACACCGGCCAACTGGGCGCCCGGCGATGGGGTAATGCTTTCGGCGGTCGATGCGCTTGCCGGCCCAAAAAAGGACTGGCTTCAGCATGTTATGCGTTTGAATAAGACAAAATCCTGACCAACCACCCTTGCAACATATATTAAAGTAACTATATAATGATAGAGGCCGCTATTGAATGATGGCGGTGTGCAAGTCCCCCCCTGCAGGCGGTGTTTTGATCGGCCTGCCAAGCCATGATGATTGTTGAGTGAATTATGAGTGCCCATGCCAAATGCAAATCCGGTTTTGATCAAGTGATTAACAAATCTGCCGATATTTTTCAGGCGCTGTCACATCCGTTGCGATTGGCGATGTGCCTTGAATTGATCGAGGCCGAGCGATCGGTCAGCCAGCTTTGCGACAGCCTACATCAGCCACAGCACAGCATTTCCCAGCATTTAGCTCTGTTACGCAAGCAGCAATTGGTCACAGCGCGCAAGGTATCACGCCAAGTGTTCTATTCGATCGAAGACAGTCAGGTTCGCGACATTTTGACTGGTGTTACCGCCAGTCTCGGTAAAGCCAGTCTGGGCACCGGCGGTGCAGCAGCTGGCGATGCAAACCGAGCCGCTGTTGCATCTGAAGCGGGCAAGTTTTCAACCGTATTCAGGCCATCGGTCAAATTATGGTCAGGCCATGAAAGGGTCGGCTAAGGCGCGTCTTTTTTCATGGTGGGGCCGGGTGGCGCCAGCGTTGTATTGTGCCAGCGCCCTCTTTATCGCCATGCCCTTTGCCGCGGCGTCAGGGCCTGTTAATGGCGTTGGCGGGGCCGGGGGAGGTAACTGGCTGTTGATGGTGACGTCAAGCAGCTGTCCGTGGTGTGAGGCTTTTGAGGCGGAGGTTGGCGCAGGCTATCCCGCGACCGAAGAGGCGAAGATTTTGCCGTTACAACGGCATGATATTTTTCAGAAATTTCCAGCTGAATTCGCCGATCTGATACCGGCAACGATGACCCCAACCTTTATCATCATCCGTGATGGTGCCGAAAAGGGGCGCATTGTCGGCTATCCTGGGGCCGAGCTGTTCTGGTGGCGCCTTTCAGAATTTACCGCAGGGTCGATCAGCGCTACCAAGACCGAGTAAAACCAGACGCCATCGCCCGGTCGCTCAGCGGCCTAAAATTGGCCACCTCCTAAAATTTCGGCAAATTTAGGGGCTATGCCGCCCAATAAAAGCTGGTTTTCACTGATTGTTGTAAAAATTTACCGAAGCTATTTTACAAGATGGAAAATTTATGTATAAATAATTTTATAAATCAAATTTCGTATATATAAGCGAATAAATTTAAGGTGGGGGATGGAATGAAAACCATAATTTTATCGTTGGTAGCGGCAGGCTTTGCTGTCACCGCGGCGCAAGCTGCCTCGGTGGTAGTTCGTGAGGCTGGGCTTGTGCCCTATGAGATTGTTGACGACTCCGCGATCCCAAAGTCGTTAACCGGTGTGGCTGGTGATCCGGCAAACGGGCGCAAGGTGGCTATTAACCGCACCAAAGGGAATTGCCTTGCCTGTCATGCGATGCCGATTCCTGAGCAACAATTCCATGGTGAAACCGCGCCCTCGCTGTACGGGGTGGGCGCGCGGCTTAGCGCCGGCGAGTTACGGATGCAGGTTGTTAACGCCAAAGTCACCAACGAAAACACCATGATGCCATCTTTCTACCGGACCTTTGGCTTTAATCGTCCTTTGAAGAAATTTGCAGGCAAGTCGATATTGTCCGCGCAAGAGGTCGAAGATGTGGTGGCCTACCTGATAACCCTTAAAACTGACCAATAGACCGGAGCTTTTCTAGAATGAAACATATGCTTAAATTGACCAATATATCGCGCCGGCACGCGCTTGGCTTATTGGGTGCAGCCGGAACAGTGGCGCTGGTTGGTATGCCAGCCCATGCCGATGGTGCCGGGGTTGCGGCCAAGGTGAAAAGCCTGACTGGGGGCAAGCCGGTTGGTGCCGGTGACATTACCCTTGAGCTGCCCGAAATTGCCGAAAATGGGAATGCGGTAAAAGTTGCGTTTTCGATCGACAGCCCGATGTCTGCCGATAATTATGTGAAAGCAGTTCATGTGATGGCCGATGGTAACCCGACTCCAGAGGTGGCGACCTTCAACTTTACCCCGGCAATGGGAGCCTGTAGTGCGTCGACCAGAATGCGGCTTGCCAAAACGCAGAATATCATTGTGCTGGCTGAAATGAATGACGGCAGCTTCAAACAGGCCCAACAGACAGTCAAAGTAACCATCGGTGGCTGTGGCGGTTGATTAGCGAGATAGTGGAGACAAAACATCATGGCAACGATTAAACCACGCGTAAAAGTGCCCAAAAAAGCGGCTGTTGACGAGATCGTCGAAATCAAAGCGCTGATTTCGCATCCGATGCACACTGGCCGTGCGAAGGACAAAAAAGGGAATAAAATACCGCGCAAAATTATCAATAGATTCAGTGCCAGTTTTAATGGGCAGGAAGTCTTTGTGGCTAATTTTGAGCCGGCTATTTCAGCGAACCCGTACATTGCGTTCCCCTTTAAGGCGGCCAAGTCAGGTGAGTTCAAGTTCACTTGGGTCGAAGATGGTGGCGCTGAATATACAGCAGTACAAAAAATGACTGTCGCCTGATTGCTTATCAAGAGGCGTTGGGACAACAGGGAGAAAAATATGCGACTGGTAGTAACACTCACCCTAGCACTTGGCCTTTTGGCATCTTCAGCCTTTGCCAAGACACCGTATCATGATGGCACTGCCGAAGTTATCAAGCCGACTGACAAGAGGCACCCGTTAAGCGAAATTGTCTCAGGCTATGATTTTCGCAAGCCTATGATCCGCGACGTACAGGATGACGATTTTGCCAATCCGGCAATGTTGATCGCCGATCACGGTGCCGAATTGTGGGATAAGGTAGACGGCAGTGCGGGCAAAGCATTATCCGCGGTTTTCGAGGGCTGTGCTGAAGTGCCGTTGGACCAGGTGGGTGCGGTTTATCCGCGCCACCATCAAGGTGCTGGCAAGGTTATCTCGCTTGAGCAGGTGATCAATCTGTGCCGCGAAACCGCGATGGGGGCCAAGCCGTACAAATGGGAGTCGCGTGATATGCTCGGCATCACCGCCTATATCCGCATGCAGTCGCGCGGCGCACGTGTGAATGTCGCGGTTGATGGTCCGGCGGCTGACGCCTTTCAGCGTGGTAAAGAGCTGTACTACACCCGCGTTGGGCAGCTTGATATGTCATGCGCCCATTGTCACGAAGATAATTACGGCAACTACATCCGGGCCGATATGCTGTCGCAAGGTAATATTAACGGCTTTCCGCTATACCGGTTGAAATGGAACGGGGTTGGCTCAACGCATCGCCGGTTCCGCGGCTGCATGAAAAATATTCGGGCAACGCCTTTGCCCTATGGGCATGACGATTATGTTGCGCTGGAACTCTATGTGGCATGGCGTGGCAATGGGCTGAAAGTTGAGGCGCCTGCCTACCGCAATTAAGGCTAGCTTGCTTGACAATGCCGATTGGCAGCCAT
>CAZYKI010000106.1:0-4906 GCA_964648035.1 uncultured Candidatus Puniceispirillum sp. | reverse complement strand
AAGCTGGCGCGCCAGTGGCAGTGGCGTGAATGCGTGCCTCGATAAACAGCGTTTTACCGCCGCCTAATTCTACCTGATTGATCGCCGCTTCAACGCTGATATCGACGCGGCCGGCACCTGCCCGCCGGGCCCGTTCACTGGCCATGTCGCTGGCCATGCGGCGGGCTGCGGCAAGCGCATCTTCAACCGATGAATGATCGGCCGGTCCTTTTGGGAGATGAAGCCGGAATTTGCCTTCGGCAGGCTGGGTGACAATCAGCATCACCCGTTGGCGCACCGCGCCGGCCGCCGCGCCAACCGCGCCGGCCACATCGGCATGCGGCGGTACCGTCAGGGGCACATCCAACAGGCGTGCAATTGCCGGATAATGGGTGGCTGCCGAGGCACCAAGCGCGACCAGCGGGCTGTCAAGGCAGGTTTTGACCGTGACCAAACGCGGCCGCTTTTCCCTATCTGGGTCAAAGCAGGCGGCGAGTGCCGGATTGCTGCTAAAGCTGGCCTCGCCGCCACCATCATGCGCCATCGCGGCGTCAAGCAAGGCCAGCGCCGTGCGGCGGTGCAATTCGGCTAGGGTCATGGCGGCCACCGTGGCGGGGTCGGGGGCAATCGGCTGGCCAAGACCGTTGCGTTGGCGTGCCATCAGCGCCGCGCCAAGCTGTGCAGCATCGCTGTCAAAGCCGGTAAAAGCGCCCGTTACATGTGCCGCATCGGTCGGGGTAAAGCAGGACAGCCCTAAAAGACCACGACTGATCAGCCGGTCAACCGCGCCCAATGCCAATTGGGTGGCCGCCAGCTCAGAAACGGGCGCCGGGCCGCTGGCCAGCGCTTTTTCGGCCAGCCGTGTCTCGGAGCGATTCAGCCAGCCGGGCACCCCCTCTGGCATGATCGGGAAAATAAAGCGGGCATCGGTGCCAAGCGGAATAGCCAGATCAAGCTGGCGGGCCAGATGGGTTTTGATCGCGGGCCAGCTTTGCGCCATTAGTGACAGCGGTACGGCGCGCCGCGGCCCCAATGTCAGCCCACCGGCACGGCCGCGCTGGATTGGCTGGACCTCGCTGTCACCGCCAAGGCCGGTGGTGCGAATGTCGGCGGCCTCGACCATCGTCTGCCAGCCGCCAATATGGGCGCCATCGGCCTTGAGGCGTGGCGCCCCCTGATTCAAAATGGCAATATCGGTGGTGGTGCCGCCAATATCGGCAACGATCGCGCTGGTCGCACCGGCCAGAAACGCCGCGCCCGACAGGCTGGCGGCTGGCCCGGACAGGACCGTTTCTACCGGCCGGTTGCGGGCAAAGTCAGCCTCAAGAAGCGAGCCGTCACCCTTGACCACCATCAAGGGGCAGCCAAGACCGGTGCCGGTCATGATCGCTTGTGTGCCGGCAATCAGCCGTTCCAATAAATTGACAAGCCGGGCGTTCAGCACCGCGGTCAAGGCGCGCCGTGGGCCGCCAAGCGATGATGACAATTCATGACTACACGTCACCGGCAAGCCGGTAAGGCGGCGCACCGCATCGCGGGTTGCGGTTTCATGCACCGGGTTACGCGTGGCAAAATGCCCGGCAATCGCAAAGGCCGACACCTCGTTTTTTAGATCTGTTGCCAGTCGTTCAACCGCTGTCATGTCAAGCGCTTTGGCAGCACTGCCATCGGCGTTATGCCCGCCATCGATGAAATGGACCGGGTCTTGGCCAATGGCCCGGGCGAGGTCGGCGCGGTCAAGTGCGGACCTGTCAAAACCGATCATAAACAGCCCGACCCGACCGCCAACGCCTTCGACAACGGCGTTGGTGGCCAATGTGGTCGACAGGGTGACAAGGCCGATATCAGCCGCGGCACCGGAAAAATTGTCAAGAAGGGCGGTGATCGCCGCGCCAAGTCCGTCGGCAAGATTATCCCGCGTGGTCAGGGCTTTGGCGGTTGCCAAGATGGTGCCGTTATCGGTGTCAAGCAACGCCGCATCAGTATAGGTGCCGCCGGTATCAAGGCCGATGACAAGTGTCATGACAGGGCTGCCCCGGCCAATTGGGGCGATAAACATGCGATAGGGCGCGCGGCGCGTTTTTCACTATATCGCATGTTTGTCAGGCTGCCGCATGGCGATGGAAAAAGGTTAAAATCCAATGGCCGAACCGGTCGCCATCATGCGGCGTGTCAAGCGTGTCTTGCGCGGCGGCAACCACCGCCGGATCAACGCCACGTTCCTCTAGGAGGGTGGCAAGGGCGCCGGTATAGGCCGCGTCAAATTCGGGGTGGCCTTGTAACGTGAACACACGGTCACCCACCCTATAGCCAGCAATGTCGCAATGATCGGCGCGCGCAATCACCTGACCACCCGCCGGTAGGCGGACGACTTGGTCTTGATGCACATGGATCAGCTTGGCGCTGTCAATCGGGGGGTCGATCCAGTCAGGCAGATTGGCAAGTTCGATCGATTTGACGCCAAGGCCCCACCCGCCATCCCATTTCTGGGCATGACCACCAAGCGCATGGGCGATAATTTGATGACCGAAACACAAGCCGGCAAGCGGCATGCCGGCCGCATGAATATCTTGGATCAATGTGATCAATTTCGGGATAAATGGCGCGTCATCATACACCCCATAGGCCGAACCGGTCACAAGATAGCCGTCATAATCATCGATCCTGTCAGGAAAGACATCATCGACCACCGCCAAGCTGGTAAAGGTGAAGTCTGCGGCAAGCGGGGATTTTGCGAACAGCGCAATGAATAAATCCGCATAATCGGGAAAGCGCGGCTGCATGGCCTTGTTGGTATGGCCAGCCAATAAAATCGCGATTTTCATCATGCTGTATCCTCGCTCATTCCAACGCCGTCATTATAGGCCGTTTTGGGCGTGTCTACCAGCCCTGCTAAGCTGTCGATGTCGATCCCGGCCTTAGCTGATATTTGCGCCAGCACAAACAACCGCAACGCTGATGACAAGCCACCATTGCGCCGCCGGTCTACAAAGCGGACAAGCTGTGCCACCGTCTGTTGCCGTTCGGCGGCAATCAGCTTTAGAAGCTGCCAAAATTCAGCTTCAAGTGAGATGCTGGTCCGGTGCCCTTCGATGGTGATTGAGTGTTTTTTCATCGCGCAAGGCTCCGTCCTGCTGGCCGCATTCATCAGGTGATCAGCGGTGAAACGCACCGACCAGTTCAAGATGGTTGCTGAAACTGAACTGGTCAACCGGCTGCACCCAGGAAAGTGTAAACCCGCCAGCCGTCAGGATAGCGGCGTCACGCGCAAAGCTGGCCGGATTACAAGACACCATCGCTATATGGTCAATGCTGGTATTGGCCAATTGCTGGCATTGCGCCGCCGCGCCGCTGCGGGGTGGATCGATGATGACCGCATCGCATTGGGCCAGCTCATCCGGCAGCAGCGGGGCATCAAATAGATTACGCTCTATGATGGTCGTCCGGCCGCCAAGCCCGGCCGCGTCAGCGCCGGCCTTAAGGGCGGCAAGTGATGGCCCGTCGGCCTCGGCGGCAATAAGCCCGGCAAGATTATCAAGCAGGGGCAGGCTAAGCGTCCCACAACCAGCAAACAAATCCGCAATCCGGCTTGCCCCCCCAACGATTTCGCCGACCGCTGCCTGCAGCGCCGCTTCACCGTCACGGGTGGCTTGCAGGAAAGCCCCGGGCGGCGGCGAAACGGCGACTGAGCCAAATAGCTGGGTTGGGGTTTCCGGGGCGTAAATCGTCACTGGGCCATGCGCATCATTGATGGTCAGCCGGGCGATGCCGGCGGTGCTGGCCCATTCGACAAGATAGGGCATGACGCCGGTCAATGGCGGCGTCATATCACCCGCCGTTTTAATATAAACACATAGCTGCTCAGCAGCGTGATTGACGCCAAATAAAATATTGGCGTGGATATCGGCGATGAATCCGGCCGGTAAATGGGTGGTCGCAAACGTTTCGATAGAATGTTGCAATGCCAGCAAGGCCGGATGCAGGATCGCGCAATCGGCAGGGCGGACAATATGCTGTCCTGAACGTTCTTGAAAACCGACAATGGCGTCGTCAGCAAGCCGCTTTAGATGCAGGCTGGCGCGGCGCCGGCTATAGGATGGCGAGATGTGGGGCGGGCGGATGATGACTGCGCCGATGCCGGCACGATCTAAAAAATGGCTGACAAGGTCCTGTTTCCAGCTGCTGATGCGGCGCTCATCCCAATGTTGAAAACTGCATCCTCCACACGCCGGAAATGCACTACAGCGCGCCGGCCGCCGGTCAGGTGAGGCGGTTTTCAATTCGATGATACGGGCCTTTATGCCCTGACGTGACAGGTTCAGCGGTTGCACCAGCACCTGTTCGCCGGGAAGGCTTGCCGGCACAAATATGTCATAATCTGACTCGACATAGTTATGCGTGTACTGGCCGCGGCCGACACCGTCACCGCGCCCGCCGATATGGCTGATCGTTACCTCAATCGGGGCGGCATTGCGCGGTAGCCGTCCGGCAAGACGATTATCGGCGGCTTTGCCGCGAAGGCTGTGGCGGCCGGATCGGCGCCGTCGGTTGGTGGGTTTCTTGTCCATAAAGATGCCTTGATAGATTGATACCGGCCTTCAAAGCCGCCGTCCGAACCATATCACACGCCCGATAATAGTCACCTCGTCAATCGCCCGTTGATAGCGGTGATAGGAGGGGTTTTCCGAGCTGACCTGTAAACAGACCGGCGTGCTGTTGGGAATGATCTCGATCTGTTTTGCCACCAGCCCGATACCGTCATCCAGAATAAAGATGCCCGGCGGCGATGGTTTGGTCTGGCTGCAATCGACCAAAACAAGATCATCATGTTCCAATTTTGGTGCCATCGAGTCGCCGCTGATCGATATCAATCGTAACGATTCAGGGTTGTGGCCTCCAACTTGGTGAAGCCATTGGCGGGGGAAAC
>CAZYKI010000105.1:4033-5111 GCA_964648035.1 uncultured Candidatus Puniceispirillum sp. | reverse complement strand
TGTCGCTTGGTGCGGTGTTTGGTCTGTTTGCCGGCTTCTATTACTGGTTCTCGAAGATGACCGGTTATGAATATTCAGAAGCGCTTGGCAAGCTGCATTTCTATGTGACCTTCATCGGGGTGAACCTGACCTTCTTCCCGATGCATTTCCTTGGTCTTGCCGGTATGCCGCGGCGCTATATCGACTATCCGGATGCGTTTGCCGGGTGGAACATGGTGGCATCGATCGGCTCTTACATCGGTGCTGCCGGTGCGCTGCTTTTCCTTGTGGTGATTGCTGAAGCCTTTATCGCCAAGCGGCGGGCCCAAGCCAACCCATATGGCGAGGGCGCTACCACGCTGGAATGGCAGGTTGCGTCACCGCCGCCTTATCACACCTTCGACGAATTGCCGAAAGTGAAATAAGGCCACAGCGGCCCTGAACGGAAAGACGGTTTGATGGCGATTGCATCTCATCAGCGCATAATGAACACCACCGATGGCTTGGTTGAGCCATCGGTTGGTGATTTCTGGTCGCTGCTGAAACCGCGGGTGATGAGCTTGGTGATTTTCACCGGCTTTGCCGGCATGTTCATCGCGCCGGGGGCGATGCACCCGCTGGTCTTTGCCGTTTCCCTGTTCGCTATCGCTGCCGGTGCCGGGGCGTCCGGTGCGATCAATCAATGGTATGATCGCGACATTGACGCGATCATGACCCGCACCCGTAATCGGCCCATCCCGGCCGGGGTTATGGCCCCTGCCGAGGCGCTGACATTGGGGCTGGTGGTATCGGCGCTGTCGGTATTGCTGCTGGGCCTTGCGGCAAACTGGCTTGCGGCTGGTTTGCTTGCTTTTACCATTTTCTTTTATGCGGTGATCTATACGGTCTGGCTGAAGCGTAGCACGCCGCAAAATATCGTGATCGGCGGGGCCGCAGGGGCGTTGCCCCCTGTGATCGGCTGGGCCGCGGTGACCGGCAGCCTGTCGATTGAGCCATTGCTTTTATTCACGATTATTTTCATGTGGACACCACCGCATTTTTGGGCGCTTGCGCTGGTCAAGAATGACGATTACCAGCAGGCAAATGTGCCGATGCTGCC
>CAZYKI010000105.1:0-3933 GCA_964648035.1 uncultured Candidatus Puniceispirillum sp. | reverse complement strand
CGCAACTTTGCGTTGCTGGCGGTTATTTGTGGGCTGGTCCTGCTGTTCTATGTGTTGACGCTGGTCAAGATTGGAACCGGATCATGACCACACTAGCGACACCGATCAAGCCAAACGGGAACCGCCGCACATTGGGCGTGCTGGCGTTGGTGGTATGCGCGATGGTTGGCTTGGCCTATGCCTCGGTGCCGCTTTACCAGCTATTTTGTCAGGTAACAGGCTATGGTGGTACGACCCAGGTCGCCGATCAGACGGCAAACACCGTCATTGCCGACCATCCGGTCAAGGTGCGGTTTGATGCGAATGTCAATCCGGCACTCAATTGGCGGTTTGCGCCGGTTGACCCGTTTGTCGAGGTAAAGCCCGGTGAAGAATTGGTGATCAATTATCGGGCGACAAATATGGGCCCGACCGCAAGTACGGGCACATCGACCTTTAACGTGACGCCGGTCAAGGCTGGCCCGCATTTTATGAAGCTGGATTGTTTTTGTTTTATTGAACAGACATTACAGCCTGGCGAATCAGTTGATATGCCGGTTCGGTTTTTTGTTGATCCGGAAATTGTGACGGACGAAAATGCAAAGGATATTCGGGAAATCACCCTGTCCTATACGTTTTTTCCGGCACTTGGTACAACCCCGGCCGCAGGGCAGGGACAGTAATCGTGGAGAGGTGGCCGGACCCGTTAACAGCCCCGGCCAGATTTTGAGGAGACAAACATGAGTGGTGCAAACAAACACCCCTATCATCTGGTTGAAGCCAGCCCGTGGCCAGCTGTCGGTTCTGCCGCCGCCTTTACGGCAGCGGTTGGCGGTGTGATGTATATGCATGAAGTCGCATATGGCGTTGCGGTTCTTGGCCTTGGCTTTGCCTTGGTGCTGGCCACAATGTTTATGTGGTGGCGCGATATCATTCGCGAGGCCGAATATCAAGGCCATCACACACCAATCGTTCAGATTGGCATGCGCTATGGCATGATGCTGTTTATCGCGTCCGAAGTGATGTTCTTTGTCGCCTTTTTCTGGGCGTTTTTTGACCGCTCGATCTATCCGAATGACGGGGTGTGGCCGCCAGAAGGCATCGTCACGTTTGATCCGTTCGATCTGCCATTGATCAATACATTGGTGCTTTTGTTGTCGGGTTGTACCGTGACTTGGGCGCACCATGCGATCCAGCATAATAACCGCAAGGATTTCCAAACCGGTCTTGGTTTGACGATTTTGCTGGGCGCGTTGTTCACCGGTCTTCAGGCGATTGAATACAGCCATGCGCCGTTTGGCTTTACCGATGGTATCTATCCGTCGGTGTTCTATATGGCCACCGGGTTTCATGGTTTCCATGTGTTGGTTGGTACATTGTTCCTGCTGGTTTGCTGGCTTCGCGGCCGCGCCGGGCATTTTACCGCCGAACAGCATTTCGGTTTTGAAGCCGCGGCTTGGTATTGGCATTTTGTTGACGTGGTGTGGTTGTTCCTGTTTGCCGCCGTCTATTGGTGGGGTGGCTGATCGGCAATTGCGGCCAAGTCCGGCAGGCCAGCCCGGTTGCGGGCTGGTAGTTTCGCATGAACCGGGGTGCTGATAAAGGAGGGTTGCCTCCTATCAGCACCCTTTTTGCCTTGTTTTTTTGAGGTTATTGGATGACGTTTCGTCCCTTTTTATGGCTGACTGTGGTGACGTTGCCGGCGCTGTTGGTGCTTGTTGGGCTTGGTACATGGCAGCTTGGGCGCTTGCAGTGGAAAAATAACCTGATCGATAGTTTCGAGGCGCGGGTTGCCGCACCGCCCGTGGCGGTGCCGGCCGGCGGGGCTGCCATTGACCCCATTGAATTTCGGCAATTGGACCTGACGGGCCGCTTCCTGCATGACAAGGAAATCTTCTTGACCGGCCGTACCTATGAAGGCAATGCCGGATTTCATGTGGTGACCCCGTTTGAACTGGCTGATGGGCGGCTAATCCTGATCAATCGGGGCTGGGTGTCGGAAGGCTATAAAGATCCGGCCAAGCGCGCATTTTCGCGGGTTGACGGGCCGACAACGGTCGCCGGAATTTTACGGAAACCGGGGCAAAAAGGCTATTTTGTACCGGAAAACGAACCAGCCAAAGGGTTCTGGTTTACCCTTGTGCCGGCTGAAATCAACGCCCATCTCGGTCTTGGGACGGTGGCGATAGACAGCTTTTATGCCGATGCGATTCGTACCTCGGCGGTTGTGACCTTGCCTATTGCCGCGAAAACCGAATTGAATTTGCGCAACGCCCATCTTAGCTATGCGTTGACATGGTATGGGATCGCGCTGGCCTTGATTGGTGTTTATGTCGCCTTTCATATGCAGGCTGGCCGGTTGCAGTTCACTGGCAAGAACAAGGACTAGGCATGGATTATATCAGTACGCGTGGCAAAGATGGGCCGCTTGGGTTTGAGGCAGCGCTGCTAAGTGGCCTTGCCCGTGATGGCGGCCTTTATTTGCCGGTGACCTGGCCGCGTTTTTCGCCCGATGAGATTCGCGCGATGAAGGGGCTGTCCTATGCGGCCTTGGCCGGCCGGATCATGGCGCCGTTTTGCGATGGCGAGATTAGCGAGTCTGAACTCGCCGCGATGGCCGCAGACGCCTATGCCGGTTTTGACGATCCGGCGGTTGCGCCGTTGGTCGCATTGACCGACCAGATCCATGTGCTCGAACTGTTCCATGGGCCAACGATTGCTTTCAAAGATTATGCGATGCAGTTTTTGGCGCGGGCGTTTGACCGCGCGCTGGCCAAGCAGAATCGCCATGCCGTTATTCTGGGGGCGACCAGTGGAGACACCGGTTCTGCCGCGTTGCAAGCCTTTCAGGGGCGGGCGGCTGTGGATGTGTTTATTCTATTCCCAGAAGGTCGAGTGTCGCCGGTCCAACAGCGCCAGATGACCTCGGTGCTTGCCGATGGCGTGCATGCGGTATCGGTGGCTGGTGATTTTGATGATTGTCAGGCCTTGGTAAAGAGCCTGTTTAACGACCATGCGTTCCGTGATGCGGTTAATTTGTCGGCCGTTAATTCAATTAACTGGGCGCGGTTGATGCCGCAGATTGTCTATTATTTTTCATCGGCACTGGCGCTTGGCGCGCCCGATCAAAAGGTCGCTTTTGCCGTGCCAACCGGTAATTTTGGCAATGTGTTTGCTGGTTATGTGGCGATGCAGATGGGGTTACCGGTCGAACGGTTGATTGTGGCGTCCAACCGCAATGATATTTTAACCCGCTTTTTCGATAGGGGGCAGATGCAGCGCGAACCGGTCGTGCCATCGCTAAGCCCATCAATGGATATTCAGGTATCGAGCAATTTTGAACGGTTACTGTTTGAATTATTGGGGCGTGATGGGGCAAAAACCACCGCCATCATGGATCAATTTTCCAGCACCGGTCAATTTGATGTTGATGATGATGTCATGGCGCGGGCCGCCGCACTGTTTTCGGCCTACCGGCTTGATGATGCGGGCACCATTGCCGAAATCGCTGATACTGCACAGCAAACCGGTATGGTGATCGACCCCCATAGCGCGGTTGGTTTGTCGGCGGCGCGCCGCGCGCATGCCGATGGCACGGTGCCGGCAGATGTGCCGATTATCAGTCTTGCCTGCGCGCATCCGGCCAAATTTGATCAGGCGGTTAAAACCGCCACCGGCGTGACCCCGGCGCTGCCGCCACATATGGCTGATTTGATGTCGCGGCCAGAGCGCCAGCAGCATGTGCCGGCCGATGCTGATGCGGTTAAGGATCTGATCCTGTCATTGAGTCGCGGCAAATGAGCATCGCGACAAGCACCTTGGCCAACGGGTTGCGGGTTGTTACCCGCCATATGCCGCATGCGACCACGGTATCGGTTGGTATTTGGGTAGAGGCCGGCGCGCGTGATGAATTGGCGCATGAGCAAGGCATTGCCCATATGCTGGAACATATGG
>CAZYKI010000104.1:0-5161 GCA_964648035.1 uncultured Candidatus Puniceispirillum sp. | reverse complement strand
GCGTTGCTGGTGCTTCCTGCGGTACCGCTGCCAACCTTGGATTTTTTTGATCATCTTTTTTTTGGAGTGGTGGCCGCGTTGACGGCTGGCGGCGTAGTGGTTTTTTATAAGCCATTGATATTTAGTGTTTTTACTGTATTATTGGTGCTGTGTTTGTTCGCTGCAAATCGTCTGTTGGCCCTGGAGTCAGGGCAAGTTGTTCTGTTATCTTTGGCGGCGGTAATTGCGGCCTGTGACAGCGCTGCCTATTTTGCTGGCCGGTTTTTTGGGGGACCCAAGCTGTTGGTTGCTGTCAGCCCGAACAAAACCCTTTCCGGGAGCATGGGTGGGTTGGTCGCAGCCAGCATAAGCTGTGTAATTCTGGCTGATTTTCTGTATCTTGACAGTATATATGCGGCAATTGGCGCCGGCGTGGTGCTTGGTGTTGTCGCGCAGGCAGGAGACCTTTTGGAATCGGCGGTCAAACGGCGCGCGGGCGTTAAAGATAGTGGGACGATCATTCCCGGTCATGGCGGGCTTCTTGACCGTTTTGACGGGTATCTTTTGGTGCTGCCAGTGGCGCTCGCCTATATCAGCTTTCTCTAGGGGCATCCGGTATCAGTATGGTTAAACAGATCACCGTTCTTGGCGCGACCGGGTCAATCGGTCAAAGCAGCCTTGCCCTGGTCCGCCAATTTCCTGACCAGTACCAGATTTGTGGGCTTGTGGCTGGGTCGAACGCGCCAGCACTGGCGGCTTTGGCCCGCGAATTTGCCCCCCGCATTGTTGGCATTGCCGATCCCTCAAAATTTACTGCCTTGCGGGATCTTCTTGCCGACACCGGTATCGAAGTGGTGGCTGGCGGCAAAGCTTGTGCCGAGATTGCGGCAATTCCGGTTGATTTGGTGATTGCGGGGGTCAGTGGTCTTGCTGGCTTGCCGGGGGTGATGGCGGCGGTTGATGCCGGGCAGAGAATTGGCCTTGCGAACAAGGAATCTCTGGTATCAGCCGGGGCTGTGGTGATGCGGCATGTCGCCCAATCTGGGGCGCATATCTTGCCTTTGGATAGCGAGCATAACGCCATTTTCCAATGTTGGACGGGCTGGCCCGGATATCATGGTGCGGGACGGGCGGGTGAAAATACCGACGATATTCGGCACATTTGTCTAACCGCCTCGGGAGGGCCGTTCCTCCACCGGCCGCTGGACCAGTTCGATCAGATCAGCCGCCAAGATGCGCTGCAGCATCCGAATTTTGAGATGGGGCAGAAAATTTCTGTCGACAGCGCCACGATGATGAACAAAGGTCTGGAAGTGATTGAAGCGCATTGGCTTTTTGGGTTGCCGCCCGCAAAAATTGACGCTTTGATCCATCCGCAACAGGCCATTCATGGCCTTGTGTATTTTGCCGACGGCTCGGTGGTGGCCCAACTGGCTGATGCCGATATGCGGACGCCCATTTCCTATGCGCTGGCATGGCCTGACCGCTTGCCGTGGCATGGAACGCCCCTTGATCTGACCAAACTCGCTGATCTGGCCTTTTTACCGATCGATTTGCAGCGCTTTCCGTGCTTTGGTTTGGCCCGCGCTGCGCTGATCGCCGGCGGGGTGACGCCAGCAGTATTGAACGCAGCAAACGAGGTTGCTGTCGCCGCGTTTCTTGACGGGCGTATCAGCTTTCCGGCAATAGCAACCGTGGTCGAGGCCTGTCTTGATACCCCTATTGACGGCGATGTTGGTACCCTTGACGCGGTGCTTGATATTGACGGGGCGGCCCGCCGCCACGCCGCAGACCATATCGCCCGTGTTTCGGATTTCAAACAAAGCTGAAATGATTTAGGATCGCGCCAGCGCGATTGATAAACCCACCGGGCGTGGACATAGGATTTTACATGGCGGATCTTGGTTTTAGTGACCTTTTGCTTGGTTTTTTGCTGCTCATCACACCGGTGGTCTATTTTCACGAGCTTGGCCATTATTGGGTGGCCCGCAAGGCCGGTGTGGTGGTCGAGGTGTTCTCTATCGGTTTTGGGCCTGAATTGTTTGGCTGGACCGCGAAAAGTGGCACAAGATGGCGCTTGTCTGCGATTCCCCTTGGTGGTTATGTGAAAATGCGCGGCGATGAAGATCCGGCAAGCACGCCGTTGGCGCGGGGACTTCAACAGTCGGGCAGTTTTGGCGGGGCAAGCCTGTTCTGGCGTACGGCGATTGTTGCCGCGGGTCCCATTGCCAATTTTATCCTTGGGATTGCGTTGTTTGCGCTGGTTTATATGGCGGTTGGCAAGCAGTTTATTCCGGCAGTCGTTGGTGATTTGGTGCCGAACATGCCCGCGGCGGCGGCCGGCCTAAAGCCGGGCGACCGGGTGATCGAGGTAGATGGCGTTTCGATCCGGAATTTTAATGATATGCGCGGGGTGGTTGTTGAAAGTCCGGGCCGCCCCCTCGATTTTCTCGTGGTGCGTGACGGGCGCGAACTGGCGGTGTCGGTTACGCCTGAATCTCGTTTTAACGAAGGGCTTGGGATCAATGTTGGGGTGTTAGGCGTCACGTCGGGGGCGGTGGGCGAGTTTGAAAAAATGGGCCCTAGTGCCGCACTAATGGCGGCGACATCTGATGCGTTTCATATGTCGGTGATGATTTTACGCAGTCTTGGCCGGGCAGCCAGTGGCAATATGCAGCAGGGCGAGGTCGGGGGACCGGTGCGGATTGCTGAGATCTCCGGAACAGTGCTTAATCAGGGTCTGGTGCCGTTTGTTCTGCTGACCGCGGTGATATCGATCAATCTGGGTTTGATCAATTTATTGCCAGTACCGGCTTTAGACGGTGGTCATTTATTCTTTTTTGGGCTTGAATTCCTGTTGGGTAAGCCGTTACCGGTGGCGGTACAGGCCGCATTGATGCGTGGTGGTGTCGCCATTTTAATGGGGTTGACGCTATTTCTGGTGGTAACGGACTTGTTGCGTATCGTCGGCTCATAAGACAGTTTTAGGCAGGGCTTTATGGCGATTTACGCGTGACTGGACTGTTACAAATCAATTAGTCTGTCTATAGTGGCATCGCCAATAGCGGGTGGGAGTCAAAAACCGGGATGCGTATTCATTTGTTATCTTGCCTTGTGGCGTGTCTGCTTGTGGTTGGCGGCGTATCAAACACCGCTTTTGCCCAATCAAGTGATACTACAATTCGTGTTACCGATATCCGGGTTGAGGGCAATCGGCGCGTATCGGTAGGAACCGTCCAGTCTTATCTGCCGGTGCGGATCGGAGACCTGACAAGCCAAAATGCGTTAGACAACGCGTTGCAGCGCCTATACCAGACCAACCTCTTTCAAAATATCACCCTGTCTCTTGACGGCAGTGTTCTCGTTGTCAAATTGACCGAGAACCCAATTATTAACCGGGTGAATATTGAGGGCAATGATGCGTTGTCCGATGAACGACTCCTTGAGATTATCGATGTCCAGCCTCGGCGTGTTTACAATCGCAAGATGGCCTTGGATGCGACACAAAAGCTGATTGATATTTATCGGGCCTCAGGTCGCTATGCCGCGGTGATCGAGCCTAAAGTCATTATGCTCGATGAAAACCGGGTCGATCTTGTGTTTGAGGTGGATGAGGGGCCGCTTATCAAAATCCAAAAGATCACCTTTTCCGGTAACAAAGCGTTCAGTGATCGCCAGTTACGCCAAGCGATTGTCAGTCGTGAAACCAAATGGTGGGCGTTTCTTGCCGCCAATGACAAATATGATGAAGGCCGGCTTGAATATGATATCCGCCTTTTGCGGCAATTCTATCTTGCACGCGGTTATGCCGATATAAAAATTGAGCGCGCGCGCGGTGGTCTTCTGCCCGATCGAAGCGGCTTTGTTATCAGCTTTCTGGTCGATGAGGGGGTTCGCTATAAGGTTGGCGATATAACCATTACCAGCGCGATAGACGCGGTTGATCCTGAGGCCATGAAACAGGCGCTGCAATTTGGTGACGAGCGCTGGTATGATATGCGGGCGCTTGAGCAGGGGCTCCTTGACATTTCCCGGCAGCTTGGCGCTTTGGGCTATGCCTTTGTAAATGTCACACCAGATATCAAAACAAACCCTGAGACAGCCACACTTGATATCGTGATTGGTATTGACGAGGCGCAACGTAATTTTGTTGAACGGATTGAGTTTGTCGATAACAACCGGACCCTCGACCGGGTTATCCGCCGTGAGTTTGAAATTGTCGAAGGCGATGCCTATAATCAGCTGAAAATTGACCGTTCGGTGCGTAATGTCCGTAATCTGGGCTATTTCAGTGACGTCAAGGTGCAGACGCTTCCCGGGTCAAGTGCTGACCAGTCGATAACGCGGGTCACGGTTCAAGAGCAGTCAACCGGCGATTTTTCAATCGGTGCCGGCTATTCGTCGCTCGATAAGGCCAGCTTTTCCTTTGGTATCAATGAACGCAATTTTCTTGGTACCGGGCGCCGGGCGAGTGTTGCGTTATCTACGTCAGGCACCAAGACCAGCTTTAATCTAGGGTTAACCGAACCCTATCTCCTTGGCCGCAATTTGTCGGGTAGTTTTGACGTTTTCAATGATGAAACCACCGATGATGATACCAAGATCAAACGGACTGGTTTTCGGCTAGGCCTCGGATTTTCAGCGGCGCGGGATGTTTATCACCGGCTGAGCTATCAATTGAGTAAGTCACGCACGACCACCGAAACCACCACGGCGACATCGGTAACCGGCGAAGAGGGTAAAACCTTGTTGCGCTCGTCGGTCGATTACACGATTGGGCGGGATACACGCGACAATAAATTTGATCCAACCCGCGGCTTTTCGATCGAACTTGAGGAATCGATCGCCGGTCTTGGGGGGGACGTCAAGTTTTTGAGTTCAGTGCTATCAGCCAGTTACTATAAGCCGATGATGTTCAATGAGGTCGTGTTGGGGGCGAGTGGAAAAATTGGCTATATCACCGGGTTAAGCGGGAAAAAGGTAACGCAATCAAACCGCTTTCAGATGGGCGGGCGTGAAGTGCGCGGCTTTGCCGGTGGTGGCATCGGGCCGCGGGATAACGGGTCGCTTGATGCGGTAGGCGGCAATAAAATGTTTGCCGGTCGTCTGGAAGTTGTCTCTGGTCTGGGCTTTGATAAGGATTCGGGCTTGCGCTGGACCGTGTTTAACGATTTTGGCGCAC
>CAZYKI010000103.1:0-5182 GCA_964648035.1 uncultured Candidatus Puniceispirillum sp. | reverse complement strand
ATTCCATGATGTTCACACCACGCTGACCAAGCGCCGGACCAACCGGTGGTGACGGATTTGCCGCCCCGGCCGGGATGTTCAGCTTGATGTAACCTTTAATCTTCTTCGCCATCTCTTATTTTCCCTGACATGCCTGCCGCCTGCCGATAACAGACGAGCTGTATTTTTGGCCACCTTTCGGTGGTGGCCCCCTATCTTTTACAGTTTTTCGACCTGACTATATTCCAGCTCGACCGGCGTTGACCGCCCGAAAATTGACACCGCCACTTTCAGGCGTGCTTTGTCATCATCAGCTTCTTCAACCAGTCCGTTGAACGAGGCAAACGGCCCATCGGAGACGCGTACCTGTTCGCCAATTTCGAAAGTCACTGTGGTGCGCGGACGCTCGACGCCTTCGCTCATCTGCCGGATTAGACGCTCTGCCTCACGCTCGGTGATTGGAATTGGCCGCCCTTTTCCGCCCAGAAACCCGGTCACGCGCGGCTGGCTGGTCACCATTTGCCACGCTTCATCACTCAACTCAAGTTTGACAAGAATATAACCGGGGAAGAATTTGCGCTCACCCTCGACACGCACGCCGCGCTTGACCTCGACCACGTTCTCGGTCGGGACCATAACGTCTTCAATCTGGTCTTCCAGCCCCTGCGTGACAGCTTGTTCACGGATTGACTGCGCGACCTTTTTCTCAGAGCCTGAGAAAACATGAAGGACATACCAGCGCTTGGCCATACCACTTCTTTCCTGATTCGCCCCACAAATGTGAGACGACAAAAGCCACCTTGTCCCTAGCCACCAAGACCAAGAACAAACTGGACACCATTCGACAACAGCCAATCCACCAGCAAAAAGAACAATGCGGCGATCGCTGTCATAATAAACACAGTCAATGTGGCAGTGCCGGTTTCGCGCCGCGAGGCCCAGGAAATACGGTTAATTTCCTGACGGACCTGCCTTACAAATTGTGCGGGCGACACTTTAGCCATCGGTTGCTGCCAATTCAAGTTCAAAAACATTCTGTCAAAGACCACGCCTGCCCCCAACCGCTAACGGCGGTTTTGGGCCAAGACAACGGCCCCATTTCCGTTGAAGAACCGGGGCGATTACCGTCACTTGTCAGGGCTGGACGCGCATCCTTGGAACGGGCTTCTATCAAAACCACTTAGAGATGGCAACAACTTATCGCAATTTGAACCCCAGAAAAGATGTCACCGCCCCCATCATAGACATCACCAAAAGACCGGCCGCGGTCGCGGTAAATGTCTCGGCCCCGCCAAGGCCGATGATGATACTGCCACCAACCCCGCCAATTAGCATCTGCATCGCCCCCAACAACCCGGTCCCGGCCCCACTATTCCGGCCAGCCGCCCGCATGCTGCAAATCATCGCATTGGCGATCACAAGACCATTACAAAACCCAAAGCAAAAGCACAAAGCCGACAGCCGGACCGGCGTCAATAGATCAGTGAAATGTCCGGTCAGCATCGCCGCCGGCACCAACACCGTCAGCAAACTGCCAAGCATCGCCATGCCGCCAAGCCCCAACCGCCCGACAAACAGACCATTCACCAGATTACCAAGAATATAGCCAACCGAGGTCGTTGCGAATAACAAGCCGAACTCAATAGGGCTGGCCCCAAGCCGGGCAAATTCATACGGCATAGTCCCGCCCATCGCAAAGAACATGCCGACCGCAAACCCGCTGGTCAGCCCATGGTTTCGCACCCCCGGATTCAAGGCCAATTGGCCATAGGTCATGATCAATGACCGCAGCTGGAACGGCACCGGCTCACCCTGCCGCGATTCGGCAATAAAGCGCGCCGCAAGCCACAGGATCAGCAACCCGCCGAAAACCATGATCGCAATCGACCCGCGCCAACCGATAAATTCCGCAATGACCCCGCCAAACCCGAAACCTAGTAACGGCACGATCGCCTGCGCACTGCTGACGATGGACATTTTGCGGGCGGCATCAGCGCCCTCGAAACTGTCATTGACAATCACCCGCCCCATAGTCAGGCAGGCGGCGGCGCCAACACCTTGCAGGATTCGGAACCCGACCAGTTGGCTAACCGATCCGGCCAGCATCGCACCAACCCCGCCAAGACTGAACACCACCGCACCGGTAAGAAGAACATAACGCCGCCCGAACCGGTCCGACAGTGACCCGCTCAATAGCTGGGCCAGCGCAACCGACATCATAAAGCCGCTAAGCACCAGCTGCGCCTCATCGGCCGTTGCCAAGAGGTCTTGCCGCAACTGGGTGATGACCGGCGACAGCAGTGATAATCCCAGATTGGCACTGGCGACGGCCAAAATCAGAATCCCCACTGACGGCGGCCCACGCCGCACCGGTGACAACATAAACACGCCGGAAACTCCAAACAGACGGGTAAAGCCGTTTGCCGGTTACGGCAAAGGCTGGCCATAGCGAAACAGGCTGGCCGTATCTAAACAGTAAAGCCGCTGTCAGGCAACCATTCGTGCAAACCGGTCAGGCCCGCAATTCATCATAGGGATACATCACATGGGTTTGATAGGCTGGCCGCGCGCATAGCTGATCATAATAGCGGCGAAGATGCGGCAACTGCCGACGCCGCACATCAATGTCGTAATAGCGATAGAGCGCATAGCCAAGCATCACATCCGCAAAGGTGAAATCATCCCCGGCCAGATAGGCCGTTGTTGCGAGCTGGGCATCGGCAATCGCCAGCATCGCCTCAACCGCCTGCAATGCGGCGTGAACGGCCATATGGTCGACCTTGTCAGCCGGGGTGCGGACCAAATTCCAAAACACCGTCATAATGAAGGCATGACCGACATTCCATTTCGCCCATTCGGCCCATTTATCAACCATCGCCCGCCCGACCGGGTCGGTCGGCCAAAACGGGGCCTGCCCATAGCGCGCGCCAAGATAGCGCGTGATCGCCGCCGATTCGAAAATCGGGCCGCTGTCCCCATCGATCAGTACCGGCACCCGGCCATTCGGATTCATCGCCAGAAAATCGGGGGTATCGACAACGCCGTAAATATAACCGGCATCTTGCTGCCTATAGGGCACGCCCACTTCATCAAGCACCCACAGCACCAGCTGCACATTCGATGACGATCGCCGCCCCCAAACCGTAATATCTGCCATCCCACCCCCAAAAGCCGTCTTTTTTACCACGGAACCAATTCAACACTTAAAATTGCGGCGCCACCGGTCTATCGTGACGGCGTCAGTTTGACCATGACATGTATCAGTCACAAGAAGGATGAACAATATGCAGTCAATTGGATTTGTCGGCCTTGGCGCCATGGGATCGGTGATGGCCCCTTTGCCCGTTAAAGCCGGCTTTCGGGTGATCGGGTTTGACACCGCGACACGCCTGCCAGCTGAAACCGGGGTAGAACCAGCATCATCATTGGCCGATCTGGCTGGCTGTGATGCGGTGGTGCTGATGCTGCCAGACGGCAAGGTGGTAACCGCCGTTGCAACCGCCTTGGCTGAGGCGGGTTTTGGCGGGCTCATGATCGACATGTCATCAAGCGCGCCACAGGGCACGATCGCCCTTGGCAAAACCCTCGAATCCAACGCAATCCGTCTGGTCGATGCGCCGGTATCAGGCGGGCAGAAAAAAGCCGCCCTTGGCACTTTAATGGTGATGGCTGGCGGCGATGCGGCCGATCTGGCAGCGGCGGCACCGCTTCTTGACTGTTTTGGCACGGTCGCACATGTCGGCCCGCTTGGGGCTGGTCATGCGATGAAAGCCTTGAACAATTATGTGTCCGCGGCCGGATTGCTGGCCAGCATGCAGGCCCTTGCCACGGCCGAGGCCTATGGCATCACCCCGGACGTTTTTACCAAGGTGATCAATGGCTCGACCGGCCGGAACAACACCACCGAGGTCAAACTTGAGCCATTCATCATCTCTCGGCGCTATGATTCCGGATTTTTCTTGCGGCTGATGGCCAAGGATGTCGGTATCGCCAGCGACCTGATGGCGGCTGCCGGTTTTGACACGCCGGTTACCCCGGCTTTGACCCAGTATCTTGATGCGGCGGTGGCCAAACTTGGCGCCGACGCCGATCATACCGGCCTTTATGAAATGGTTAACCCGGCGACAGACTGATAGCGGTGCCCGACTTATCGATGGGGCATCACCGCCAAAACCTTGGCGGCAAAATCCAGAAGTTCAGATTTTTGCGTCAAGGCACCAAGCTTTTGCCCGGCCGCGGCCCGGTTGCCGACCGGTGGCGGTGGTAATTCATACCATCGCCGCGGTGCTGGCGTTTTGCCAACCGACAGCAGCAGCGTATCAATCTGGGTATCAAGCATCGCCTCAATCACCGCAAGGTCACGGCCAATCCCGCGGATTGCCGGGGCGCCGACAATGCCCGGGCCAGCTTGCAGTTCAGCGGCAAGGTCACGAAGATAGACCGCGGCGCGGTCCCATGACGCCGGCCTGCCGGTGCGGCGTTCAATCGCCTCCCGCACTGCAAATTCAAACCGCAATTTTTCGATAAAATAGCGCTGACGCCGTTGCCGGTCCGCGGCGCGGCGCGGGCCGGATAGCGTGCCTGCCTGCCGGTTACTGTCGACATCTTGGCTGGTATCGCCAGCCGGCTGGCCGCTATCTGATACCGTGGCTGATGGGGCTGTGGCCGCGCCGCTATCACCGCTGCTGGTGTCGGGCGCGCGGCTATCCGCTGGCGTTGCGGCATCGACACTGGTCATGCTTCCCGCTGTTAGATCATTGTCAACGCCCGGATATTGGGCAAGGCCATGCGGCGGCACCGCAAAAACCGACAGCAGCAGGCACACCGCGCCATAGAGGGACGGTGTCCGCAGCCAATTCCGGCAACGCCGTCTGGCAGATGGCAACAAAGCCTGCAACATAAGCGTGATAGCCCTGATCATGCATTCCAATCGCCTCGGTAACGTCACGGCGGCAGATGTTCTTAGCCCCAATAGCGGCAAGCATCGCCAGCCGCATAAAAAAACCCCCGGGAGACTTATCCCCGGGGGTCATTTATCAGATGGCAGGAGTGGAGGGGCTCGAACCCCCAGCCCCCGGTTTTGGAGACCGGTGCTCTACCAATTGAGCTACACTCCTGTCGTTGGCGGTTGCTACCGCCAAATCGAGCGCCTTAGTTACTTGATGACCGACGCGACGACGCCGGCACCGACGGTGCGGCCGCC
>CAZYKI010000102.1:0-5360 GCA_964648035.1 uncultured Candidatus Puniceispirillum sp. | reverse complement strand
GCCAGCCGAGGTTTTGCTTGAACGGTTTTGCTGGATACCCATATAGTACCCATGTCAGGCGCGATGGCTGGGGCGCGGTCGATGTACCGGTGGTGCATCCAAGTGACCGCCGGGCCGTTCTCGCTATTCCAATAGCCCGCAACCCTGTGGGTAGCCTATGTCCCGGGAGACACATGATGAGCCAGAGTAATGATATTTTTCACGGCATGAGTCAGGCGCCTGCTTTTGACCCGGTTCAGGCTAATCTGGTGCCGATGGTTGTCGAACAGACAAGCCGTGGCGAGCGGGCCTATGATATTTTTTCGCGCCTTCTTAAAGAGCGCATCATTTTCCTGAACGGCCCAATCGATGATGGCGTGGCGTCATTGGTCTGTTCGCAGCTGCTATTTTTGGAATCTGAAAATCCGAAAAAAGACATTTCGATGTATATCAATTCACCAGGTGGCATCGTCACCTCGGGACTGGCGATTTATGATACGATGGAATATATCCGGCCGGACGTATCGACGGTTTGCATGGGCCAGGCCGCGTCAATGGGATCGCTGTTGTTAACTGCGGGCGCCGCCGGAAAACGCTTTTCATTGCCAAATGCACGGATCATGACCCATCAGCCGTCAGGCGGGTTTCAGGGGCAGGCCACCGACATCGAAATCCATGCCAAAGAAATTTTGGACCTGCGTCAAAGACTTAATGGTATTTATGAGAAGCATACCGGCAAGACATTGAAGCAAATAGAAAAAATTATGGAACGTGATACGTTCATGACGGCGGATAATGCCAAGGAATTTGGCCTTATTGACGCGGTGGTTGAAAAACGTCCCGTACCGACCGCCGATGAATAGGCGCTAGCCCGATGTGATAAAAGCCAGCGTGTGGCGCGTTGGCACAGATTTTGTTTGTCACCGGCAGCACTCGGCCCTTAGACTGTGGGCGCGGGCGTCAGTTATGGTGCAGCGTTGTACCGCGTATAGTTATGTTGCAGGAGCCTGTAGATGGCAAAAAAAGATGAGACCGACAAGGGAACATTGTTCTGTTCTTTTTGTGGCAAGAGCCAGCATGAGGTACGAAAACTGATTGCCGGGCCAACGGTGTTTATCTGTGATGAATGCGTTGAATTATGCATGGATATCATCCGTGAAGAGCATAAAACGCAATTATCAAAGAGCCATGACGGGGTGCCGACACCGGCTGATATCAAGCGCGTTCTTGACGAATATGTAATCGGCCAGTCGGCGGCCAAGCGGGTGCTGGCGGTAGCGGTACATAATCACTACAAGCGGCTTGCCAATGCCGGCCGCACCGGGGATGTTGAGATTTCTAAATCAAATATCCTGCTGGTTGGTCCAACCGGCTGCGGCAAGACGTTGCTGGCACAGACGCTGGCACGGATTCTTGATGTGCCGTTTACTATGGCCGATGCCACCACCCTGACCGAGGCCGGATATGTCGGTGAAGATGTCGAAAACATCATCCTAAAGCTGTTGCAGGCGGCCGACTATAATGTCGAACGGGCGCAGCGCGGCATTGTCTATATTGACGAGGTCGACAAAATCTCGCGCAAGGCCGACAACCCATCCATCACCCGTGACGTGTCGGGTGAAGGGGTGCAGCAAGCGCTTTTGAAAATTATGGAAGGCACGGTCGCGTCGGTGCCACCGCAAGGCGGACGTAAACACCCACAGCAGGAATTCTTGCAGGTTGATACAACCAATATCCTGTTTATCTGTGGTGGCGCTTTTGCCGGGTTGGACAAGCTGATTGCTGGCCGTCACAGCGGGGCTGGTATCGGGTTTGGCGCTGATGTGCGTGACCCTGATGATCGGAAAATCGGCGAGGTCTTGGCTGACCTTGAACCGGAAGATCTGATTAAATTTGGTTTGATCCCGGAATTTGTTGGCCGTTTGCCCGTTGTGGCGACGCTTGAAGATTTGGACGAGGGGGCGCTTATCCAGATTCTGACCGAGCCGAAAAACGCCCTTGTCAAACAGTATCAAAAGCTGTTTGAGATGGATGATGTGGCGCTCGAATTCCGTGATGACGCGCTAAAAGCGATCGCCCGCAAGGCCATTGCCCGGAAAACCGGGGCGCGCGGCTTGCGTTCAATCATGGAAAGCATCCTGATGGACCCGATGTTTGATATCCCGACAGCGGGCGATATTGAAGAGGTGGTGATTAACGGCGAAGTTGTCGATGGCGGTGCAGCCCCATTGGTGGTGCATGCAAAGCGTCCAAAAGAAGCTGACCAAGGCGCGTGATCTGATCTGTTTTGGCCTGTCTTTTGCACAGGCTTGAAAGCTGTTTATTTGCCCACCATATCTAGAGGTGGGGTTAGCGGTCTTGCTATCCCGCCTTATAGGTTTGTAACTCGTCTGCTTGTTAAAAGAGGTCCTTTCCCATGACTTTGTCGCCTGTCATTGCGCTGCCGGTCCTGCCATTACGGGATATCGTTGTGTTCCCGCATATGATTGTGCCGCTATTTGTTGGTCGCGAAAAATCGATCAAAGCATTGGAAGCGGTGATGGCGGAAGACAAGCAGATCATTCTGGTTACCCAAACTGAGGCAGAAATCGAGGATCCGGATGCCGGCGCGCTCTATGCGACGGGTACGGTTGGCTCGATCTTGCAATTATTGAAGCTGCCGGATGGAGCGGTAAAAGTGCTGGTCGAGGGCGGCGAGCGCGTGCGGCTCCGGCTCGATACGCTGGACGATCTGAGTGGTTATTTGTTTGTCGAGGCCGAAGTGCTTGACCAAACCGGTGACCTTGGCGCCGAAACCGGCGCCTTGGGGCGGGCGACCGTGCAGCAGTTTGAGCAATATATCAAACTGAACAAAAAGATCGCAAATGAGGTGTTGAGCGCCGTTGAGCAGATCGACGAGCCGGACAAAATCGCCGATATGATTGCCTCGCACCTGGCGGTAAAAATCGCCGACAAGCAGGATTTGCTCGAAACGCTGGACATGCACAAGCGGCTTGAAAAGATTTTCGGCGTGATGGAAGGCGAGATTGGCGCGCTTCAGGTTGAAAAACGGGTGCGCAACCGGGTCAAGCGCCAGATGGAAAAAACCCAGCGCGAATATTACCTGAACGAGCAGATGAAGGCCATTCAGAAGGAGCTTGGTGAAAGCGAGGATGGGGCGAGCGAACTCGATGAGTTGGAAACCAAGCTGAAGGCGTTGAAGCTGCCGAAGGCGGTGCTTGAAAAAGGCGAGGCTGAGCTTAAAAAACTACGCAATATGGGGCCGATGAGCGCCGAGGCCACCGTGGTGCGCAATTATCTCGACTGGATCATCGCGCTGCCGTGGAAAAAGGCAAGCCGGCTGAAACGCGATATCGATGCGGCGCGGACCATTCTCGATGATGATCATTACGGGCTAGACAAGGTCAAGGACCGGATCATTGAATTTCTGGCGGTGCAGCAACGCACCAAATCGATGAAAGGGCCGATCCTTTGTCTTGTCGGGCCGCCCGGTGTTGGTAAAACCTCGCTTGGCAAGTCGATCGCCCGCGCAACGGGGCGTGAATATGTGCGGATGGCGCTTGGCGGTGTTCGTGATGAGGCGGAAATCCGTGGTCATCGGCGGACCTATATTGGCTCGATGCCGGGCAAGATTTTGCAAGGCATGAAAAAAGTCGGCAAAAACAATCCGCTGTTCTTGCTAGATGAGGTTGACAAACTCGGTGCCGATTGGCGCGGCGATCCAACATCGGCGTTGCTTGAGGTGCTGGATCCGGCGCAGAACAGCAGCTTCCAAGACCATTATATGGAAGTTGATTTTGATCTGTCGAATGTGATGTTTGTGACCACTGCCAACACGTTGAACATGCCACAGCCGCTGATGGACCGGATGGAGATCATCCGCCTGTCTGGTTACACCGAAGATGAAAAGCTGGAGATTGCCAAACGGCACCTGATCAAGCGGCAATTTGCCGACCACGGGCTAAAAGATGGTGAATTATCGATCAGCGATGATGCGATCCGGGCGGTGATCCGGCTTTATACGCGCGAAGCAGGGGTGCGGAATCTTGAGCGTGAATTGGCCAAGATAGCCCGTAAAACAGTGACCGCTATCGTGGCCGGCAAGGCCAAGTCGGTAACCGTAACGCCGGATAATCTTGGTGATTATCTTGGGGTGGTCAAATTCCGCTTTGGTGAAATTGAAGCGACCGATCAGCTTGGGGTTACCACCGGGCTGGCCTGGACTGAGGTGGGCGGTGAGCTGTTGAACATCGAGGCTGTCAAGGTGCCCGGAAAGGGCAAGGTCAGCGCCACCGGAAAACTTGGCGAGGTGATGAAGGAATCGATTCAAGCCGCCGAATTTTTCGTGAAATCGCGCGCCCAGACCTATGGGATCGATCTTGCCGACCTTGCCAAGCATGATGTGCATGTGCATGTGCCGGAAGGGGCGACGCCCAAAGACGGCCCATCGGCCGGGGTAGCGATGGTGACATCGATCATCTCGGCCGTTACCGGGATCGAGGTGCGGCGTGACGTGGCGATGACCGGTGAAATCACCTTGCGCGGTCGGGTGTTGGCGATTGGCGGTTTGAAAGAGAAATTGCTGGCCGCACAGCGTGGTGGCCTGAAAACCGTGCTGATCCCGAAAGACAATGAAAAGGATCTGGCCGAAATTCCCGATAATGCCAAGGCGGCGCTGACGATTATTCCGGTGGCCATGGTTGATGAGGTTTTGTCGAACGCTTTGGTTCGTGAACCTGTGCCGTTCCAGTTAGGCGAGATGCGACTGGAAGATGATCAAGCACCGGTCACGGTGAGTGAACAGGCTGAATCGAAAACCGATATTGTTCAGCATTGACGCTTGTGACGTTTTTTGAATGCGTCAATAGGGTTTTTTGGCAGATTTGTTGGAAAAACCGCTTGGCGACATGCCAAAAATCGGAGTAAGGTCTAGCCCTAGTTAAATTCACAAACGAAACCTAACAGGGGGTCCTTATGAACAAGAATGATCTAGTTTCCGCAGTTGCTGACGCCGCTGGTCTGACCAAAGCTGACGCTGGTCGCGCCGTTGACGGTGTGTTTGACAGCATCACATCAGCATTGAAGGCTGGTGGCGATGTACGGATCGTCGGTTTTGGTACATTTTCGGTAGCCCAGCGCGCCGCCACAACAGGCCGTAACCCAAGAACGGGTGAAACCATCCAGATCAAGGCATCAAAGCAGCCAAAATTCAAGGCTGGCGCGCCGCTGAAAGATGCTGTGAACGGCTAATTTTTCGCTATCTTTTTCAACGCCGGCCCTTTATAAGGGTCGGCGTTGGCTTTGCCCGCATAGGGCAGATCGACTTGGGTGGTTAGCTCAGCTGGGAGAGCAACTCGTTTACACCGAGTAGGTCGGGGGTT
>CAZYKI010000101.1:0-5555 GCA_964648035.1 uncultured Candidatus Puniceispirillum sp. | reverse complement strand
GAGTTTGGGTCGTGCCACCGCAACGAACCGTCAGGCGCCTTGCATGGCATTATGCGGGTGCGCGCCTTTACCCAAGATGACGCGCATATTTTCTGCACCGAGGATCAAATTACTGACGAGTCGGTCAAATTTTGTGCGTTGCTGCAATCGATTTATGCCGATTTTGGCTTTACCGATGTGCGGGTGAAATTTTCCGACCGGCCTGATGTACGGGCCGGTGATGACGCAACCTGGGACCGGGCTGAGGCAGCCCTGACCGCGGCCACCGAGGCCGCCGGTCTGGACACCGTTCTTAATCCGGGTGAGGGTGCCTTTTATGGGCCGAAACTTGAATTTGTGTTGCGCGATGCGATTGGCCGCGACTGGCAATGCGGCACGTTGCAGGTCGATTTTGTGCTGCCTGATCGGCTTGATGCCGAATATGTCGGCGATGATGGCAACCGGCATCGGCCGGTGATGTTGCATCGGGCGATTTTGGGCTCGATGGAGCGCTGGATTGGTATTTTGATCGAACAATATGCGGGCCGCATGCCGGGCTGGCTGGCACCGGTACAGCTGGTGGTTGCCGCGATTACCGACAATGCCAACGACTATGCCGAACAGGTGGCTGCTGCTGCTGCTGCTGCTGGATTGCGCGTCGAAACCGATTTGCGGAACGAAAAAATCAGCTACAAGGTGCGCGAACATAGCCTGATGAAAGTGCCGTTTATTCTGGCCGTCGGCGGCCGCGAAGCGGAAGCTGGGACGGTTGCGTTACGGCGGCTGGGGTCAAATGATCAACAGGCGCTCGCGATCGATGCGGCAATCGCGCTGATCAAACAGGACTCGCTGCCGCCTGATTTGGCCGAAAAAGCGGGGTGAGGCCGAAAAACCACTGGCAGATCAGTGAAATTTTGGGTTGATCATTGAAAAAACTGGCATTATTCAGCTGTTTTTGCTAGGTCACATCCATAGCCATGCCGCCGCTGTTGGTGGGTTGTGGCTTGAGTGATAGAATATCGAAGTGATGGAATATCGACAGGAGAGTTAGATAGCACGCTCATTCAATAACACGCCGCCGGCACTTGATGGTCCGCGCGTGAACGGGGCCATCCGCGCCCCGCAGGTACGTTGTATTGACCCGGAAGGAAATCAGCTTGGCGTGATCAGCACGTCCGATGCGTTGGCCAGAGCTGAAGATTTCGGACTCGACCTTGTCGAGGTGCAGCCGAATGTTGACCCGCCTGTTTGCAAAATTCTCGATTACGGCAAATTCAAATATGAAGCGCAAAAGCGTGCCAATGAGGCCCGCAAAAAGCAAAAGGTGATCGAGGTTAAGGAAATCAAGCTCCGCCCGAACATCGATGAGCATGACTATCAGGTCAAAATGCGGAGCGTGCAGAAGTTTCTAGGTGCCGGCGACAAGGTCAAGGTAACTTTACGTTTCCGTGGCCGTGAGATGGCGCATCAGGATTTGGGCGCCGAAGTGTTAAGCCGGGTGCGGACCGAAACCGAGGACTATGCCAAGGTCGAGGCGATGCCGAAACTTGAAGGCCGGCAAATGATTATGGTGCTGGCCCCCAAGTGATGACCGGCGTTGCGCCGTAAGCAGGGCCCGATCTTAGAAGAGGCCTTGATTCTGTCGTACAGTCTCTATATAAGACGGGTCTCACATGATGTGAATTGCCGCGTCCGGGCCTGAAAAATCAGGGCATGCCCGGCCGGTTGTCAGCCCCTTTGTCATGACGCGATGAAGTGACAGCGGGGCATCCCTTAGATGAAAGAGGTTAAAATGCCCAAGATGAAGACCAAAAGCGGTGCGAAAAAGCGTTTTCGCCTGACCGCTAGCGGCAAGGTCCGTGGTTCTGCCGCGTTCCTTAGCCACAATCTGCGTCGTCGCTCTCAAAAAATGAAACGTCAGGCACGCGGCACGATGGTGCTGTGTGATGCGGATGCCCGCATTGTCAAACGTTTCTTGCCTTATGCGTAAAGGAGAGACAGATGGCACGCGTTAAAAGAGGCACCACCACCCACGCCCGGCACGCCAAGGTTATCAAGGCAGCCAAGGGCTATTATGGTCGCCGGAAAAATACCTTCAGAACCGCAACCCAAGCCGTCGATAAGGCACGTCAATATGCCTATCGTGACCGCCGTGTACGCAAGCGCGAATTCCGCGCGCTGTGGATCCAGCGGATCAATGCGGCGGCCCGTATTCACGGCATCACCTATTCACAAATGATGGGTGGCCTGAACAAGGCAGGGATCGAGGTCGATCGCAAGATGCTGGCCGATCTGGCGGTGAATGAGCCGCGGGCGTTCGAGGCACTTGTCGAACGGTCAAAAGCGGCCAGCTAGGGATTTGATCCCCTATCAACAAATATAAAAAGCCGTTGTGTTGACCGGTACCGGATCGGAAAAATGGGACCAACCATGAACCGGGACGACCAGTCTGATCACAGCGGCTTTTTCTTTTGACAGACGGCCGGCGCGATTGATAATCCGGCCGAAACCAATCAAGCGATGGTGGCCCGAATGCAAAACCTCGATGCTGTCTCATCAGACATATTGGCGGCGATAGCCGCGGCGGACAATCTTGACACATTGGACGCGATCCGCATTGACGCGCTTGGTAAAAAAGGCCGCATTTCCCTGATGATGCGCGATCTTGGCGGTATGGATGCCGAGTCGCGGAAAACCGCCGGTCAGGCCCTTAACAAGGTCAAAGAAGAGATCAGCAACGCCCTTGAATCCAAACAGGCAACGCTGGCTGATGCGGCGCTCAATGCCCGCTTGGTGGCCGAGGCGGTCGATGTCAGCTTGCCGGGCCGCCCCGAAATTGAGGCCCGCCTGCACCCGCTGTCGCGTACCATTGAAGAAGTGATTGCGATCTTTGCCGAAATGGGGTTTGCGGTCGCTGAAGGGCCGGATATCGAATCCGATTATTACAATTTTACCGCGCTGAATATTCCGCCCGAACATCCGGCACGGCAGGAACATGACACCTTTTATTTGCCCCCGGACGATGCCGGGCAACGCAAGGTCTTGCGAACCCACACCTCGCCCGTTCAAATCCGTACGATGGAAGCTGCGGCGCCGCCAATCCGGATTATTGTGCCGGGACGCACCTACCGGTCGGACCATGATGCGACCCATTCGCCGATGTTCCACCAATGCGAAGGGCTGGTCATTGGCGACAATGTGCATATGGGGCATTTGAAAGGCTGCTTGATCGATTTCTGCCGGGCCTTTTTCGGCGTCGATGATCTGCCGGTGCGGTTCAGACCAAGCTATTTTCCGTTTACCGAGCCGTCGGCCGAGGTCGATATTGGCTGCACCAAAGAGGGGGGTGCGCTGAAAATCGGTGCGGGTGACGATTGGCTTGAAATTTTGGGATCCGGCATGGTTAATCCGCGGGTGCTGGCAAATTGTGGCTATGACCCTGAAAAATATCAGGGGTTTGCTTTTGGTATGGGGATCGAGCGGATCGCCATGCTGAAATATGGGATTCCCGACTTGCGTACATTCTATGACAGTGATTTGCGCTGGATGCGCCATTATGGCTTTTTGCCATTTGATGCGCCGTCGGTCCATGCAGGTCTTGCCGGGGGGGCGGTCTGATGAAATTTACCCGCGATTGGCTGTTTGACCATCTTGAAACTGACCGGCCACTTGACGCGATTCTCGATGCGTTGCCGATGTTGGGGCTTGAGGTTGAATCGGTGGTTGACCGTGGCAAAATCTTGGCGCCGTTTGTGATTGCCGAGGTGGTGTCGGCCGTGCCGCATCCAAACGCCGACAAATTGCGGCTGTGCATGGTCAATATCGGTACTGGCGATCCGGTTCAGGTGGTGTGTGGCGCGCCGAACGCCCGTAGCGGCATGAAGGGTGTCTTTGCCCCGGTTGGTGCCTATGTGCCCGGTATTGATCTAACCCTGAAAGCGGGCGAAATTCGCGGTGAAGCGTCAAACGGGATGCTGTGTTCCGAGCGTGAAATGCAATTGTCCGATGACCATGACGGTATCATCGAACTGGATGCGAACGCACCGGTAGGCGCGGGCTTTGCGGCCTATGCCGGGCTCGATGATCCGGTGATCGAAATTGCGATCACCCCGAACCGGGCAGATTGCCTTGGGGTGCGTGGTGTTGCGCGTGATCTTGCCGCGGCCGGTTTCGGCCGTTTGAAACCACTTGATACAAGTCCGCTTGATGGCAGTTTCGACAGCCCGATCACCTGGCAGATCGACCTTGACGCCAGCGACGCGCATTTATGCCCGCTGGTATCGGGCCGTGCTTTTACCGGGCTGAAAAACGGGCCGGCCCCCGACTGGATGGCAAACCGGCTGACCGCGGTTGGCCAGCGGCCGATCAATGCCCTTGTTGATATCACCAATTATGTGATGATCGACATTGGTCGCCCGCTACATGCCTATGATATCGACAAGATCAAAGGCGGCAAACTGATCATCAGCAAGGCCCAAGCGGGCCAGACAATGACCGCATTAAATGAAAAAACCTATGTGCTTGCTGATGATATGCTGGTGATCGGCGATGCTGACGGGCCGGATGATCTGGCGGGTATCATGGGCGGCGAGCGCACCGGGATCAGTGATGACAGCAGCCAAATGTTTCTGGAAATTGCAATCTTTGATCAGGTGTCGGTGGCGACAACCGGCCGCCAGCTGAATATCCATTCGGATGCGCGCTATCGGTTTGAACGCGGCCTTGATGTGACGTCGCCGGACTGGGCGGCGGGCTATGTGGGCCGGCTTGTTCAATCGATATGTGGCGGCGCGGCAAGTCATGTGACCATGGCGGGGCCTGGTGCTGATTGGCAACGGCAGATCTTTTTGGCAACAGATAAGGTTGAAAAGCTGACCGGCATGCGGGTGCCGGCGGCGCGGCAGGTTGAAATTCTGCACGCGTTGGGATTTACCACAAGTGACAGTGACGGTGGCTGGCAGGTTAGCCCGCCTGCCTGGCGCGGTGATATTGACGGGGCAGCCGATCTGGTTGAAGAAGTGGCGCGTATTCATGGATTTGATGCGCTGCCGATGATGCATCTTGACCGTGATCAGGTGGTCGCCCAACCGGCGGTGAATGCCGCCCAGGCGCGGCCCTTGCGGTTGCGCCGCGCGCTGGCCGGGCGCGGTTTGACCGAGGCGGTTACATTCTCGTTTCTGGCCGAGGCCGAGGCGGTGCTGTTTGGCGGTGGGGATGCCTGCTTGAAGCTGGTCAATCCGATCAGCGCCGATTTGTCGGTGATGCGCCCCTCGGCATTGCCAAACCTGTTAGCGGCGGTGGCGCGCAATCAAGATCGCGGCGAGGCCGATGTGGCACTGTTTGAAATCGGCCCGGTATTTCTGGGCGATGAACCGGATCAGCAACGCACCGCGCTTGCGGCTGTTCGGCATGGGGCAACCGGTCCGCGCGAATGGCATAATCTGCGGCGTATGGTGGATCTCTATGATGCCAAGGCCGATGCAATGGCAGCCCTAGCGGTCCTCGGCGTGCGACAGGCAAGCTTGCAAACCGATACCGAAACCGCCAGCTATTTCCACCCGGGCCGGTCAGGCCGG
>CAZYKI010000100.1:0-5604 GCA_964648035.1 uncultured Candidatus Puniceispirillum sp. | reverse complement strand
AAAGTGGTGCCCGGGGGCGGACTCGAACCACCGACACGCGGATTTTCAGTCCGCTGCTCTACCAACTGAGCTACCCGGGCATGTCACGGGGCTGGTACAACCCCTTTTAGACAGATGTTGCCGCGCACTGACCAAACAGGACCATGACGCTGAAACAACATCATGGGATATAGCCGCTTGGCTGGCCGCTGTCCAGCCTGAATTCAGCCAAAATCAAACAACAGCAATCCCGCTGGCCAGCAGCGATCCCAATCGCCGTCAAAGCCGGCTGAACCTGCAAAGCAACGTTAACTTTGATCGGGCTTGGTCTGCGCGGATTCCAGCTCGGCAATCATACTGTCGACAATCGTATCATCGGCGGCATCGACCGCCGGGATCGCATATTTGCCTTGAAGCCAATAGCCAAGATCGATATCGGCGCACCGTTTCGAGCAAAAGGGCCGCGCCACCGGATCTGCTACCGCCCCACAGATGGGGCAGGATGGCGGACCAGCTTTGGCCTTTTTATTACGGTTGGCTTGATCCATCAGGCCCTCTTATCAGCGTGGTGCCGCATCAAGGATCGTCGGCGCACGGGTTTTATCACCATCCGACCAGACAACAAGCGCGACCGGCCTGTCAAGGCTTTGCATGGCCGCCGCCCCATCGGCCGCTAACCAGTCAGCCACAGCCTGACTGACGCCAAGACATAATGGCCGCGCCCCCACCCTATGGCCTGCCGCGGATCGGGCGACAAGCCGCAAACCGGCAAGCGCCTCTTGGGCCGGGCTGTCATGCATCACATCGGCCGGGGGCATCTCGCCATGCGGTAGGATTATTTCGATCAGCCCACCACGGGTTTGCCCCAAGATTTCTGGCTGGCGGGGGTCAGCCATCATTGCTGTGGCTAGACGGTCCAGCATCGTGCGGCGGGCTGCTGGTGTCAGGCGTGGCATATCCAGCATCACCGGCCCACCCATTTGCCGCACCCTGACCTGCCAGGCTGCCGTGACCGCAACCTCTGCGCCAAGACGGTCAAAATCATCGCGCCCGCCACCATCAACATCGATCGACCACAGCGCGTGGGTCCGCTCGCACCATAAGGTCGCACCACGATCCATCGGCACGCGCGGAGACATTGCGGCCTCCATCGCTTGATCGATGGCGATACTGTCATCAGCCAGCACGGCGCTTGACCCATCTATCACCGGCACGTCTGGATAAAGACGCATCGCCCGTCCCGCCAGCCCACCCCCATCATGAATTTGGCCAGCCTCATGCGGCGGCACAGCACAGACCCGATCGTGCCACGCGTGGCAAAGGCGGGCGGCGTGACCTGCCAGATCATGACAGGCCACCGCCCCACGGCGGGCGATCAGGCCACACCCCGCTGGCAGCAATGGCCCAACGTCATGTTCAAGCCGGTCACGCACGGCATCACGCATCGCCGCATCCACATGCGATGACAGGTAAAAGCGGGGCGCATCATCGGCCAGACCGGCCAGCAGGATCATATCACGCGCCACCAGCCGGCTTCCCATGCGGGCCTGCCACGGTTTGCCATCGCGCGGGGCGGCATCAATTGTGACTGTTACCCAATCACCTTGCTTGATTGTCGCCATATCGGCCTTGCGGAGCCGGATGCTGACCGCTGTTCCATCAGCCAAATTTGCGGTCGCCCGGTTCTGACCAGAAAAAAGCCGCGACAAACGCACCCGGTGTACGGTGCCGATCAAATTGGGCTGGTGCGCCGGATCAAACCAAATTTCAAGAAGCCTGTTGTCTTTATCAAAGACGGCAAGACGGTCTTGCCCCGGTCCCCGTTCATGGACCAGTCTGGCCGCCGGCCCGATCATGCGGTGCCGCTGGCCAGATCAACCGACCATCCGGCAGCGGTAAGCATCGCCGCCACATCAAACAGGCTAAAGCCGACAATATTTGAATAGCTGCCCGCGATATAGGGAATGAAACGGGCCGCCACCCCCTGAATGGCATAGCCGCCAGCCTTGCCCTGCCAATCGCCGGCGGCCAAACACAGCGCGATATCGGCATCGGTCATCCGGCAAAACCTGACCTCGCTTTGCACAAGGCGGGTTTTGATGCGCCCATCCGGCAGCGCCAGCGCAACCCCGCCATAAACCCGATGGCGCCGCCCCGACAGCAATGCAAGGCACTGACGGGCAACTTCGGCGCTTTCGGCTTTCGGCAAAATACGCCGCCCGGCCGCAACCACCGTATCCCCGGCCAGCACAAAGGCAGGCGATGCGGTAGACCCAGCAACCATCGCCTGTACATGCGCCGCCTTTTGCCGCGCCATGCGCCGCGCATAATCAGCGGGCTTTTCAGCTTTTGCCGGGGTTTCGTCAATATCCGCCGGACAGATCTGGTCAGGGACAATATGGAGCTGGGCAAGCAAGTCAAGGCGGCGCGGTGACGCCGATGCGAGAACAAGTCTTTTGCTTGACGATGAAATGGACACGCCGGCTGGCTCCTTATTGGTCACGCCGGGATGCCAAGCAATCTGCAACAGGCCAATAGCCCGAAAAAGCCACCGGCCAGATGGTTATTTGAACCGAAAGGTGATCCGGCCTTTACTAAGGTCATAAGGTGTCATCTCGACATTGACCCGGTCACCGGCCAACACCCGGATACGGTTCTTCCGCATCTTGCCACTGGTATGCGCCAGCACTTCATGATCATTGTCCAGCTTGACCCGAAACATTGCGTTCGGTAGCAGCTCTGCCACGGTTCCAGAGAACTCGATTACGCCTTCCTTGGCCATGTGATCCTTTCCATCTTTGCTTTTCGAGCCATAGACATGCTCAAAATCGCCAAAAAGGTCAAGCTTTTACTGCTATCGGCTGCCCCAGATAGACCGCCAGTTTCTGCATGATATCATCCCGAACATGCCGGTAGGCGCGCAATTGCTCCTCGCGCGGGCCGGTCTGCGCGGCAAGGTTGTCAACCGGCCAATATAAGGCCGTACAATCCATATTTTGAGTCAATTGCTCTGCCGCTGCATGCGCTTCGGGCGAAAAGGAGATAATCACATCGTAAAATCCGGAATCGAGATCATCGAATGATTTTGGCTGGTGCGCTGTCATATCAAGGCCTATTTCCGCCATGACCGCGATCGCAAATCCATCTGGATCGCCCGGCGCTACGCCACAAGAATCGACAAAAATTTTACCCGGAAACGTTGCCTTGACCATCAATTCAGCCATCGCCGAGCGCACGGCATTCAAATTACAGGCAAACAAAACAGCACCGACATTTTTGCCCATCGGCGTGATCGCATCAGGCTGGTTGGTGGTATTTGTCATAATCGTTCCATACTTTCTTAGCGGCTGTGAAGCACACAGATCAGTGTAAACAGGCGGCGCGCGGTTTGAAAATCGGTTTCAACCTTGCCGTCGAGCCGCGATTGCAGCAGCTCCGAGCCTTCATTGTGAAGCGCGCGGCGCCCCATATCGATAGCTTGAATTTGTGAGGGCGATTTGGTGCGGATCGCTTCGTAATAGGTATCGCACACATGAAAATAGTCACGCATCACACGGCGCAACGGCCCCATCGCCATAAAGAATTGGGCCAAAGACACATCGTCAAGGCCGCGAATATCAAAATGGACATGCCGCCCCTCAAGCCGCAGATAAAGGTGATACGGGCCATCGCTCGCATCAAGACGAAAAACATTATCTTCAAGAATATCGTAAATGGCGATAGCGCGCTCTTGCTCGGCCTCGGCCGACAGGCGCGGCATATCGGTATGGTCAAGGTCTATCTTGACTAGCCGGTTGTTGGTGATCTGGTCGGCAGCCTCAGACATCGCCGGTCTATCGGTTCATCCGGATTCGCATGGACAGCGCATGGGCCCCAAGCCCTTCGGCATTGGCAAGCACGATCCCGGCCGGCGCAATCGCGTTAAACCCATCACTATTGCACGCCACCATCGTGGTCCGTTTCATAAAATCGACAACACCAAGGCCGGATGAAAACCGGGCTGTGCGGGCTGTGGGCAGCACATGATTCGGACCGGCGACATAATCGCCAATGGCTTCGGGCGTATAGCGCCCCAAGAACATCGCGCCCGCATGTCTGATTTGACCGGCCCAAGCCGCCGCATCATCTAATGCCAATTCCAAATGCTCGGCCGCAATCCGGTCAGCAATGGCCGGCATCTCATCCATTGACGGCAGCAAAATAATCGCCCCGTTATCATGCCATGACCGGCCGGCAATATCTGCCCGGTCAAGCTGGGGCAGGATGCTGTCAACGGCGGTTGCCACCGCATCGGCAAAACCCGCGTCATCGGTGATCAAGATCGATTGGGCGGCCTCGTCATGTTCGGCCTGCGACAACAAATCGGCGGCGATCCATGCCGGATCATTATGTGCGTCAGCCACCACCAAAATTTCGGATGGGCCAGCAATGCTGTCGATCCCCACCTGACCGAACACCTGCCGCTTGGCGGCGGCAACATAGGCATTGCCCGGCCCGACAATTTTATCCACCTGGCCGATGGTTTGCGTGCCATAGGCCAAGGCCGCCACCGCCTGCGCCCCGCCAACACGCCATATTTCTGTCACCTCGGCCAGTCTGGCTGCCGCCAGCACCAGCGGATTGATCGCGCCGCCGGGGGCTGGCACCACCATGACCCGGCGGTCAACACCAGCCACCAAAGCCGGAATCGCATTCATCAGAACCGATGAGGGATAGGCCGCTTTGCCACCAGGCACATAAAGCCCGACCGCATCAACCGGCGTATGGCGCATGCCAAGCTCAACCCCTGCGGCGTCCTGATAGGCGATTGTTTCAGGCAATTGTTTTTCATGAAATGCCCGAATCCGGGTTGCTGCCAATTCCAGCGCATCGCGTAATTCGGCATCAAGGCCATCCAGCGCCGCCTGCATTTCAGCTTCACCCACAGCCAAATCGGCCACGACATTGGCGGCCAAATTGTCAAACCGTGCTGTCAAATCGAGAAGCGCCCGATCACCATCTCGGCGCACATCGGCGATGATCGCGGCGACCGCTGCATGCACATCCTGATCGGCCTCACGCTTGCTCGCAAGCAAGGCGTCAAACCGGTCGGCGAAATCGGCGCTGCTGAAATCCAGCCTTTGTGCCATCTATGCAATCCCCTTCCTTGTCAGCTGGCGGCCCTTGCGGTTTGGGGTCGTGCCCCCAACACATAACAAGTCTGCACACCGCCTAAATATCATGTTGCGGATAAAGGCTGGTCGGATGTCCGGCATTCAGATCCGCCACAATCAAATCCAATTTGTCCACGGTCAGCCGGAGGCTGGCGCCACCAGAAAAATCCATCTGCAGCTGCCGCGCTGTGCCGCCTGTTTCTGCCATATCAGGTTGATGCAACGCAAGCAGGTTAAACAACGCCTCTTTAGGATTGTCCGGCCAGTTCTGGCGTTGCACCGAGACAACATGCGACAACCGCACCGCACATAAACGCCGTTCATGGACCGGCTTGCCACTGGCGCTTGTTATATCTTTTAGCGCTGGCTGTTCCCAGCAAAACCGGTTGGCAATCAGAATAAACTGCCGGTCATCGCGGTTAAAGCTGATATCCACCCCCGGAATAATGGCGTCCTGCAACAACGCCGACGC
>CAZYKI010000099.1:0-5706 GCA_964648035.1 uncultured Candidatus Puniceispirillum sp. | reverse complement strand
GGTATTCCGGGTGGCGCAACGGCGGCCATCATGATGGTGGTTATGCAATATCAGGGTGTGCCGACCGGCCCCAGATTATTTATGGAACGGCCCGATCTTGGCTATGGCGTCTTTATGGCGATGTTTGTCACCTATCTGTTGATGGCGCTGACCATATTGCCAATGTCACGCTATATGTCGCGGGTCACATTGGTATCGACAACCTATATGTCGCCGATCATTATCGCTTTTACGCTGGTTGGCTCGTTTGTGCCGCGCGAATATATGTTCGACATGTATATGGCGTTTGCCTTTGGCATTTTGGGCTATATCGCCCGCAAGACCGGCTATCATGTCGCGGCGATTCTGATCGGGGTGATTTTGGGGCCGTTGCTTGAACAATATATGTTGCGGGCGCTGAAAATGTCTGACGGTGACGCGATGGTGCTGTTCTCGTCAAACCTTGGTAATGCGCTGTGGCTGGTCCTGGTGGCCACGCTGGTGCTGCCGGTATGGTTGAACAAACGAAAAGCCAAGGGGGCGTCATGACAGATCAGCAGGAAAAACCGGTTGCCAGCCATATCACCGCTATCGCGCGGCTTGATATTCCGGGTGGTGGTCAGGTCACGGTAGCGAATGGTTTGGCGTTTGTCGGCCATATGGATGCGCCCTATGGCACCACGATTATCGATATCAAGGATCCGGCCAATCCAAAAATTTTGAAACAGATTATGCTGGACGATAATCTGTCACATACCCACAAGGTACGGGTGGCTGGCAACATCATGATCACCAATGTCGAGCAGGCCCAGCGCCATTTGCTCCGTCGTGGTGAACGCTTGCCCGCAGTGACCGAACAGTTGACGGCGGCGTTGGGCCGTGTGCCGCACGATGCTGAAATTGCCGCCGAATTAGGACTTCCCGAGGGAAAACTAGCTGACGTGCGGCGGTTTCTTGCTGATGGCTATCATGATGGCGGGTTTCGGGTCTGGGATATTGCGGACCCGGCCAACCCTGAATTGCTGTCCTATGTGCGGACGCATGGTTTTGGCGTGCATCGGTTCGATATGGACGAAAACTATGCCTATATCTCGACCGAGATGGAGGGCTATATCGGCAATATTCTGGTGATCTATGATTTGGCAGATCCCCGAAACCCGACCGAGGTGTCGCGATGGCACATGCCTGGCCAGCATCTTGCGGGCGGTGAAACGCCAAGCTGGACGGGCTATAAAAATCGCCTGCACCATGCGCTTCGCGTTGGAAATGAAATGTGGGCGGCGGTCTGGAATGCCGGGTTTCAGGTGGTCGATGTCAGCGATATTACCGCGCCAAAAACCATCGCCGCGCATAATTACCACCCCCCCTTTCCCGAGCCGACCCATACGGTGTTGCCATGCGAGCAGCTGATTGACGGGCGCCGGATCGCGGTTGTTGTCGATGAAGAGCATGACCATCTTCCAGGCCGCCTTCACGCCTTTTTATGGGTGTTTGACGTGACTGATTTAGACAATATCCACGCGCTATCGGCATTTGATGTCAGCGAACGTGAATCGCCATGGTCGCGCGAAAAAGGCCGGTTCGGGGCGCATCAATTCCGCGAAAAGCTGGATGGCACGCTGGTTTATGCGACATGGTTTTCCGGCGGTTTGCGCGTAATCGATATCGCCGATCCGTTTTTGCCGCGTGAGGTGGCGCATTATATCCCCGCGCCCCCGGCCGGCTTTCCAAGCCCGCAAAGCAATGATGTTGATGTCGACGAAAATGGCTATATCTATCTTCTCGATCGCAATGTCGGGCTGGATATTTTGAAAATGGACAAAACTGCATCTTGATGACAAAGGACAAAGAATGAAAAACGAACATCTTGAGGCGTCGGTTGTTGGCGAAGAGCATTGGACCAAAAAGGGCGATGTCGATCTGTTTATGTGGAACAAGTTTCTCGACACGGGGGCGCCGAAAAAAGGCACCCTGTTGTTTGTGCATGGCTCGTCAATGGCCTCACAGCCGACATTTGATCTTCAGGTAGAGGGCCGGCCATTCAGTTCGGCAATGAATTATTTTGCCGCCTGCGGTTTTGATACCTGGTGCGTTGATATGGAAGGTTATGGCCGGTCGTCAAAGCATCGTGACATCACCTGCGATATCGCCAATGGTGCCGATGATCTGACCGCGGCGACCGCCTATATCCAACAGCTTCGCGATTGTGGGCCGATCCACCTTTACGGTATTTCATCTGGCGCCTTGCGGGCCGCCGCCTTTGCCGAGCGCCATCCCGAACGGGTGGGGCGCTTGGCGCTGGACGCATTTGTCTGGACCGGGGAGGATAGTCCAACATTGGAAGACCGGCGTAAAAAACTGCCAGAATTCAAGAAAACCAAGCGTCGTCCGGTGGATTATGCCTTTGTGCAATCAATCTTCAACCGTGACCATCCCGACTGTGTCGAACCCAAGGTTGTCGATGCGTTTGCCAAGGCGATTTGCGCGCTTGACGATTCGATGCCCAACGGTACCTATATCGATATGTGTTCGCGTCTGCCGCTGGTCGACCCAGAAAAAATCACCGTGCCGACGATCATCATGCGCGGCCAATATGATGGCATTGCCAGCGTGACCGATTTGCTCAAATTCTTTGCAAAACTGCCACATAACGACAAACAATTCACGGTGATGGAAGGCATTTCACATGCCAGCTTTCAGCAGAAAAACTACGAGATGGTCTATGATATTCTCGAAGGTTTTCTGGACCGTACCCCGCCGGTTTACAAATAGCCGACCGGCCCGATTGACCCGTTCAGCACCGGTCGCCACAGCGGCCGGGCTGGCACGATGACTTCTACTGAAAGGACAAATATTATGAAGCTGGTGACCTTTCGCCATAATGACCGGGTCAAGGCCGGTGTTTTGACAGACAATAATAAACTTATCGTCAAGGATGAGGGGCCGGACGCGGCCAATGCGGTGCGCAGCTTGATTGAGAGCGAGGCCGGTATTGCCCCGTGGCAGGGCGGCGCGGCGAGCCTTGATCTGGCTGACGTTACGTTGCTTGCACCGATTCCGGAACCACGGCGCAATATATTTTGTGTTGGCAAAAACTATTACGCCCATGCCAAGGAATTCAATGATTCAGGGTTTGATTCGTCAACCAAAGAAGAAGTGCCGTCAGTGCCGGTGATTTTTACCAAAGCCACCACCGCGGTTATCGGCCCGGACGCGCCGATCATGTCGGCGATGGATCCAACCGACTCGGTTGATTATGAATGCGAACTTTGTTTTGTCATCAGCAAGCGCGCGCATAAGGTCAGCAAAGCCGACACGTTTGATTATATTTTCGGCTATACGATTTTGAATGATGTTACGGCCCGCTATTTGCAGCAGCGCCATAATCAGTGGTTCCTTGGCAAAAGCCTTGATAGTTTTGCCCCGCTTGGCCCATCGATTGTGTCGATTGACGAATTGCCCGATATCACCCGCGCCAGCATTTCCACAACGGTCAATGGCGAGATACGACAGCAGGCCCAAATTGCCGACCTGATTTTTGATATCCCAACCTTGATGGAAACATTGACCGCGACAATGACCCTGCTTCCTGGTGATATTGTGGCCACCGGAACGCCGGTTGGGGTTGGCCTTGGCTTTAAGCCGCCAAAATTTCTTAAAGCTGGCGACAGTGTCAGCGTGGCGGTAGACGGTATTGGCACATTGACCAATCCGGTGATTTGATCGTCACGGTGGCGGGGCCTAAATAGTCCAAATTTGTTGACGTTCTGTTTTTTATCGCGTAAACCGCGTCACTTTGTCAGGGGACGGGCCAATGCTGAAAAAAACCGGACTAGTGCTGATTGCGGGCGTTTTGCTTGGTGCTGGCGGCTGTGTGCGTGTTGATAAGACATTTTTTGCGACCGCCAAACAGCAGATGCAGGACGGCTATACATGGCGCGACCTGAAAAGATGCGAAGCGCACACCAAAGGGGTGCCGGCAATCAGCTTTAACATTTTTGGGTCTGGTGACCTGATCTGCCATCGTCTGGAAAATGGCACGGCAATGGCAAAACAGATGGCGGCAAAGCCGGCGACCAAACAGGTGGCAGCCACCGCGAGTCCGCCAGCATCGGCGTCACCCGCGGCAGCGGCTGATACGGCGACATTGCACTGGAAATTTGCAACGGCAATAACGCCCTATTGATCATCGGCAAGACCTATCGCGGCATGCGTCATATGCTTGGCCCGTTGTCGGTGATAAGGCGTGGCGTGCCTGTAATCTACAGATTTTGCTTTACCTTCCTGTAACGGGAAAGGTTATAGTCTGATACTGGTAACATGGATCATAAAGGAGGCTGCCATGCTGCGCGTAAAATATGTGATGCTGATTATCGCGACCGGTCTCGCATGCGGTATGCTTGGCACCGCGTTCGCGCATAGTGGTGCCACCGGCATTGTCAAAGAGCGGATGGATTTGTTCAAAAGAAACAAAGACAATCTCAAAGCCATAAAGGCGCATATCCGCGATGGTGACGTTGATGCGATTATACCGCTGGCTGATGAAATACGCGATTGGGCGGCACGGATGCCCGATTATTTTCCCGCGGGGAGCGACCAAAAGCCATCCGAAGCCGCGCCGGCCATTTGGTCAAATTTTGATGGGTTCAAACAGGCAGCACAAGATAATCAGCGTGCCGCAGAGATGCTTGTCGCCGCGGCAAAATCGGGGGATATGGACGCAGTGATGCGCGGGTTCAAGGCGGTCGCTGCCACCTGCAAAAGCTGTCACAAAGCGTTCAAACTGGATTAAACCGATGAAACCAGCGCTTTATTCAGTTTCTGGTTTGCTGTTGTTGGCTTTTGCCAGCATGGCCGCTCAGGCCAATGCGTTGGTCGAATTGCGGCCATCCGACCCGGTCTATGTAAAGCTTGGCGAAAAGATTTATCTGGACCAATGCGCCAGTTGTCATGGGGTCAAGCTTGAAGGGCAGGAGGGGTGGCGCGATAAAAAAGTTGACGGGATGCGGCTGGCCCCGCCGCATGACAAATCGGGGCACACCTGGCACCATCCGGACGACCTATTGTTCAACCTGACCAAATATGGATTCAAGGCGATGATTGGCCGTGATTACAAGGTCAGCATGCCGGTGTATGAAGATGTGCTGTCAGACGCTGAAATCATTGCCGCCTTGTCTTACATAAAATCGACCTGGCCAGCCGATGTCAGGCAAATTCACGATAAAATAAACGCTGATTACAAGCTGAACAAAGCCATGGAATCGATGGGGCAGAAATCCAAATAGGACAACCGACCTACCGCAAACCGTCAGGCTGTTTCGCAACTCTCTTCAAAAGCAAAGCCAAATAAGGTCCATGCTGCAAGTTTCACGGACCGCTGTCCCGCCGCCCCGGACCATGGGCCGGGGTTGCTGCAGCATGTTCCGATTTCAGCATGACTGTGGCCGAGGCTATTTCATCAAACCTGTTTCGCGGTAATATTTCAGGGCGCCGGGATGCAGTGGCGCGGTCAGTCCTGTGCGGATCATTTGCTTCTTACTCAATGAGGCCAATGCCGGATGGAGTGTTCTGAATTCGTCAAAATTCGAAAACACGCTTTTCACCATTTTATATACGATGTGTTCTGGCATATCGAAAAGCAAGGCCTGCCATTTACGCTCAAGTGAAGAGACAATGGAACTGGACAGCCTAACCGCATCAGCCCGCTTAGTTGTTCGAAGCGATCGC
>CAZYKI010000098.1:3765-5837 GCA_964648035.1 uncultured Candidatus Puniceispirillum sp. | reverse complement strand
ACACTAGTCATAAAACTGCGGATAACGCCTAGGCCGGCATGACAGACAAACCGCCCCATCACCGGTCAGCAGATTGCCTTGCCGCCACGCCTGACACCGGGTTTGAAACCGGGTTTGAGGCCGGGCTTGACGGGTGGTTTGACGGCATCACACATTGCTATCCGCTTCGTGTTCACTATGAAGACACCGATGCTGGCGGCATTGTTTATCATGCGCAATATCTGGCGTTTGCCGAGCGCGGCCGGTCGGCTTGGTTGCGCTGTGCCGGCATCGACCAGCCAGCGCTGCTGGCGGATGCTGGGGCGGGGTTTGTCGTGCGGCGGATTGAAATTGATTTTCTGGCGGCGGCCGGGCTTGGGGCCACGATCGAGGTGCGCAGTGATCTGCTGCGATTGGGCGGCGCGTCGGTAAAACTGCAACAAACCGTGAAAAATATCGAAACTGGCCATATTCTTGCCCGACTTTTCGTCGACATAGGGTTCGCTATGTTACGGCATCAAACCGCGCCGCGGGCCTGTCGCCTGCCGGCCGCGGTTAAATCATCACTGGCCGGGCTGGTGGCGCCGGCTGGCACGCAGACGTCTTGAGCGGCGTCTTTTTGAATACTGTTGTGGAGAGAGCAGAAGGGTAATCGGATGGATTCAGTAGATATGACGGTCACGCATTCAAGTGCGGATCTCAGTATTATGGGATTGTTTTTGGCGGCGGATCCGTTTGTAAAACTTGTGATGTTGCTTCTCGTGCTGGCGTCGGTCTGGTGCTGGGCCATCGTTATCGAAAAAATTGCCACCTTGCGCCGTGAACGCCGGCTTGCACAGCAATTTGAGGATGCGTTCTGGTCAGGCGGATCACTTGACAAGCTGTATGACGAAACCGGTGCCAACCCAAAGGATGCGCTGGCCACGGTCTTTGTTGCGGCGATGCGCGAATGGCGGCGGGCGAATGTACGCGGGCTTGCCGATGCGGCCCGAGCTGATTTGCGCGCATCGCTGGTCAGCCGTATTGACCGGTCGATGACCTTTACCATCACCCGTGAAATGGAGCGCATGGAACGGGGGATGAATTTCTTGGCCTCAATCGGGTCGGTGTCGCCATTTGTCGGGCTGCTTGGCACGGTATGGGGGATCATGAGTTCTTTCCAATCGATTGCACAATCGAAAAATACCAGTCTTGCGGTGGTGGCACCGGGTATTGCCGAGGCGCTGTTCGCCACCGCCTTGGGCCTGGCGGCGGCGATTCCAGCGGTGATTGCCTATAATAAATTTGCCGGAGATTTGGAACGGTTTGGTGCTAGGCTGGAAACCTTTGCCCAAGAATTCAGCACACTTTTGGCGCGCCAGCTTGATGAAGGCGGCAAATAATGGGGGCCGGTATCAAGCGTCCGGCTGGCGGGCGGCGGCACCGGCCGATGGGGGAAATCAACGTGACCCCTTTTGTCGATGTGATGTTGGTGTTGCTGATCGTGTTCATGGTCACCGCCCCGTTGCTGACGGTTGGCGTAGAGGTTGACCTGCCCAAGACACGCGCTGGTGCGATCAATGCTGATGCTGCACCCTTGGTGGTGTCGATCAAATCGGATGGTCAACTCTATTTACAGGACGCCACTGTCGAGGCGGTGGCGCTGATCCCGCGCCTAAAGGCCATTTCCAACGCCAATCCGCAAATCCGGATCTTTGTGCGGGGCGATGCGGCGGTGGCCTATGGTGAAGTGCTTGGGGTGATGGGACGTATTCAGGCGGCTGGCTTTGAAAAGGTCGCTTTGGTTGCCCGTCTTCCAGAACCGAAATAGCCGGTATCATTGCAGTAGAACGCAGGTCACTAACAATGGAACGTCGGTCACTTGTCATGTCGGTAGGGTTGCATGTCAGCGTTGCATTGCTGGCATGGATTGGCCTGCCGAACCTGAAGCGTGACCTTCCCGATGAACAACCTTTGGTTGTCATGGAGATTGTCCAGACGGTGCCCAAAACCAATTTGACCGTTGGTGAAAAGCCAAGCACGGCAAAACAAGACCAAACCCCGACCAAGCGCCCAACGCCGCCGCCGCCAACGCCGCCGCGCCCAAAGCCGCC
>CAZYKI010000098.1:0-3665 GCA_964648035.1 uncultured Candidatus Puniceispirillum sp. | reverse complement strand
CCGGCGGCCAAAGCGCCCGACGCGAAAGCCGAGGTGCTGCCTGAAAAGTTGCGGATCAAGCCAAAAGCCAAACCGGCCGTGGCCCAGCCGCCCGCGCCGCCCAAGCCAAAGCCGAAAAAGACCGCCACCCAAAAGGCGCCAGAAAAAATGCCGCAACCATCGCCGGTGCGGGAAAACAAGGTGCGGGAAAACAAATTGGCGCAAAAGAAGGCACGACAAGAACAGCAAGCCAAGGCCTTGAGCGGGGTTATGCAAAACCTTGCCAAAGCGCGGGCGGTTGCCAAGGAAGCGGAAAAGGACAAGCGCGATAAAGCCCGCAAAATAGCTGCTGAAAAATTGGCAAACAACCTGTCTGCGGCGGCGGGCCAAGCGGTGCGCGCCCCGGAAAAACCGGTTGTCGGGCCGATGGGGCTTGATGACATTGATCGCATTCGCCAGCATGTATCCGGCTGCTGGTCGCCGCCGATTGGTACGGCGGGTGCAGACCGGCTTAATGTTGACATAATTGTCACGTTGGATAGGGATGGCAAAGTGTTGACAGCCGAGGTGGAAAACAAAATGCGGATGACCGTTGACCGAACATTCAGAGTGGCTGCCGAAGAGGCCATTCGCACGATGTTCAAATGTTCACCACTGCCGGTACCGCCAGAAAAATACGAGCAGTGGAAGAGTTTTATTTTCGGCTTTGATCCGAAATTTTTGTCGCGTTGACAAAGCGGGCCGCGCGGGGCGATATCGGTGGGGTGGCGCCGCGCCACCCAAAACGAAAACGAAGTTTGGCAAAATGAATGATGGCACAGTGGATTATGGCACAGTGGATTATGGTAGGGCGGATTACGACATGACGGGATGGAAGATCAGATCTGTGATAAGGGTTTTCTATCAAATCATCGCGGCGGTGTGGCTCAGCTTTGGGCTGTGGCAGAGCCAAGCGATGGCCCAATTGCGGATCGATATCACCGAAGGTCAGGTCGCACCAACCCCGATCGCGATTGCGAATTTTACCGGCCCCAACGGCGAGGTGACCGAAATCGGCAAGCAAATCGCCCGGGTAATTTCTGAGGATTTGGAAAGTTCTGGCCTGTTTGCCCCGGTCGATTCGGCGGCGTTTATCGATCCGCCCAAAGCGCCGTCAGTGCGGCCCAATTTCAACAACTGGACCCCGCTTGGCGTCAAGGGATTGCTTGTCGGTTCGGCCTATGTTGATGCCAGCGGCATGCTTCAGGTTGAATTTGTGCTGTGGGATGTGGTGATCCAACGTAACATTACCGGCGGGGGTGGCAATGCCGATCCGGTGGCTTTACGCCGTATTTCGCATCAGATCGCTGATTTTGTGTATGAGGAGTTTACCGGCGATACCGGCTATTTTGATACACGGGTGGTGTATGTCGCCGAGTCAGGGGTGCAGAACCGGCGTCTCAAGCGGCTGGCGATTATGGATCAGGATGGGCACAATCATCAATATCTGACATCGGGTGCTGATCTCGTTCTGACGCCGCGTTTTTCGCCGACGGCAAATGAAATTGCCTATCTGAATTATTTCAATGACGAGCCGAATGTCTATCTTCTCGAAATTGCGACCGGCCGTACCGAACGGCTTGGCACATTTCCGGGAATGACCTTTGCGCCACGCTTTGCGCCGTCTGGCGATAAATTGATTATGAGCTTGGCGCAAAATGGGATGACCGACATTTATGAAATGGATATGCGAACCCAAGCGATCAACCGGTTGACGCAATCGGCCTCGATCGACACCTCGCCGTCCTATTCGCCAGATGGCAAGCGGATCGTTTTCAACTCGGACCGGGGGGGCAGCCAACAATTATATGTGATGGATGCAGATGGCGGTAATGTGCGCCGCATCAGCTTTAACGAAGGCCGATATGCCACGCCGGTATGGTCGCCGCGTGGTGACATCATCGCCTTTACCAAAATGGCGAATGGCCAGTTTTATATTGGCGTGATGAATGCCGATGGGTCGAGCGAACGGCTGCTGGCCAGCGGATTCTTGGTCGAAGGGCCGACCTGGGCCCCCAATGGTCGGGTATTGATGTATTTCAAACAAGAGCCATTCAAAAACGATGGTAGCGGCGGCGAAACCTATATCTATCGGATCGATATTACCGGCTTTAATGAAAAGCAGATCATCACCCCGTCTGATGCGTCGGATCCGGCTTGGTCGCCTTTGCTACGGTGACGCGTGGATGGCAATGTGACACGCGGCATGATTGCGGCAAGTTTTGTCGGTTTTTGTGGCGTTTTGCCAAATTTATGGTTTCCATTCAGGGCGAATTGCGGTAATGACAAGGAATGATCACGTCGATGTATTTTCGACAGACTGGTCGTGCCTGTCATATGGTGGGGTGAAACGTAGCAGTAATGCCAACGTTCAGGCACAATAAATCAGTAGGACTATTCAATCCGGTACGCCGGAAAACATCCTTGGGGGTAAACTATGTTCCAACGACTCCTCGCATTGACAGCGGTTGCATTCCTGTTTGCGGCCTGTGAAACTGCGCCAAAGGCAACCGGTGACAGCGCGGCAGGCAGTGCTTCTGGTGGCACGTCAGCAGCCGCTAGTTCAAGCAGTTCAAGCAGCGCTGACAGCGCCAGCACTGCAACGGCAACAGAAACGCAGATGAGCCCAGCAGAAAAGTTGGCGCAGGTTGGTAATACGATATTTTTCGCTTTTGACAGCGCCGAACTGAGTGCCGAATCAAAAGACACGCTTGATCGTCAGGCGGCTTTCCTCAACGTAAATCCAACCTTGGTGGTGGTTGTTGAAGGGCATGCCGATGAACGTGGTACGCGCGAATATAACTTGGCCCTTGGTGATCGCCGCGCCGTTTCGGTTCGCGATTATCTGCTGGCCAAAGGGCTGAATGCCGCGCGGATCCGCACCGTGTCCTACGGTAAGGAGCGTCCAGCGGTTGTTGGTTCGAACGAAGAGGCATGGGCCAAAAATCGCCGCGCCGCAACGGTTCTGAACTAATATGTAAAATTGCCGAAAAGAGGCGCTTCGGCGCCTTTTTTTTTGCCTAATTTCTGCCTAAAACAATAGCTATCGTGATGCTGGTGTTGGTGCGCTCGGCACCGTTTGATAATGATATAGGAACGTCTCGGATGAACAGACAGCTTGTTTTCCTGCTTGTTGCGGCAATGCTGATGCCGTTAGGTGCGGTGGCGCAAACCGCCGGTAACGATAGCGCCGCCGACAATACCAGCGCTTTGCTGACACGGCATCAACAGCGGATGGATATTCTTGAACAAGGGTTGAAAGAAATCCGTGGTGTTCTTGAAAAGGATTTGCGCGATCTACGGCTGAAGATAGATCAATTGGGGTCAAGTTCGGTCGAGGCCGGTTCAGCCCAAGGGGCCGATATCAAGGCGTTACGTCAGGATATTGAGCGGTTATCCGACATGTTGGTCACCACCAACCGGCGGATGGAACGCACCTTGGAAATAACCTCAGATACCGAATTTCGCCTGTTGCGGTTGGAAAAGCGGGTGCAAACGCTGATCACGCTTGGCGGGCCGGTCGCGTCTGACGTGGTGGTGCAACAAGACACGATGCCGGCCGATGCGCCAGCCGATGTGCAGATGAGCCGTGACAGTAATAACGGCGTTGTCAGCTGGTCGGTCGATGCCAAGGCGCTGGACAGCGC
>CAZYKI010000097.1:4120-5895 GCA_964648035.1 uncultured Candidatus Puniceispirillum sp. | reverse complement strand
AGTTGCGGCGGCGTGTTGTCATCCGCCGGATCGGGTTCAAAATATAAAGTCATGCGCTATCCTCAAAACGGAGATCGGCCACCTCCATCACGCGCCGGGCGATATTGCGGTAAATTTTAGCCTGTTCGGATTGCGGTTCGGCCACCACGATCGGCGTTCCAGAATCCGACCCGCTGCGCACTGCCAGCGACAAGGGCATTTCGCCCAACAGTTCGATACCGCGTTTAGCCGCTTCACGCGCGGCGCCACCGTCCCCGAAAATATGGTCGGTGCGGCCACAATCAGGACATTGCCACACCGCCATATTCTGCACCATTCCAAGCACCGGTACGCCAGCCTTGTCAAACATCGTCAACGCTTTGACAACATCAAGCAAGGCAATGTCTTGCGGCGTTGAAACAACCACCGCCCCTGCCAACTTGACCTGCTGTGCCAACGAAATCTGAATGTCACCAGTACCCGGCGGCAAATCGATAACGATCACGTCAAGCACGCCCCAAGCCACAGCATCCAGCATTTGGGTCAGCGCCGATTGCACCATCGGCCCACGCCAGATCATCGCTGTGTCGTCAGGCACCAAAAGCCCCATCGACATGAGCTTGACACCATAGCTTTCAAGCGGCTTGACCATATCGCCGCCAGCGGCGGCGGGGCGGCCGCTGACCCCCATCATACGCGGCTGGGATGGTCCATACACATCGGCATCCAAAAGCCCGACGCGAAGCCCCTCAAGCTGCAAAGCGATTGCCAGATTGGCGGCGGTGGTTGACTTACCAACACCGCCCTTACCTGACGCCACAGCAATAAAGCGGCGGACCTTGCTATCCAAAATCTTTTCAATAACCGGGCCGTCATCTTCTGAAGGCGGCGCCGACGTGCCGCTGTGGGCGGTCACCATCACCGTTGCACTGGTCACACCATCAATCGCCAAGGCGGCTTTTTCCGCGGCTTTACGCACCGGTTCCATCGCCGGGCCGCGATGGGGCGGCACATCCAGCGCAAAACTGATATTGCTCCCGTTAATCTGGATCCCCTTAACCATCCCCAAAGTCACGATATCCGTGCCTTGCGACGGGTCCTTGACGGCAGCAAGGGCGGCAAGGATGATTGTATCATCAAGCGTTGCCATCTTTATTCAGGCACCACCAATTCGCCGGTCACCTGATGCGTGAAATCGACACCATCGAGTTCAATAGATGCCTTGACAGGCACCTTGTCCCCAGCCTTCAACCGCCCGGATTGCACCGCATCGGCCAGCGCTTTGGCCAATTCCTGATGCGCCGTCACGCCGACTTGCTTCAAGAATTTACGCAATGCCAGTTCGGCGGCGTCCATTTCCTCACGTTCAGTCATTCGATCATCCCTATGCAGCTATTTTATCAACGGTCCATTACCTGTTGTTACCATAGCTAGTGTTTCCGCGCTGAATTGCAATCAAATTCAGCCAACAGCTATGGCGCCGGCGCTTTAATCGTGTCGACATAAGCCAGAATATCATCAAGCTGTTCCAGCGTTATCGTGATTTCATGACTGAAGGCCGGCAGCGCTTGATCACGCGGCGGGGTAACGCCATCAATCCGCACGACAGCAGGATGCGGCGGAAGGCTGTAAAAAATCTCGAAACGGCGCCGCCAATCAACAAGCCATTTCATTGCGGTAAATGATGGTGTTGACCCGATGCCGCCAAAAGGGTTCATGCCCGGCACAACATGGCACCGGGTACAATGGGTGCGCACCAGCGCCTCGCCGCGGTCACGGCTAACGTCAGCCAAGAC
>CAZYKI010000097.1:1792-4020 GCA_964648035.1 uncultured Candidatus Puniceispirillum sp. | reverse complement strand
GTCGCTTCTATTTTTTTGTTACGCTGATTGGCCAGCGAAATAAACTGGTCAGCCACCCGCAAAAACGACTGGCTGTCAAGAACACCAGGACGATGCGTTTCCGGATCAAAATTATCAGGACGCTGGTGCCAAGCTGGAAATTTCATCGGACAAACCTCATTTGACAATTATGACCCACGTTACGCTAACACCGATCACACCATGAAATAAACCGTCATCGGCACACCCGATTACCCTTTATTGGCATTGGCTGGTGCATCGGCCGGGTGGTCGGCCGGATCAGCCTGTACCGTTCGCATCCACGTCAAAATATCGGAAGACTGATCATGCACCAACGCCACATGCGCGCGATAGCGCTGGATCAACTCATCGCCAAGCGGGGTCAACTGGGCACCACCTTTACCTGCCCCGCCGCGTTCGGTTATGAATAAGGGCGCAGCAAATCCGCTTTGCATCGAGTCGAGAAGGAACCATGCGCGGCGGTAACTCATGCCCATTTGCCGGGCCGCTTCACTGATTGATCCGACCTCTCCAACCAAAGCCAGCAAATTGATTTTGCCAAGACCGATGGTCTCATCGGCGATAAACAATTTGGTCCGCACACCGGGTTCACGTTCCGGATTTCGCGTTCTTTTTTTTACCATATCACCACAATTTTGTTGTTTGGTTTATTGTCCCGATGTTGCTAGGTCAGCCTAGCCCAAGAACAGGGCTTGACGCGACTTAAAAAAGCGTTTTATCCACAAAGCCATAGCCTGACCGTTACCCGCTTAACCTGCAACCGCCAGACTGGCAAAGGCCGCACTGTTGATGGACCGCAAAACCGATTGTAACCATGCCCGCCGCCAAGGTCAAAACCGGTTGCGCGGCCGCTGGCCGATCAATCTTGTTTATGCGATCGCTGTTCTGGTGCCGCTTACCGCAAGCCTGTTGAGCCGCGCACATGCCGAAGGTTTCATCATCGCGCAGTCAACAACCTCAACCGAAAATTCTGGTCTTTACGAGGCATTGCTGCCCGAATTCAAGGCCGTTTCCGGGATCGATGTTAAGGTTGTCGCGGTCGGTACTGGTCAAGCCCTACGAAACGCTGCCAATTGCGACGGCGACATATTGATTGTTCATTCAAAGCAGGATGAAGAACAATTTGTAAGCAACGGCTTTGGAACCGCGCGCTATGATCTGATGTATAATGATTTTGTGCTGGTGGGGCCAGACCATGACCCGGCTTTGGTTGCAGGGGCCGGTTCGATTACTGGTGCCTTGCACCGGATCGCCGAAAAAACGGCGCGGTTTGCCTCGCGCGGTGACAATAGCGGTACCCATAAGGCGGAACGGCGCTTGTGGCAAAATGCCGGGTTAGGCAGTACCGGCCCAGCCATCAAATGGTATCTTGAAACCGGCCTTGGCATGGGGGCAACGCTGAATTTTGCGGTCCAGTCTGACGCCTATACCCTTAGTGATCGTGCCACCTGGCTAGCGTTTGAGAACAAGGCTGGGCACAAGATTCTGTTTGAAGGTGATCCGCCCTTATTCAATCAATATGGCGTGGTGCCAGTGTCACCAATCCATTGCCCGAATGTCAAAGCAGCGCGCGCCAAACAATTTGCCGATTGGCTGTTATCAGCCGATGGGCAAGCCGCCATCGCGGCCTACCGACGGAACGGCGCACAGCTGTTCTTTCCAAATGCGGCGCGTTGACCCTCTCTTATCAAACGGTGTTGATATTGCCGTTACGGTGCAGCGCACCTATATGAACGAGAGATAACGCCAAACAAAACATCTATTAGGCGACTGACAAGCAGGCGGTGAAACGTGATCAGGAAAATGCTGCAGCGACGTGATTTTATCAAAGCCTTGTCAGCTTGCGGGGCGGCTGGCCTGATCTCGGTAACCCTGCCCCGACCGGCGTTAAGCAGTGTGCGGTCGTATCAACTGACCGCTGGAAAATCGGCTTTCAATATCACCGGCCCGGAACAGGCTGATACCGACATGTGGCTCTATAACGGCACATGCCCGGGGCCATTATTGCGCCTGCGCCGCGGCGATATAGTGCGCGCCGCGGTAACGAACCAGCTTGACGTGCCAACAACGGTGCATTGGCATGGCATCCGCAACATCAATGATATGGACGGGGTGGCCGATTTAACACAAGCCCCGATTGCACCAGGCGAGAGCTTTACCTATGAATTTCCGGTAAATCACAGCGGCACTTTTTGGTATCACGCCCA
>CAZYKI010000097.1:0-1692 GCA_964648035.1 uncultured Candidatus Puniceispirillum sp. | reverse complement strand
TTGCGGTTTGACGGGGTCGAGGCACAGCTTGTCGCACTGGACGGCGCGCCATGCCGCACCGAGTCTGTCACCACCATCACGCTGGCACCAGCGCAACGGGCCGATATCATCTGCGATATGGTAGCCGAAAAAGCGCTTATTCGCGAAACCAGCACAGAGACCGATTACCCGGCTGGACAGCTTGTCGCGACCCCAGAGCTTGGCCCGGCAACAGCCCCGAAAGACCCAATCAACACCAGCCCTGTCCCGCCCTTTCCCGACATAAAACAGGCTCGCCATATCCCGGTGCATATGCAAGGGGGCGCGATGGGCAACCTGACCGAGGCACGTTATGATGGCGCCGTGCTACCCTTGCGCGAGTTGGCACAAAAACACAAAAAACTGTGGGCTTTCAATGGGCAGGTTGGCGATTACAGCAACATTTTTGCCGAAATAAAGCGCGGGACCGTGATATCACTTGACGTGGTCAATGATACGGCATGGCCACATGCGATGCATCTTCATGGTCACCATTTCTGGGTGATGTCGGATGACCCGACGGCAATATTACCGTCGGGCCAGCGCGATACATGGTTGATGCAACCGCAAGAGCGCGCCAGCCTGGTGTTTGTGGCCGACAATCCGGGCCTGTGGCTGTTCCATTGCCATATGCTGGAACATGCCGCCGCCGGCATGGGTGCGGTGCTGTCGATCGATTAAACGACGGTAACGGTGAAAGATCCCAGATTTTCTACGGTGCCGACAAGAACGTCACCACGCTGGATAGCCCCAACCCCGGCCGGTGTTCCCGACATAATCAAATCACCTGCCGCAATGTCGTAAAAGCGCGACAAATAAGAAATCATTTCCGGCACTTTCCAAATCATCTGATTAAGATCGCCGTCCTGACGGGTTTCCCCATTCACCGCAAGTGTCACACGGCCATGATCAAGATGGCCGGTTTCGCTGGCCGGCACCAATTCGCTCATTGGGGCGGACCGCTCAAACGCTTTACCAATCTCCCACGGGCGGCCCATTTTCTTGGCCTCGCCCTGCAAATCACGGCGGGTCATATCCAGTCCCAAGCCATAGCCATAGACATGCTCAAGCGCCTTATCCTCGGCGATATCAACACCGCCACTTTTCAACGCGACCACCATTTCCATTTCGAAATGCACATCGCTGGTTTGTGGCGGATAGGGAAAATTGCCGCTGGTATCGATATTATCGGCATTTTTCTGGAAAAAGAATGGCGGCTCTTTATCAGGGTCATGCCCCATTTCAATCGCATGGTCGGCATAATTGCGGCCGATACAATAAATCCGCCGGACCGGAAATTTCGCATCGCTTCCGCGCACCGGCAAAACCACCTGTTGGGCCGGTTCAATCACATAACTTGTCATGACTTGATGTTCCTTTTCTAGATCAAAACCGGCCTTTATCAGGCGGACCGGCGCGCCGCATAATACGCCACTCGGCGTTCAAGGTAAGCCAGAATTTCCGCCAAGAAAAACGCCAATGTAAACAGAACCAAAAGAACGGCCCAAAAATGCTTCATCAGGAAGTTTGCGGAATACAACTCGAACAGAGCGCCAAAGCCAACAATAGATATCAGCAATTGCCCGATAATAACACCCTTGACCGCGCGGATGAAACCAATACGGACACCCCCCAAAATTTCCGGCAGGGCCGCCCAAAAATAAATTTTGAAAA
>CAZYKI010000096.1:0-5983 GCA_964648035.1 uncultured Candidatus Puniceispirillum sp. | reverse complement strand
AGCATTATCGCTCTCTACCAGCCTGCATTGCCCGCAACCGGCCAAAGCGGGTTTTGAGCCCCCATTGAATCACCAGAAATGCCGCCGATGGGATCAGGGCCTGCAAAAGGGCTGCCACACCGGCGTCGCCGCGCCCGCCGCCAGCGGCAAGGCTGACCGCTTCAACGGTCACGCTGCTGATCCGGCCGCCACCAACAAACACCGTTGGCAGATAAAGCGCGACCGATACCGCCACTCCGATAAAAACTGCGGTGCCAATAGGGTAGGCCAATAACGGCAGATGAACCCCTAGTACCCGTGCTGCCATCCCCTTGCCAAGGCTGGTGGCGACCTGATCATAGCGCCAATCCATCGCCGCAAAGGCCGGGGCCATGATCATCCATGTATAGGGCATGATAAAAATCATATGGCTGTAGATCAGCGCTGGCCAGGTGCCGTCCATACCGGTCCAGCTTAGGGTCATTTGCAATCCAAACAGAAAGCTGACCTGTGGCACTAGCAGCGGCAAAAACAACGCGATGGCGATGGATGTGTCGTTCGCCGCAGGCGGGCCAAGCCAATAAAGCCACAAGCCCACCACCAAAAGCGACAGGATGCTGGCACTCAATGCCAGCCCGCCGCTTGCCCACAGTAACGACCCCAGTCCTGACCAGTTCTGCCAATGGATCAAGCTAAGGCGCGATGGCAGCGCATCGGGAAAAAACCAGCTTGCCGCAAACGACCAAAGGAATGCTGCCAGTAATCCGAAAAAGGCAGCCGCCATTGGCAAACAGGCCAGAGATGCGAGGGCGGCCAATGGCCGGTCAAGCCAAACGCTGCGCCACCCGCGCCGCGCCCAGATATGGGCCAGCCCGCCGGCGCCGCGCTCACCCACAAGCCAAATGCCGACGCCGCATAGCGCCAGCCCGATTTGCAGCACCGCCCCGAATGAGGCCGGCAAGCGCGCCGCAAGATCGGCATCATAGAACCCGTTCAAAACCAAAATCGACAAGGGCGGCGGCAAGGTGGGTGCCAGCAACAGCGCCATATCAACAACCGACAGGCTGAATACCAGCACCGCGATGATTGGCAGGCGCAACTGGCGGTAAATCAACGGTAAAATAACCAGCCCCCAGCTGGCATAGCGGCCATAGCCAAGGCTGGTCGCGACATCGGCAAGCCGCTGTACCGGCAGGCGGGCTGTGGCGGCCATAGCGACCAGCAGCAAGAACGGTATTTCCTTGGCCATCAGCCCAAAGATCAACGCCAACCCATGCGGGTCGGGGACAAGCGACCAGACAGGTGGGCGGTCAAATCCGGTCAAGCCGGGGGATAACAGGCGGATCAGCCACCCAGATGGGGCCAGCAAAAACACCATCCCTATGGCCACCGCGGCATGCGGGATGGCCACCAGCGGCCCGGCCAATCGACGAAGCCAGCCAAAAAACCGGCTGTTGAAACAGGCCACCAGCAGTAAAAAGCTGCCCGCCACTGACAAAAACGTGGCCAAAAGTCCGGTTGTCAGCGACAGCAAGACGGCCTTGGCAAGCCCGGCTGTTTCTAAAAATTGGGTTGCTGGGGCAATCGACAGGGTGTTTTTGCCAAGCACCGGAAAATAGCCTGCCGCCGGCACCAGAATGCCCGCCATGCCGACCAGCACCGGTAGCGTAAACAGACTGATGGCGGCAATGGTCAGCCGGCGTTTAGCCACTATTTTTGGTGTCTTGCCGGCCGGATGACGGCTAACCGCCGCTGGCATAACGTTTGGCCCAGGCCGATTCCAGCCGTGGCACCCAGCTTGGATGCGGTTCGGCAAGGGTGCGGCCAAGATCGGCATCGCTTAGGGTGGCCGGGCCGCGCGGCAAAGCCGCAAAGCCGGCTTTCATATCCGCTGGCAACCTATCGATTGCCAGTACGGTGGGGTCTCCCCAGATACGGCTGTCGGCTTTTCGTAATTGCGCGGCGGGCGACAGCATGAAATTGGCCACAACTTTCGCCGCCGCCGGTGCGCTGGCGTTAAATGGAATGGCCAGGAAATGCACATTCGCTAAGGTGCCGCTATCATGGATATAGGTGCGGACAGTGTCTGGTAATTCACCACGGGCGATCGCGGCGGATGCATCGGCCGGGTTAAACGCGATCGCAATATCAATCTCTCCATCGCCCAAAAGCTGGCGCAATACCGGATAGTTTGCCGGATAGGCGGTGCCGCTGCGCCATAAATTCGGTCGGGCTGTGTCAAGCCATGCCCATAGGGGCGCTGTCACCGCGTCAAAATCGGCCGCATCCACCGGGTTGTAGAGCGCCGGGTCCGCCGCTGTCAGTTCGATCAAAATCTGCTTTAGAAATGACACGCCAATAAAATCGGGGGGTTGGGGAAAGGTAAAGCGCCCCGGATTCGCGGCAATGAAGGCAGCTAGGTCTGCCGCTGACCGCGGCGGTGATGGCAAGCGCGCTGTGTCATAGGCAAAAACCAGCTGGGCGCGCCCCCACGGACTTTCCTTGCCGTCGGTGGGTTCGGCAAAATCCGATAAAATGGCGGGTAGGGCGGCCGCATCGGTAAACCGCCAATTGGGAAGGCCTGTCACCCACCCGGATGCCGGCAACAGGCCGGCCCGTTTCATCGCGGCAAAATTTTCACCATTGACCCAGATAAGATCAATCGACCCGCCATCGCTACGGCCAGCGGCCTTTTCGGCCAAAATCCGCGACACAGCACTGGCGGTGTCGGTCAGTTTCACATGCTTCAAGGTGATGTCATAATCCGCCTTCAGCCGCTGACCAGCCCAGCCGATATAGGCGTTGATTTTACTGTCGCCGCCCCAGGCGTTGAAATAGACGGTCTGGCCACGGGCCTGTTTTTCAGTGTCAGTGAACTCATCTGCTGCCAGTTTTGCGGCACCGCCCATCATCGCCAGCACCAACAGGCCGATGGATGTTATCTTGACCATTTGACCGATCATGCGCTGCGTTTTGTACCATGCCATGGATTTGTGCTGCCCCTTAAAAAAAATTGTTGAAGAAAACCGCCGGCGTCACAGCTGCCGCGGTGTCCCGTTGTCGTGGTGTCCCGTCCTTGCTATGGTCCGTCCTTGCTATGGTATTGTCGCGCCGGTTCTGTCACATTGCAACTCTGGCTTGTGAATTCGCACATTTTTCGGTGGTTGTCGGGGCGCTGCTCGTCATGCTTGAAGTTAACAATATTGAATTTGGCTATGATCGACCGCTTGTCACGGGCTTGTCTTTTGACGTGCCGGCCGGTGAGATCAAGCTGGTTCATGGCATCAGCGGCAGTGGCAAATCCACACTCTTGTCGCTGATTTGTGGCACGCCTGACCCGGCGCTTGTCTGGCGCGGGGCAATCCGGCTTGGCGGGGTCGATATCGTGCCAGTGGTACCGCACAAGCGCCGCATCGGGCTGATGTATCAGGACCCGCTGCTGTTCCCCCATATGTCGGTTGCCGACAATCTGGCGTTTGGTCTGGCGGCCACGGTGCGCGGCGATGAACGGGCGATGGTTGTGGCCGCGGCGTTGACGGCGGCTGGGCTTGACGGGTTTGGGGGGCGTGATCCGGCCAGCCTGTCGGGAGGGCAGGCGGCGCGTGTCGCCCTGATGCGCGCCTTGCTGGCAGACCCGAAAGCACTGTTGCTTGACGAGGCTTTTTCCAGCCTTGATCCGGATTTGCGGCAGCAATTTGGCGGGTTTGTCGCTGACCAGATCAAAAGCCGCAAAATCCCCGCCTTGCTGGTTAGCCATGATCGGGCGGACCGACAATTTGCGACCGGCGCGGTTCTTCATCTTGATGCATTTGCGGCAAAAGGCAGCGTATCAGGGGACGCCCTATCAAAAAACACCCTATCAAAGGATACAGCATGATGACCGATAGCATCCAAGATTGGGCGCGATTGATGCAGGATTTCCCCCCCTTGCCCGAACATCAGGTGTTGCTGGCCAATTGGCGCGAACCAGGCGTCGCCCGCTGGTCATTCAATCATTTACGGCAATTGCTACCAACCGCGCCGATCGCGGCCGCTGCCACCCCGCGGCCATTGCCCGCGGCGCGTATGGCGCTGGATGATCTGGCGTTTCACGGGCCGGATGGGGCCGCCCAGACGCTTGCCGGATTTTTAACGGCAAGCCAGACCGATTGTTTTGCGGTGATGAAGGATGGCGCGCTTGTCTATGACTGGTTTGGCGGTTTTGGTGCGCCTGATCGGCAGCATATCGTGTTTTCGATCACCAAATCGATGGCATCGTTACTGGCGGGGGTGCTTGTCGGGCAGGGGCGGTTGGACCCGACGCGCGCGGTCACCGACTATCTGCCTGAACTGGCGCACAGTGCCTATCAAGGGGCAACGCTGCGGCATCTTCTTGATATGCAGGTGGCGTCAGGCTTTACCGAGGATTATCTTGATACGGACGGCATTTTCATGGCCTATCGACAGGCAGCGGCGTGGAATCCGGTCGAGGAAGGCGCCGAAACCGATGGGTTGCGTGTGTTTTTAACCCGCATGCCGGTATCAGACGGCGCACATGGGCAACGGCATCATTACTGCTCGCCGCATAGTGATGTGCTTGGCTGGCTTTTGGAGCGGGTCGGCGGGGCCAGTTTTGCCACATTATTTGCCACCCATATTCTGCAGCCCTGCGGCGCTAGACATGAAGCCTATATCACCCTTGATACCTATGCCGCCCCGCGTGTATCGGGCGGGCTGTGCATCACCTTGCATGATTTGCTGCGGATCGGGCAGATGGTTTGTGATGGCGGCATGGTTGATGGCACGGCGGTGGTTCCGGGCGATTGGATTGCCGACATCGCGGGCAAACGCGACAATCACATCTGGCTGGCACAAAATGGCGGCGCGGGGCCACGCCTATTCACCAATGGCAATTATCGGTCACAATGGTACCAGCCGGATCAGGCAAGCCCGGTCATTTGTGCGATTGGTATTCATGGGCAATGGCTGTGGATCAACCCATCAGAACGGCTGGTCATTGCCAAGCTGGCGTCAAACGGTACCGTTGTTGATACCGATACGGACCGGTTATGGTTGGCGGCGGTGGACAGGATCAGTACAACATTGGCCTGACTATCGCCAGATCAGAAAATACCAACGGCAATCAACCGGCCGCCCATCAGCAGGAACGCCCATAACACGATCTGACGAAATATATTTTGTGGCACATGGCCGCGTAACCATTCACCAATCTTGAAACCGCTTAGCACCACCACAAGCCCCATCAGCGAATGCAGCGTTGTTGTCATCGTCAAAACGCCGGCAAGGGCGAGACCGGTGGCAAGCGGGATTGACCCCGCCAGAAACAAAAAACCCGTTGCGCCGATAAACTCATCTTTTGACACGTTCTGCGTCAGCAAATACATCGCCACCGGTGGTGACCAGATTGAGCTAAGGCCGCCAAGCGTTCCGGAAAACAGCCCGACAGCAACATGCCAGCCACGGCCCGGTCCCATTGGCATACGGGCCCCAAACATCTGGGTCAGCGAAAAGATGATCATCGCAAAGCCAATTGAAATTGTCAGCATCGCCGTTGGAAAGGATAGGATAAACAGCGATGTCACAAAGATGCTCGACATGATGGCCACGCCGAAAAGCCAGTATTTGGCCGCAATCAGCCGCGGCGAGTCACAGCTGGCATATTGCATAATATTGGTAAAGATGATCGGCAAGGTCAGCAGCGATATGGCGATGGTCGGCTCAATCACCAATGTCAATATCGCCATGGCCGCCGCGGGCAGGCCAATCCCCAAAAAGCCCTTGACCACGCCGGCAAATAGGAACACCGCCAAGATTATGGCGGTGATCCCGATATCCTCGGATGGCAAGAAGGCGGCCAGAAACTCCATTAGCTGTGCGCTTTACCCTTGTCCCGCGTTTGATCCGGCGCTGGCCCGGTTGGCGGTCAACGCGCGATAAACCGATGTGCCGAGGGTCAGGGCGCCAGCAACAATAAGGATAAAGCAGATCGGCCGCGACATATAGG
>CAZYKI010000095.1:1240-6266 GCA_964648035.1 uncultured Candidatus Puniceispirillum sp. | reverse complement strand
CTGATGAATATGGTGTTGATCCGGCTGGCATCCATTGGCGCACCGGCGCGCTGGACAAAGGTGTGCGGCACGAACGGCTGTCACTTGACCTGCCCGACGGTATGGTCGTCGAACCGATCAGGGACGGGGAAACGCTGCAGGCGCTGTTGCTTCGCGGCGATATTGATGCATTGCTCGCCCCCAACCCCCCCAAGGCGTTCCTCGATGGTAATCCTGAGATTGTGCGTATCGTCAAAGATTTTGGGGCGGCTGAACGGACCTATCATCAAAAAACCGGGTTTTTTCCGATCATGCATCTGATTGCTGTACGCAAGTCGCTGGTCGAGGCACATCCTGATCTGCCGGTTGCGCTATTGCGCGCCTTCACCGCGGCGCGGGACATTGCTGTGCAGGATCTTCGCGATGTCTGGCTGGGGTCGGCCAACCGGCTGTCGCTGCCGTGGTTGAACGAAGCGATGGAGACAACCATTGCCGCGATGGGCGCTGATTACTGGCCCTATGGCTATGCGCAAAACCGCGCCGAACTAGAGACCGCCTGCCGATACTCGGTTGCACAATATTTGGCTAACCGTTTGGTTGCGCCTGAAGAGTTATTTCCATCCTGCGTTATGTGAATAGCGCTATATGGCGGTGCGGATCATAGGAAAAGAGCGATAGTGACGTCAGGCGACCTGATATGCGCTGACCGCAGCCAGATCGGGTTCGTAGCCAAGTCCGGGCTTGTGGCCAAGCCGCGCCATGCCGTCTTTGCCCGACAACATGTCTCCAACCAGAGCGGACCGCAACGGGTTGCGATTAAAGTCCACTTCCAATAGACCGTCACCGCCAACCGCGGCAAGTGCATGGGCCGACGCGACCAGACCAATACCGCCGCCAAGATAATGCGGGCAATATCGCCGGCCCGCGGCGCGTATGTTCCGGGCAACCGGGATGGTACGGCTAAGCCCGCCCCATTTCGCCAAATCAGGCTGGATAACCGCCAGAACATTGTCGGCAATCGCCGCGGTAAATTCATCGTCACCTTGCAGGTTTTCACCCGCGGCAAGCGGCATTGTGGCTGTTTTGCGTAGTTTTTGCCATTCGGCGATTGGCCTGTCTTTGGCAATTGGTTCTTCAAGCCATGTCAAATCAAATGGCGCCAAAACCGATATCATTTCAGCGGCGTGATCAACGCTCCATGCTTGATTGGCGTCAACCATCAGTGATCCAGACGGCCCGACAATGTCGCGCAAGGCACGGATATTCGCAACATCACGGTCACGGCCAAAGCCAATTTTCAGTTTGATGTCCCGATAGCCTTCATCAAGCGCGGCGCGCGCTGTTTGTTCGGCATTGGTTGGATTGATCCCGCTGGCATAGATTGGCACGGTATCGGCTGTGCCGCCATAAAGTTCCCATAGTGGCAGTTCTTGCTGTTTGGCGTGAATGTCCGACAGCGCAATGTCAATGCCGGCAATGCATTGGGCCAGCGGCCCGACCTCGCCGGTTTGCAGGCCAAGAACCCATGTGCTGGTGGTCAGAAACGCAAAGGCGGCGGCGGGGCTGTCAAAAGGCTGTGACAACAGCAGTGGCCGAAAGACACTGGTGACAAGCCGCGCGCGGTGTTCCGCGCCAACATTCGGAAAATTGCACCAGACCTCACCCCAACCGATTATCCCGGCGGCGCTGGTCAGTTTGACAATCACCATGGGGCGGTCTTGCATCAGGCCAAACGAGGTCTGCACCGGATTGTCGAGCGGAAACCGGTAGACCATAACCTCAACATCGGTAATTTTGATCATGCTGGATTGTCCTTTTTATCGGGCCACCACGTCTGATTGCGGCTACTGACCATTGAGGATCATATCGGCGGCTTTTTCTGCAATCATATAGGTTGGCGCGTTGGTGTTGGCCGAGGTGACCTCTGGCATCACCGACGCATCGACAACACGCAAGCCCGCGATGCCGCGCAATTTCAGATCAGGCGTCACCACCGCCTGTTTGTCGGATCCCATCCGGCAGGTGCCAACACAATGATAGACCGTGCCGCCACCAGACCGGATCGCCGCTAGTAACGCCGCATCATCCTCTACAGCCGCGCCGGGGACAATCTCGTCTGTCCATAGCGGTCTGAAGGCCGGCGTCTGGTAAATCGCCCGCAGCATTTTGACCCCGGCGATCATCGTTTTCTGATCAAGCGCCGTCGATAGGTAATTAGGCTGGATTTTTGGATCAGCCAGCGGATCGGGCGAGGCGATATCAACCCGGCCCCGTGATTCGGGATGGCATTGCCATACGGCCGCGGTAAAGCCGGGGTAGCTGTGAAGCGGGTCGCCCGGCTTGTCTACCGATAGCGGCATCACATTAAACTGCACATCGGGCGCTGCGGTTGGCGCATGTTCGGTGCGTGCGGCCCCTCCGACTTGACCGGCGCCAACAGTCAACGCGCCGCGCCCATGAAACAGCCATTCATAGCCCATTTTCATCAGCGACAGCGGGTTGCGCACCGCATTGTTCAGGGAAATCGGATCACGCATCTGCACGATAGTACGCATCTGATAATGGTCCTGAAGATTGCCCCCCACTTCCGGACGATCAATCAGCACATCAATCCCCATTTTTGTTAACAGCTTGGCTGGCCCAATGCCGGACAGTTGCAAAATCTGCGGTGACTGAATGGCGCCGGCAGACAGGATTGTTTCCGCTGATGCAAAAACCTTGCGGCTCTCGCCGTCTTGCCGGATTTGGACGCCAGTGGCCCGACCATCGGTAATGATGATTTTCTCGACCATCGTGTTGGTGATGACCACAAGGTTGGGCCGGCGCAAAGCTGGCTTTAAGAACGCGGTGGCCGCACTGCTGCGCCAGCGATGGCCAATCGACAGATGATAGGCGCCAACGCCAAATGTTGTTTCGCCGTTGAAATCGTCATTCTTGGGCAGGCCCATTTGTTGGGCCGCCGCTACCCATGCGGCGCAATGGGGATGGTTATTGCGCAACATCGACACCTGAACATCGCCATGATGACCATGATATTGTGATGGTGGCCCGGCAAATTGTTCCAGCTTGCGAAAATAGGGCAGTACATCATCATAGGCCCAACCGGTCGCGCCTAGGGCCGCCCAACGGTCAAAATTGTCCTTTTGGCCCCGGATGAAAATCAGGCCATTGATGCTGCTTGACCCCCCAATAACCCGGCCGCGCGGCCAGACAATCGATCGGCCGGCAGTGCCCGGCCCGGCCTCAGTCGCAAAATGGCGGGCAACGGCCGGATTGTTGATCGACCGGAAATAGCCAACCGGCAGCTTTAGCCAAAAATCGCGGTCCCAATTGCCCGCCTCGATCAGTAAAACCTTGTTCTCGGCCCGTGCTGTTAGCCGGTTGGCCAGCAAGCACCCGGCTGACCCAGCACCAATAATGATATGTGTGAATGTTTGGTTATCGATGGTCAAAATCAAACAAACCTATCTTCTGATCACAAATTCGAAAAAACCATTGTCTTTATCTGACCCGCGGAAACGCCATGTCAGCGGTATAGCTGTCAAAGCTGTCAAGGCGTTGACGGTTGCATTGCAGTTGCAGGTCGGTGCCGGGTTGCACGGCGGTTACGCATGGGTAGTGCTGGCGATAGCTGGCGGTTTTGTCATTGTCTTCCATCGCAATCGCAACCAAACCGGCGACGATACCCTGCTGGCGTTCAACCAGCCGGATCGCACCATCCATCGTGCCGCCGGTTTCAATCCATTGGTCAACCAGCAATACCTTGGTCCCGGGTGCAAATGCCGGTTGGCGCATTTCCATATCCTGCGTGCGGCCTGAATAGTTTGAAAATGTCACCTTGTCGGTGTCGACACATAATTTTCCGGCTTTGCGAATCGGCAAAAACCCAACGCTAAGACGCGTGGCGAGCGCGGCGCCAAGGACAAACCCCATCGCGTCAAGCCCGGCGACAACATCGCATCGCACATCTGCCAAATCGGCGGCAAGGTCATCCAGCAAATCGTGAAATGCATCCCCATTGATGTAGATCGAGGTCGGGTCAAGCCACGCGAATTTATCGCCTTTGGTGTTTGGCGACATGATGTCAAGATACCATCGCTCGGCTTTACGCGATGTGCCGCCACCGGCATTGCTAGCTGTCATAAGTCGTCTCCCAAAGCCTTACAGCGCGCTATCAAATCACGAAGCCGCGCCGGATCGATATTATAGAAATCATCCTTTATATTGATACCGGTTGCCACCATAAAGCAATCGACCATCGCGTAATCTGCCGCATTTTCCGGGGTGATCCCCGAAGCAAGGGCGATCGGCGTATCGGGGAGGGCCGCCCGAAACACCGCCAATTTGGACACGTCGGCCGCATTGCCGGTCGCAATGCCTGAGGTGGTCACGACATCCATATAATGGCCGGCAATTGTCGCTGACACAGTATAATCTTCTGGCTTTACCGGCCGCTGTTTTTTGAAGGCGGTGCCGCCAAAATACAGGCCAGTCCAACCACTGTCTTGGCGGGTGCGGGCAATCGCCGCGGCTTCGGCCTGTGCCGTAACCCGCTCATCGATCCGCGCATCATCCGCCCAATAGGCGTCAATACGGCAATCATCCTGTTCGAGTGCCGCCAAAATCGGGAAAGCCACCAGCCCGGTAACCGCCAAAAAATTCAACCCGATCCAAAAATCCGGGTAGCTGCGGCGAATCGACCGGATGATTGGCAAAAAGGTTTCGACATCAAAATCATGATTGATCAGAAAGCATCCCTTAATGCCGGCATCAATCAGCTTGTCGATGTTTGATGCTGTCTGCTGGTGATCCAAAACATGGATGACGGGCAGGATGATTGGGTGGTTCGCCCCAAAAAAACTATGAAATTCAGATCGTTTCATCTGACAGCATCCTTTTGTGATCGGCCGGGTGGGCCCTGTCGCGCGGGGCCGATAATAGGCTGGCGGGGTGGTCAGTATCGCCCGCCAATGGCCGACTGTCATTTTTTTACATGAATATTTTGCAATCCGAAAGGATCTGGTCAAAAATTCAGTGCCAAACATTT
>CAZYKI010000095.1:0-1140 GCA_964648035.1 uncultured Candidatus Puniceispirillum sp. | reverse complement strand
ATCAAACCTTACCCTGACGCCATCACGCCGCCAGATCTTGGCCTATGGCGCGGCAACGGCCTTGTCCACCCCCTTTATTTCGCGCGCTTGGGCGGCGCCGACAGAAATCAATATGTTGGCTTGGTATGGTCATGGTGAGCCCGACATCGTGGCCGAGTTTGAGGCCGCCAACAATGTCAAATTTAAGCCGAAATATTACGCGGGCGGTGACAATATGCTGGGGCTGATCGCACAATCGCCGCCAGGGACCTATGATCTGATCCTGTCTGACGGTGAATTTGTTCAGCAATTGAATGCGGCCGGTTATATCGAAGAGCTGAATGCCGCCGACTATCCGTTTGATGACATGCTCTACAAGGACTTCCAGAATTTCCCCGGCCATTGGAAGGATGGCAAGCTGTTCTCGATGATGGTGCGCTTTGGCCATCTTGGCGTGTCGTACAACAAAAATGCGATCACCGCTGAAGAAGCGATGAGCTATTCCTGCTTCTGGAAGCCGGAGGTCAAAGGCAAGGTTGGTCATTTTGACTGGCACTTGCCAAGCCTCGGCATGATGAGCCTCTATAATGGCAATGGTGCCGGATTGTGGGATTTATCAGATAGCCAATGGAAAAAGGTCCAAGAGACGGCCTTGTCATTGCGGCCGCAGGTTGGCGGTTATTTCGATTACGGCGGGACGTTCAATTCGCTGAAGAATGGTGAAATGCTGGCAATGTGCGGTATCGGTGACTGGATTACCGGCGTGTTGGAAAAAGACGGTGCGCCGGTCGCCTCGGTCGTGCCGAAAGAGGGCGGTATCCAGTGGACCGAATCCTACTGTATTGGCAAAGGATCTGAAAAAGCCGATATCGTCAAGAAATTCATCCAATATATGCTGTCGCCGGCGGGTCAGGTCAAATCGGCGCAGATGGCGGCGTATCCCGGTTTTGCAATCACCAAATCGGGCCGTGCCAAACTGATCGAGGTTGACCGCAAAGAGGCGGAACGCACCGGACAAATTGACGGCATGTCAAATGATCCGATTTCCTTGATCAAAGAGGGCCGGATCCATTACCGCAATATTCCGGTGCAGCAATCGCTGGAAGATTGGAACGATTTCTGGTCTGAATATAAAAACGCCTAACCAGCACCGACCTTGAT
>CAZYKI010000094.1:0-6395 GCA_964648035.1 uncultured Candidatus Puniceispirillum sp. | reverse complement strand
ATCGAAGACGGCATTTTGAAAGGCTATATGCAAGACCGCCAGAATGCGCGCCTGATGGGCGTCGAGGCCACCGGCAACGGGCGCCGCGAATCATACGCGCATGCACCGATGCCACGCATGACCAACACCTATATGGAAAGTGGCGATACCGACCCGGATGAAATTGTCGCCTCAATCAAAAAGGGCATTTATGCGGTCAATTTTGGTGGCGGTCAGGTCGATATCACCTCGGGCAAATTCGTATTTTCAGCGGCCGAGGCCTATCTTGTCGAAAATGGTAAAATTGGCGCACCGGTCAAGGGAGCGACCTTGATCGGCAATGGCCCTGATGCGATGTCAAAAATCTCGATGATTGGCAATGACAGCAAGCTGGACAGCGGCATTGGCACCTGTGGCAAGGCCGGGCAAAGCGTTCCTGTCGGGGTCGGCCAGCCAACCGTCAAGATGGGCGGTATCACTGTCGGCGGCACCGAAGCCGCCTGATTTACGATAGGATACCGGTCACGCGACTTGCGGTTGGCGGCGGCGCAATAAGAACAAAACCGTCAACAGCACCGTTGTGACACACACACCAAATCCAAACGGGTAATGGGCGCCGCCTAGCTGGTATAACGGTCCGGCGAGGACCAAACCGCCAACCTGACCCAAGGCGGCGAATCCCTGCACCGCGCCAAGCGCCCCGCCCATGGTTGATTTTCCGGCGGCATTACTGGCCGCCGCCGATAATGACGGATTGCTGAAACCAAACCCAAAACAGACCGCGGTTGACACCAGAATGATTTGTGCCAGCGGGTACGCATCGCCAAACAACAACCCCAATGACAGCAGCACTGTCAGCATCTGCCCCATCCAGAGAAGACTGCCGCCAAACAGCGTGGTGCCGATCTCACGGAAATAGCGCACCGCCAGATTGATCAGACCCGCCTGCACCATCACGATGCACACCCCGATATAGGTAAACAGCCACCCGGTTTCACGCGCACCAAAATCGAGATAATCACGAAGCAGCAACACATAGCTGGCCTCAACCTGAGCAAAGGACAGATTCAAGCAAAAAAAGGCCACCGCATAGAGCGCCAGCGGACTTTTCAGCACTGTCACCAACCGCTGGAAAAACGGCAAGCGTTGACCGGCTTGTGGTGGCGCATGACCAGCGCTTTCACCGATACGCAATGACAGCAGTAACGCCATCATCCCAAACGCCGCCGCCAGCATAAACGGTGCCTGATGCGGTGCGCCGCCGCCAAGACCACTAAAAATACCGCCAAGGGCCGGACCGGCGACAAAGCCGGTACCAATCGCCGCCCCGAACAGCCCCATGAATTTGGCCCGCTTTTGGGGATCAACCCGGTCGGCAATCATCGCCTGAATCACGCCGGTATTGCCAGCTGCCAGCCCGGCCAAAATCCGCGCCGCAAACATCTGAACAATATCGCCAGACAGCGCAAACCACAGATGCGCCAACGCATTGATGCCAAGACTGACAAACAATACCGGCCGCCGTCCGACATGGTCGGAGAGTCGGCCCAAGATCGGATTCGATATGAACATCGCAAAGGCGAAGGATGCCAGCAGCATGGTCATCACCGTTGGCGACAGGCCCAAGGTTTCAATAACGGTAAAAGGCAGAACCGGGATCAGGGCACCGATGCCAACAAAATTGATAAAGACCACAAGCAGCAAAACAAACATGGCAAGACACGGTCCTTTGGCAGTTCGGTGGGCCTATGACGCAGGGCGGCCTCGCATCATAAAAATGATCGGACAGCTCGTCGGCCGCCGGATTGTTACAAGGGTTAATATTGGTTGGACACAAAAACCTGATCGATATTTTGGCCCCATTCGCCATGATAGAGATCAAGCATGACCTCGGCTGGTGTTTTCTGGGAGGCGATGACCTGACGAAGCGGTTGCAAAAAGCCGGTTTCATCATTGCCGGCCCCGTCCAGAATATGGCGCCGCCGCAACCCGTCCAGCGCGATCTCAACCGACCGTGCGGCCAACGCATAAATGGGCCGCCCGGCCATTTGCCCGCGCAACCCGTCACGCGCGACCGATAGCCGGGCCGCCATCACATCATCGGCGGTGATATCGGCCACCAGCGCCTCGGCTTCAGCCAGCGCCGTCTCGTCATACAGCAACCCAACCCAATAAGCCGGTAACGCACAAATATTAGCCCAAGACCCGCCATCAGCTCCGCGCATTTCAAGATATTGCTTCAACCGCACTTCAGGAAAAGCGGTGGTGATATGATCTTCAAAATCGGCCATTACCGGCGCCGCACCCTCAAACCCCGGCAAGGTGCCGGCAAGATAATCATGAAAGGACCGGCCGGCGACATCGATATAATCATCGCCGCGATGCAAGAAATACATCGGCACATCAAGAATATAATCGATCCATTGTTCATAGCCAAATTGCGGATCAAACACACAAGCTGGCACCCCGCACCGCGCATTGTCGGTGTCGGTCCAAACAAAGGCACGGGTCGACAGCAAGCCTGACGGCGCACCATCCTTAAACGGCGAATTGGCGAACAACGCCGTAGCAACCGGTTGCAAGGCCAATGAGGTCCTGAATTTTCGCCGCATGTCAATTTCGTCAGCATAATCCAGATTGACCTGAACCGTGCAGGAGCGCAGCATCATGTCCAGCCCCATACTGCCAACCCGCGGCATATGGGCCCGCATAATCCGATAGCGGCCTTTTGGCATCCAGAAAATCTCGTCACGCGTCCATTTAGGCTGAAACCCGATGCCAAGCATGCCAAGCCCCAACGCATCTGACACGGCCCGCATATGCCGCAAATGACGCCCCGTTTCAGCACAGGTTTGATGCAGGTTTTCCAGCGGCGCACCGGATAATTCTAACTGCCCGCCCGGCTCCAGCGTCACCGATCCACCAGCGCCATCTTTCAGCCCGATGATATGACCAGCTTCGATGATCGGACTGGCCTTATCGCCTATTTCGGCACATAAGGTGGTCAGCACCTCGGCCACACCACCCGGCCCCTCATAGGCCACCGGTGACAAGCCGTCGCGGTGGAACAGAAATTTTTCATGCTCGGTGCCGATTCGCCATGCATGTGCCGGCTTGGCACCAGCGGCAAGCCAGTCAACAAGCTGTGATTTATCGGAAATGATGGTGGTATTATTGCCCATGGGGGACGTCCCTTTCGGGTTCAGGCCGGTGCGGTCCTGCCGCATCAAGCATGTGACAGACCTGTGCCTGACGATGAGTGACCGCGCCAATCTCCACAAACAGACTGATAGCAAGACAGCGCGGCGATAGCAGCCGTATCGGCGCGCAATATGCGCGGTCCGAGCGAAATTTTCAAACACTTATTTCGTGCCGCCAGCGCGGCGCGCTCGGCCGGTGAAAACCCACCTTCCGGACCGATCAGGATTGCCGCCCGGTCATGTGGCGGGGCCGATGCCAGCGCGGCGGTGATATTCAGCGCCGGACTACCGGCACTGGCCTCGTCACACCAGATCAAAAGCCGGTCATCTTCCATCTGATCAAGCGCCACCCCCATATCAACAAACGGCCGAATATCAGCGATATCCAGCCGTTCTGTTTGTTCGGCCGCCTCAATCGCATTCGCGGCCAGCCGATCGTCATTGACCCGGCTGATCTGGCAAAAATCAGTATTGACCGGCCAAATCACCCGCGCCCCCAATTCACTGGCCTTTTGCGCGATGAAATCGAGCCGCGCCTTTTTCACCGGCGCAAACAACAACCACAAATCGGGACAGCCGATTTGCGCCCGACGCTTGTCACCGACGCGGATCTGGCATTGTTTTTTGTGCGCCGCGATGATGGCGGCAGAAAATTCACCATCAACACCATTGAACAGGGCAATCTGGTCGCCAACCCGGCACCGCAACACATGCAGCAAATAATGCGCCTGCGTCGATGGCAGAACAAGTTCATCCCCGCTGGCCAGCGGGCTGTCAATGTAAAGGCGGGTTTTGCTGTCAGTCTGGGTCATGCCGTTTTGTTGTACTGCCAGCAAAGAATAGTTACAACATCTATCCATTCAGGCGTGGCCACCTATCGGCCAGCGGCGCGGCTGAGGCGGGCATGAAAGGCTTTTGCCTTTTGCCATGCAATTGCCTACATATGGTCTACATGACAAAGCAGCCGGACGCACCGCATACCGACATCACCCAAAATGGCTGGTGGCAAGCCCTGCCGCCAAGCTCGCACCGCTATGTCTATCTGGCGCGCCTTGACCGGCCAATCGGCTGGTGGCTGCTCTTGTTACCAGCGTGGTGGAGCATTCCGCTTGGGGCAACCAGTCCGGCCGCGATGGTGTGGTTGATGGCGCTGTTCATGCTTGGGGCAATCATTACGCGGGCGGCGGGCTGTGTTATCAATGATATGTGGGACCGTGACCTCGACCGACAGGTTGCGCGTACTATCAACCGGCCTTTGGCATCCGGGGCGATATCGATGCGCGCCGCCAGCTGCTTTCTGGCCGCATTGGGGCTTGCTGGGCTGTTGATTTTGCTGCAGCTACCAGTTCTGGCGGTTTATGTCGGTTGTGCCGCCCTGCCATTGGTCGTCCTTTATCCGCTGGCCAAGCGGGTCATCTGGTTTCCCCAAATGGTGCTTGGCCTGACCTTTTCATGGGGCATCCTGCTGGGGTGGACGGCAGCACAAAACAGCCTACCCGCGCTGCCGGTGCTGTTGCTTTATGCTGGCGCTGCCTGCTGGGTATTTGGCTATGATACGATTTATGCGGTTCAGGATATGGCCGATGACCGTATTGTTGGTGTCAAATCATCAGCCTTGGCACTGGCCGGACGGTTGCGACTGGCGGTTGGCACCGCTTATTTCGCCGCGGCGGGGCTAATTGGTGCTGGCCTGTGGTGGTCCGGCATCGGGCCGGCCGGTGCGGGCCTTGTTGCATGGGGCGGGCTGGCGGCGATGGCCACCCATCTTGGCTGGCAGGTGTGGCGATTGGGACCGCACGATCCCGGGCTGGCCCTGCGTCTGTTCAAATCAAATCGGGATGCAGGGCTGTGTCTTGCCGCCGGGCTGGTTATGTATCGGCTGATCGCAAGCTAGAGATAATCATCAATGTCATCTGCCGTGACCGGCACCACCCGCCAGGGCGGCGTGACCGGGTGAATCGCATAGTGACGCAACCGGTCAACAAGCGCATCACGCGCCGGTTTGTCAGCCTGCATATCGCGTAAAAACCGGTCCAGAGACCGGGCGTCATCACCCCCGCCAAGCCGCCGCACCAAGGTCGCCGCCGCCTGCTGGTCTAGTGTTTGAAAGACACGTCCCCTGACCGGGATCGCGGCAAGGCCGGCTGGCGCACCATCGCCGCAATCCAGAACACCAAAGCGCGCCGCATAGCCAAATACCGGCCCCTGTGGGACAGCAAACTGATGCTCGACGCCCTGCATCTCGACAAAATCATAGGCCACGCCAATGCCCTCGGTGCGGTGCATCTGCTGCAATTGATCTTGGTCAAGCCATGCCACATTCAAATGGGCTACAACGCCTTTTGCCGGAAAGGCGGTGCAGGGCACAGCGGCGTAATAGCCAAGATAAGCGGTATGTACGATATCGCAATCATGAAGCCGGGCCGGCGTTACCGGCACCACCGCCTGATCGCCGAATTTTCGTAACAGCTGCACCGGCGCGCGGTTGGACCCGACCGACAACACCGGCACCCGTCCGGCAAATAAGCTGTCAGCTTGCCGGTCTATATCTGCCTGCCGCAACGGGTAGAGCTGTCCGGCAGACAAAAGATAGCCGCCATCCGGCGCCCGATAGGGATAAAGTCTGGCACGGTCAAGATCACTTAATGCTGTCAGGTAAGACCCCGCTTCAGGACCGGGCCATGCATCATCGTCTATTGCCATCACGTTTGTCTTGCCGGATTCGTCTTATCAGGATTGCGTTATGAGAATTGCGTTATCATGAATGTGTTATCAAGCTGGTCTTGCCGGTGCTGCCCTATCAGGCCAACCCCAGCCTATCCTCAAGGCCAAGCGCAATATTCATATTTTGTACCGCGGCACCCGATGCGCCCTTACCGAGATTGTCAAGCCGCGCCATCAGCCAAAATTGGCTTTGGGCCGTATCGCTGAACACAAAAATTTCCATATGATCACGCCCGGCCAGCGCATCGGCGGCAATCTGCGGCGGCACATCGCTGTGATTGGCGCTAGCCGCCCCCATTCGCACCATCCCCGTTGAGGGATAGCAGTCGGCGTAAAGCGCATGAAGATCATCGGCGGTGACGGTCTTGGTAAATTGGCTGACATGAAGCGGCAGATGGACCAGCATCCCGGCATAGAACGCCCCGACCGACGGCATGAAAATTGGCGCTTTTTTCAGACCCGCATGCACGGTCATTTCGGGTAGATGCTTGT
>CAZYKI010000093.1:0-6480 GCA_964648035.1 uncultured Candidatus Puniceispirillum sp. | reverse complement strand
AACAGCGTGACACCGTTCTGTTCAACCTTGTCTTCAAACGGTTTTTGTTCGGTGGCAAATTGCACATCATATTGCATGCCTGAACAGCCGGCGGTTTTTACCCCGACGCGAAGGCCAATCACATCATTATCCGCCCGCGCCATCAAGTGCCGCACATGGTTGGCGGCGGCATCGGTCAAGGTCAAGACCGGTTTTGATGGATCAAACATCATCTCTTCACCCTTTTCAGCGCCCGACAGACTGTCGGTACAGCATAACAATCCCTAGAATTCCAGCGCAAGTCTGGCGTCATCACTCATCCGTTCCGGCGACCAGGGCGGGTCCCAGACAAGTTCGACCGACACCGCCCCCACATCATCAAGCGCGGCCACCGCGCGCGCCACCTGTCCTGGCATTTCGCCCGCGACCGGACAACCGGGCGCGGTCAATGACATGGTGATATAAACATCGCCATCGGCGCGGCGATCAATATCGTAAATCAGTCCCAAGTCAAAAATATTAACCGGAATTTCCGGGTCATGCACCGATTTTAGCGCATCTTCAACCGCAATCGGGTCAGCCGGACCCGATGCGACCGCCAGCCTTTCGCCCGCCCGCGCGATATAGCCGGCACTGACATCAGGCAGGAAATCGGCCAGATCCGGCCCATCAGCTCCGCTATCGGTCATTTGTTTGTCATCGCTCATCACCATGCTGCACCCTTAGGCAAAAATCCGGTTCACCTTGTCCAGAGCCTCGGCCAACGCATCAAAATCCTCTCGCCGGCTGTAAAGCCCAACCGACGCCCGGGCGGTTGATGGCAGATCATAAAAATCCATCAAGGGCTGGGCACAGTGATGACCGGCCCGGATTGCCACCCCGTCATGATCGATAATGGTTGAAATATCATGCGGATGCGCCGCCTCCATAACAAACGACACGACGCCCGACTTTCCCGCTGCGGTACCGATCAGACGCAACCCGTCAACAGCCGACAGCCGCTGATGGGCATAGGATAAAATATCCTGCTCATGGGCCCGAATGGCTGCCATTCCGATGGTTTCGACATAATCAATCGCCGCGCCAAGGGCGATGGTTTCCGCAATCGCCGGCGTACCCGCTTCAAAACGCTGTGGTGGCAAAGCATAGGTGGTCTTTTCAATCGTGACCCGGTCGATCATATCGCCGCCACCCAAAAAAGGTGGCATGTCGGCCAGAATGTCGGCCTTGCCCCACAACACGCCAACCCCGTTTGGCCCATAGAGCTTATGCGCCGAAAACACATAAAAATCAGCGCCAAGTGCCTGCACATTAACCGGCATATGAACAACGCCCTGACAACCATCAACCACCATCAAGGCCCCGGCATCATGGGCAATTTTGGCAATATCGCTGATCGGGAAAACGGTGCCAAGCACATTCGATACATGCGGCACCGACACAATCCGGGTGCGCGGCGTCATCATATTGGTAAAGGACGCCATATTAAAACTGCCGTCAGCATCCATCGGAAAGGCGCGGACAACTGCGCCGGTCTTTTCGGCCACCATCTGCCAGGGCACGATATTGGCGTGATGCTCGGCGATGCTGATCAATATCTCGTCCCCCGCCTGAAGGCGCGGCAACGCCCAGCAATGGGCGATCATGTTGATCGACATCGTGGCCCCGGCGGTCAACACAATTTCATCGCCCGACGCCGCACCGATAAAATGGGCAACCTTGCCCCGCACCGCCTCATAGGCGTCGGTTGACGCTTCGGACAGGAAATGCAGCCCCCGATGCACATTGGCATAGGTTTCAGTATAGGCAGCCAGTAACGCGTCCATCACCTGCTGTGGCTTTTGCGCTGATGCGGCCGAATCCAGATAGACCAGTGGTTTGCCATGCACGGTACGCGACAAGATCGGAAAATCCGCCCTGATTTTATCAAAATCAGGCATCGCCCCCACCGATCCGACAAGGCCATCGGTCATCGGTTGCCTCCTGCTGTCATCCATTGGTCGACAACGGGTCGTAACATCGCGGCAAGGTCAGCATTGCCGATACCGTCAATCGCATCCTGCAAAAACGCGTCAATCAGCATCGCACGCGCCGTTTCCGGCCGAATGCCACGGCTTGTCAGATAAAATAACTGGGTTTCATCCAACTCGCCCACCGTTGCCCCATGCGCGCACAACACATCATCAGCATAAATTTCAAGCTCAGGCTTGGTGTTGGCCTCGGCTTTTCTAGACAGCAACAAAGCCCGGCTCATTTGATTGCCATCGGTTTTCTGGGCATCAGGCGCGACATAGACCTTGCCTTGGAACACCCCGCGTGCGCTGTCATCAAGCACCCCACGAATGATCTGACTCGAATGGCAATGGCCCTTGTTATGCGCCATATTGCTGGTGATATCGTGATGCTGGCTGTTGCGGCCCAGATAAATGGCCGACAATGTGCAATCGGCGTCCTCACCGGTCAGCGTCACATGGGTTTCAAGCCGCGCCAGCTTGCCGCCAACCGACAGTTGAAACCCGTCAAAGCGTGCCCCTGTGCCAAGCCGCAAGCCGGTCGCCGCCACATGCGTGGTGCTGCGGCTGTCCAACTGGACCTTGGCGTAATCAAGGGTAGCACCGGCGGCCAGATCAATCGCCACCAACGGCGCCGACAGACCAACCGCTGCCTGATGCCATTCACCAACCACCGCCGACGCCCCGGACGCCAGCTTGACCAACACCACAGGATGGGTCGAGATCGCATTATCGTCCCCACCAAACAGCAAGATGATCGGTGCGGCGATATCGCCAACGATATCAAGGCACAAGCCACCGGTCATCGCCGCCAATGACAGGTTGCTAACCGGGTGGCCGACCGGTACCAGTCCGGCAAGGTCGTCAAGCGAGGCCTCATTACCGTCCAGCGTCGATGCGGTGACCCCGGCGGGCAAAGCGTCAAGCCCGGCGGTATCCATTATGCCATTATGAAAGGTCAGCACCACCGCATTGGCCGGTAGGCTGGTGGGCCGTGACACCGCCATCGGACCAGCATCACCTGCGGGCCGCAACTCCATTTTGTCAATTGCCGACAGCCGGGTAAAGCGCCAAGCCTCGGCACGATGGTCCGGCCAGCCATTCGACTGCCAGCGCGCCATCGCGGCCGCACGCGCCCCCTGCAAGGCCCCAATCTGTCCCAGATCAGGCTGCATCATCGATCCCGGCATAGCCTGACTCCTCTACCTCAAGCGCCAATTCCTTGCCCCCAGAACGGCGAATTTTACCATCGGCCAAAATATGGACAAAATCAGGTACGATATGGTTTAACAGCCGCTGATAATGCGTGATCACCAGCATACTACGTTGCGCATCGCGCAACATGTTGACGCCGTCAGACACGATTTTCAGCGCGTCGACATCAAGCCCTGAATCGGTTTCATCAAGCACCGATAATGCCGGCTCCAAAAGCGCCATCTGCAAAATTTCATAGCGCTTTTTTTCACCGCCAGAAAACCCAACATTGACCGCGCGCTTGAGCATATCATCATTGATCCCAAGACCTGCCGCCTTGGCGCGGACCATTTTCACAAATTCCAGCTGATCGATTTCAGCCTCGCCCGCCTCGAGACGCCGGGCATTTACCGCAGCGCGCAAGAACCCCATACCGCCAACTCCCGGCAATTCAACCGGATATTGAAACGCCAGAAACATGCCAGCGCGGGCCCGTTCATCGGCTTCCATCTCCAGCAGGGATTCACCATTCATCACGATATCCCCACCGGTCACCTCATAGCCTTCACGGCCGGCAAGCACATAAGACATGGTGCTTTTGCCCGAGCCATTCGGCCCCATGATCGCGTGAATTTCGCCATGGTTAATCGTCAAATTGATGCCTTTTAGGATCGGCTTATCACCAACCGACGCATGAAGGTCTTTGATTTCAAGTAAAGGTGCCATTTGTTTTTCCTGTATTTATTTGTCTTCGCGCCGGCTAGCCAACCGACCCTTCAAGGCTGATACCGATCAATTTCTGCGCCTCAACGGCAAATTCCATCGGCAGTTCTTTCATCACTTCCTTACAAAAGCCGTTGACGATCAACGACACCGAGTCCTCGGTCGAAATACCGCGTTGCTGACAGTAGAAAAGCTGATCCTCGGAAATGCGTGACGTCGTCGCTTCATGTTCGATTTTCGCACTTGGGTTGCGCGATACGATATAAGGGACCGTATGCGCCCCACATTTATCCCCAACCAAAAGCGAATCACATTGGGTAAAATTGCGCGCATTTTCAGCGCCAGGCTGGATCCGAACCAACCCGCGATAGCAATTTTGCGATTTGCCGGCCGAAATGCCCTTCGAGATAATCGTCGACCGGCTGCCAGCGCCAATATGGATCATTTTGGTACCGGTGTCGGCTTGCTGAAAATTATTGGTCAGCGCAACTGAATAGAATTCGCCAACCGAATCCTTGCCTTGCAGGATGCAAGATGGATATTTCCAAGTGATCGCCGAGCCTGTTTCGACTTGGGTCCACGAAATTTTAGACCGGTCACCGCGGCATGCGCCACGTTTGGTCACAAAATTATAGATGCCACCCTTGCCGTTCTCGTCGCCGGGGTACCAGTTCTGAACGGTTGAATATTTAATTTCGGCGTCTTCCAGCGCCACCAACTCGACAACCGCCGCATGAAGCTGGTTTTCATCGCGTTGCGGAGCTGTGCAGCCCTCAAGATAGCTGACATAGGACGCATCCTCGGCAATGATCAAGGTGCGTTCAAATTGTCCGGTTTTGGCCTCATTGATCCGGAAATAGGTCGACAGCTCCATCGGGCAGCGCACGCCTTTCGGAATATAGACAAATGACCCATCGCTAAACACCGCCGAATTCAGCGCCGAGAAATAATTGTCGGCAACCGGCACAACCGATCCCAAATAGTCACGCACCAAATCCGGATAGTCGCGAATAGCCTCGGAAATCGGGCAGAAAATCACCCCCGCCTTGGCGAGTTCAGCCCGGAATGTGGTCGCGACCGATACCGAATCAAACACCGCATCAACCGCCACAACACCGGCCAGCACCTTCTGCTCGTCAAGCGGTATGCCAAGCTTTTCGTAGGTTTTGAGCAATTCCGGATCGACCTCGTCAAGCGAGGCAGGTCCGTCCATTGCCTTGGGCGCGGCGTAATAATGAATGTCCTGATAGTCAATCGGCGGAATATCCAGCTTGGCCCAATCTGGTGTGTCCATTTTTTGCCATGTCGCAAACGCCTTCAGCCGCCAGTCAAGCATCCATTGCGGTTCCTGCTTTTTCGACGAAATCAGACGAATGATATCCTCATTCAGCCCCTTTGGCGCCAACTCGGATTCGATATCGGTGACAAACCCGTATTTGTATTTGCCGGTGGCTTCTTGCAGGGTATCGATGGTCTCTTGGGTTGCGGCCATATGACTGATCCTTTGTTACGGCGATAAAACGGTTAAGCAAGCACTGCAGTTAATATTATAAATCGGTGGTGGCGGCCGACATCGCGACCGGCGGAAAGATTTGGGCCGGGTCGGTCAGGCTTTCAAGGCTCACGTCATCAAGGGCGGCGCGAATGGCCAAATTGACCCGATTCCAACTGCTGCTCATAAAACAACAATGGCTGACAGCACAGGGGTCCTGCGCTCCATCGACACAATCATTGACCGCAATCGGCCCTTCCATCGCTTCGACAATATCAACCAGCGAAATATCGGCTGGCGACCGCGCCAGACGATAGCCACCATGGATGCCACGCTGGGTTTCGAGCAGGCCGCCAGCTAGAAGGGCCTTCGCCACTTTTGCCACCGTCGGCTGGGCAATCGCGGTTAGGTCGGCCAGCTGTGCGCTGGCAACGGTCTGGCCATGACGATGCGCCAGCGCCCCAAGCACCACAATCGCATAATCTGTCATCCGGTTCAGCCGCAACATGCCGCTTTTTAGCCCTTTCTGCCAGGTCCTGCCAGCCAGACAGACAACACCCATCCAGCCTCGCAAAGCCCCACCGCATGGGTGATATAAATTGTTGCAGCGGCGGCTTTTGCAAATGATTATCAAAATCAAGACTAATTTGGTCCTGATTTGAAGTAGATAACGTCCCGGCGGGCTTTATTCAAGATAAGGCTGCGGTTTTTTAGCAGAAAAAACGACAACCGATCCGGTTGGTTGTGCGAGGGCGACTATGTGGGGGCGACTATGTGGGGGTGATTATGCGGGGGTGATTACGCGGGGCGGTCAACCCTATGCCGAACGGTCAAGCCTATGCCGAACGGTCAAGCCTATGCCGGACGGCCACATGCGCCGTGATGCCGGTTAATTGAAGGCTTGCGGGTGCAGCAGATAATGGCCGTTGTCAAGGCCATCAAACATTTCGTCAACATCCGGATGGCTGACCGGCCCGTTTTCAGCATCGGCTATCAGATTTTGTTGACTGACATAGGCCGTGTAGTAGCTGTCGGAGTTTTCCGCCAGCAGATGATAGAAAGGCTGGTTTTTGTCCGGCC
>CAZYKI010000092.1:3063-6580 GCA_964648035.1 uncultured Candidatus Puniceispirillum sp. | reverse complement strand
GGCACAAAGCCTGCCTGAATGGCCTTGATCTGCTCGAGTGCATCCGCCGATAGCGGTCCCTTATTGACCGCGGTGGTGGCGTATTGCAGTTCTTCAATGGTGGCAATACCAATTTCGGTTGTTGGCAGGGCCGGGTTGGAAATCACATAGCGAATGGCAAGTTCGGTCAGGCTGGCGGCGTGGCCGGCCTCGACCAGTGGCATGAATGCCAGCCCGCGCCGCACATCGGTGGCATAATCGGTATCAGACCCGATCGGCGCGACGACCGGCATCCCAAGCGGATGGCGGTTTTCGGTGCCGGTCAGCGCGCCGCCCGCAAGAACACGCACGCCAATCGCGCCAACCCCTTTGGTGGCCGCCGTGTTTAGCAACATTTTGAAATCATCTGCTGGATAGCCGGCGGGGATTGGTTCGCCCGCGGACGGCACCAGAAGGTTGTAGAAAACCTGTGCGCTGCTGAAAACGCCGGTGTCAATCAGCCTGTTGATGTCGTCTGCCTCGCCTTTGGCGGTAAAGCCAAGAAAGCGCACCTTGCCGCTATCGCGCAGCCTTTCAAAGGTGGGGATGACCTCGTCGATGATCTGGCTGAATTGCAACATGCCGCGAAAATCCGACCGGCCCAAGGTGTTGTGCAGCTGGTAAATGTCAATATGGTCACGCTTTAGCCGCCGCAGGCTGGCCTCGAGTGACGCGGTAATTTTCCCGGCTATGTCCGCCAAATCCGTATCGTAAATACCTACCTTGCTGCTGATCACCAAGCCGTCGGCCGTGCCGCCCAACGCGCGACCAAGATTTTCTTCCGAGGCGCCATCGCCATAGCTCGCGGCGGTGTCAAAAAAATTGATCCCGTGGTCGCGTGCCCAGGCCACCGCGCGGTCCTGATCGGCGGCGGCACCCTTGGTCATCAGCCCGCCAACCGCCCCGCAGCCAAAGGTAAGGCGCGATACGGCAAGGCCGGTATTGCCAAACTGTTTTTTTTCCATTGCCAAAGCCCTTTCGTAAATTGTGTGCCTCGCGCCGCACCCTAGGTTTGCGCGGTTGCGTATCGCCACATCTGACCTTGACCCATCTGGCCTGCAAGATAGCTAAAGACCGTTATGCGCGATGGTGGCTGAGATTATCATCGCTGATTGGTGACAGCAGTGGCGTCACCAAAAATGTCGTCAAAAGACAGTGTCTTGGTTGTTAGTCCCTGATTAAACGCACTTTGTGCCAGAATATTGATCGATTGTTCCATCTCTGCTTTGCCTATGGGCAGCATTTTTTGATCATCTATCGGCAGCAAGGCGCGGGCGTCTCTAAATGCGTCAAACAGTGCTTTGATCGTGCTTGGGCTTTGATCAAACAGGCGCCTTGATACGGCGATGACATGATTGATCTGGATCAGCCCCGATTTTTCGAGACTGGCTCGACCAACGGCATCAGCGTTGTCAATGACAGGTTTGACCCATGAGTCTGTGGGCAAATCATTACCGAAAATAGCGGCGTCAACAAGACCATTTGATAATTGTTCAAGCGTGCTTTTACCGTTTGGATCGCGCCATACATTGGCCGGTTCGGGCGCGTCGGCAACATGCGGTGGGTTCTGGGTGATCCAGGTGATTGTTGTGCAATCAACGTCAAATTCGGTTTCTAGCACGGCTCTTACCCATGCCCCCGTTGTTTGGCTATAAGCCCGGACAGCCACTTTCTTGCCTTCTAATTCTTTAGGTGAAAGCGCGGTGAAATTCGCATTCTGAATGATGCATTTATGTTGCACACGGGACGCAACGGTTATTGGTAGCGGGACAATGTCCCGTCCATGATCAACAGCCTGCATCGCTGTGACAATTGCCATCTCGCTTGCATCAAAGGCGACGTTTTCGGTCATTGGCCGAAACGCCTGATGGATAGGCGCTATGGCCTGATGGTCACAATAATTTTTGGCAAAGTCTGATTTCAAGAAATGCTGTGAGATCGGGGTTTTACCAAGGGCAAATGTTATTTTGTTCATATGTGGTGGCTCGGCTGTCAGGCAAGAGAGGGGAACAGGGATTTGGCGGTTTCTGAGAAGATAAAACGCTGATCCTTGTCGGGTAGGTGGGTCAGCGCATCGCGGGCTTCGGTCAGAACATCCCCTAAAGGCCGCCCGACGGCCGGGTAATTTGATCCCCATGCAATGCGATTTGCGGGATAAAACGTCAAGACGTGATCAAAGAAGGCTTTATGATTTGACTGGCCGTCGGCCGCGGCTTCAAGGGCGCGATGCGTCAATTTCAGGTGGACGCCGCTGAATTTGGATAAAGCCCATAACGCTTCTGCCTCTCGGTAAGGCGGCCCGTCGCCAAAACGGCAGCGGGCAAAATGGTCGACAATAATCCGTAATTTGGGAAATTGTGTCAGAACCTCGGTCAGCAAGGCTATGCCTTGCGGCCGCATTTGAACACACACTGGTAAATTGGTTTCGGCACAATAGTCCCACGCCTGATGCGATTTCGGGTCATTCAGCCAATCAGCCTGCCCCTGCATGGTGGTGCCGGCGGTAAAAAGACGGATCGCTGTCAGCCCACGGCTCCGCCAATGCTCGATGGTGCTGATCGCATCATCTGCCAGAATATCTGCCGAAAACACGCCGGTAAAGCGGTCGGGATAGGCGGCCACGGCTTCAGCCACATATGTGTTGTCGTGGCCGTAGACGGTTGAGGCTTGCACAATCGCCGCTTTGCTGACCCCGGCCCGATCCATGTCGGCGACCAGCTGATCATAGGTCAACGGGTGTTTGGCAGACCAGTTGGATTGCATGCCGCCAATCGGATCAACCGGATATCGCGTGGTGTCAGGTGAAATAACATGCGGGTGAATGTCTATTATTTGTGCCATATGTTTCCCTCTCATTAGCGGGCTGAAAGATTTTGACCGGATAAATGTGAAGCGGTTTTTTCGGCAATCATATAGACGCATGCATTGATGTTACCGGATATAGTGTGCGGAAATATTGACGCATCAACAACCACTATATTGTCAAATCCTTTCAGCCGTAAATCTGGGCTAAGGGGGGCGTCATCGTCTGGTCCCATGCGGCAGGTGCCACAGGGGTGATGGGCGGTTACCGCGGTCTGTCTGATCCAGGCTGTGCGCGCGTTCCGCCCGTCTGGCAGGGGGCTGTTTTTGGTGTCACGGAACGGTTCCATCGCCGGGCTGTCTGCCAGGGCCAGCGCTATGTCAATGCCGTCCAAAAGCCGGTCCATATCTTCTGTTGTGTCGAGGTAATTGCCGGATATCCGGGGCGGCGCCATTGGATTGTTGGAAACGGGTTCAATTTTGCCACGGCTTGTCGGGTGCAGCAACACTGGCCGAATCCCAAAACCATCTTGATAACCATCAGACAATAGTGGCCACCACGGGGCGGCATGACGCGGCGCGCCTCGAAATAAAAATTGAAGGTCAGGCAGTTTGGCGTCAGGCGTCAGCGTAGCAAACCCGTGCATAGCGCCCGGTAGACGCGTTGCCGGTCCGGTTCCAAAAAGGGCAGCGCGTG
>CAZYKI010000092.1:0-2963 GCA_964648035.1 uncultured Candidatus Puniceispirillum sp. | reverse complement strand
CCGAAAGCCATCATCAATGGTTTGCTGGCTGCGTGCAAAGCCCGCAAGGATGTCGCCCGATGACAGCGCGTTATAGTCATCAAGGGCAGTATGGCCGCAAGATTTGGCCGCCACCATCCACGCATCATAGAGGGGGTCATCGGATTGTGCGGGCGAAACAGTCACCGGCCCATTGGTACCGCGATGCTTGTTTGGTTGCCCTGTCCAGCGCTCGGTTTTTTGAAAATAGGGGGCAACCTTGTCATATGACCAACCGTCACAGCCGATATCCTGCCAGTGGTCATAGTCGGCTGGTGCCCCCCTGACATGCGACATCGCGTTGATCGCGGATGAGCCGCCAAGCAGCTTGCCGCGCATAAGCTCAATGCTTCGGTTGTTCAAGCCGGGCGTCTCGTCGCTGTTAAGGTCCCAATCGAAAAGCCGCTTTTTCCAGATCATGCCAACACCAGTTGGGACACGGATCAGGGGGTGCGTGCGATGCCCGCCACTCTCGATTAGCAACACTGAACAGGCGCTGTTTTCGGTTAGGCGCGCGGCAAGAACACAGCCGGCCGCACCACCACCAACGATGATGTAATCTAACGCTTTGGTTTGAACAGCCTCAATATCGGATATAAATGGCATCCGCTGTCAAACCCGTGATCAGCTGCGGCTTTGCATTATTTGTTGGTAGATTTGCAGGTCGATAAATGCGCTTGCCGGTTCAAGGGGGGCGGTGCCTCCACCATAGTTTGAACGTAGTGCGATAACCTGATCCATGCCTTTGGGCAGCACAGCCCCATGCGGCGTCAGCCCAGATGCCGGTGATGTCAGGCTTGTCATGACAGCATCCATCGCCTTGGGTTTGATCTGGGGCATGCGCGATGACAGGATCGCCCGCGCCTCAGCGTCATTGGCTGGATCAAGAACCCAGTCAAGCCCATCCAAATAGGCCTCGATGAAGGCCGCCACCTTGTCTGGTGCCTCTGCCAATGCCGCCCTTGTGGTGGCGATGACGCCACCCTGATATTCGGGGTAGAGGTCAGTTGATTTTGCCACAATGTTAAAGCCGCCAAATGTGGCAAGGCTGGTAAAGGGCTCGATCGTCAGCGTTGCCGCATGCACGCCCTCTTGCACCGATTGCCAGCGCTGTGGCGTGGCGCCGACAGCAACAAATTCAACGTCATCCCGCGACAGTCTGGCCGCTGCCAGCATATCGAAAAGGACAAAGGCAAATCCAGTGGTAAGGGCATCAAGCGCGATGGTTTTGCCGGCCAGATCTGCAACCGTTTTGATATCTGGCGCGGTGACGAGGCTCAGTTCAAGCTGTGTGGCCCCCATAATGACAACATAATCGGGGGTAATGGCGGGGGCCGCTGCCCCTTGGCCGGATCCATAGGCGACCACATTGTCAAATGCGGTGCAAATAATGTCAAAATTGCCAGCGGCGGTCTTTTCGGCCTGATAGATCGAGCTTGGGGTCAGTTCAAGATCAACGTCAAAGCCGCGTTGGGCAAACCATCCGCGTTCAATGGCGGCAAATGTTGGCAAGTTGGGTGCGCCGGGGAAGGCGATAACGCGGATCGGGCTGTTTGACATAGGAGACGTACCTTTCATCATGTGCGGGTTGCGATCATTAGACTAGCGGGTCAGGCACAATCATGGTGTTGGTTTTGATGACGCGGTTTGGATTGCTGTCCAAATGGCGTGGGGTGACAGGGGCATCGGGATGTCCTCAATGCCATAATCCTGCAGCGCATCAACCGCGGCGTTAACAATGACCGCCAAGGCGGGCGTTGTACCACCTTCACCACCGGCTTTGATCCCAAGCGGGTTTGTTGGCGACAATACCTCGGCAATTTCGGTTCTAAAGCTGGGAAAATCATTGGCCCGCGATATACCATAATCCATCAATGATCCGGCAAGGGGCTGGCCTGACGGGGTGTCGACATAGCAATGTTCGAAAAGGGCTTGTCCGGCGCCCTGAACGATACCGCCATGCGTTTGCCCATGCACGATCAGCGGATTGATGCACCGCCCAACATCATCAATGCTACTATAGTTGACCACCTCAAGAACGCCGGTTTGTGGGTCGATTTCAACCTCACAGATGGCGGTACCATTAGGATAGACCGGGGTATGCATCTCATTTTGCCGGACAATTTTAAGCGGCCCGTGGCTGTCGGCGGTATTTAACGCAATTTCGGCAAAACTAAAGTGATGGTTGGTTGACCGCACGATGAACATGCCGTTGGCAAAATCAATATCATCAAGTGGGCAATCAAGAAACGCGGTTAGACGTTGTTTGCCCTCTTGAATCAAATCATCGCAAGCAAGACCAATGACCGTGCCGGCATGACGCATTGAACGGCCTGAATGGGTGCCGCCGCCAACCGTCACAACGGCGGTGTCGCCAAGACAAATATTGATATTCTCGACAGGAATGCCGATCAAATCGGCAGCAACCTGGGCAAAGCTTGTTTCATGTCCTTGCCCGCTTGGTTGGGTTCCGATCACAAGGTCAACAAGGCCGTCCGGATGCACGGTTATTTCGGCCTGTTCACGCGGTGATCCGATCGAGGATTCGACATAATTTGCCAAGCCACGCCCCCGCAACAACCCTTTGCGGGCCGATGCTAATTTGCGTTCGGGGTAGCTGTCCCAATCAGCAAGTTTTTGCGCACGATCCATATTGATCTGATATTCCCCACTGTCATAGCGCGAACCGACAGCGTTCACATAGGGCATTTCGGCAGGGCTGACCAAATTCTTGCGGCGCAGGTCAAACGGGTCAAAGCCAAGGCGGCGGGCAGCAATTTCAATGATGCGTTCGATCGCAAAGGTGACTTCCGGGCGCCCCGAGCTACGATAGGCTTGGGTTGACATGGTGTTTGTGAATACCGCGCGGGCGCGCAATGTTGCCGCCGGTATCCGGTACGACCCGGTGACAAGCCCAGACCCTTTGCCAAGCGGCGAGAGGGAAA
>CAZYKI010000091.1:0-6648 GCA_964648035.1 uncultured Candidatus Puniceispirillum sp. | reverse complement strand
GTCGGGTGGCGCGATCAGCGCGGTACGGGCCTTTTTCATGGCGGTACTGCTGGTGATCGCGGTATTATCCGACCGCATCGCGGTAACCATGCGAAATGTGGCGCTCGCCGCGTTTGCGATCTTGGCGGTCAATCCGGTGGCGTTGTTTTCAGCCAGCTTTCAGTTAAGTTTTGCCGCCACCTCGATCCTTGTATGGTGGTATGAATCGGTGCGGTGGCGGGGGCCGCAACGCTATGGGCCGGGCCGGCGGATTCACCGATTTCTATGGGGTTTGGTGATAACGGCCTGTCTTGCCAGCCTTGCAACCGCGCCATTTACCGCACAACATTTTGGCAGTGTGACGCCGTGGGTCATTATCGCCAATATCGTGGCGGTGCCGTTGACTGGCCTTGTCATTATGCCGGCTGGCGCGGTACTGGCCATCTCGCTTCCGGCAGGTCTGGAAGCCTTTACCGGTCACTTTATGGCCATACCTATCGGCTGGCTTGTGGGGCTCGCCGCGTTTTTTGCCGAATTGCCCGGGGCTGGCCTGCTGGTTAGGCCGCCCGGTTTTGTGGTTCTGGCATTGCTGGTGTCATCGGTTTTCGCAATGTGGTTGCTGCGGTGGCCGTTTGCTGCTCTGGGGGTCGTCCCCGGCCTATTCGGCGGGGTTTTATGGATGTATGCGGAAGACCCGATGGGCGTCTTATTGGGGATGTCCCGCAATAAACCATTGGTTTTGATCAAAAATGAAAATCAGGCGATGGCTTATGGCCATTTGTCCGACTTTGCGCGTGATCTGGCCTCACGCCGGTTGGGACGACACATCATCGATTATGTGCCTGCCGATTGCGCGCGTTACTGCCGGCATCAATTTCCCTCGGGTCTTCAGATAGCGGTCCGGGTGACGCGGCGCGGGCTAACACCGGCATGCGCCGACCCCGATATTGATGTTATTTTCCTCGGATGGCCCACAAAACAGCTTTGTCGAAACGATAAGCCGATTTACAATGTTAATTTAGCTTCAGACAGTAATTATCTGATTTTCATAAACAACAATTCAGATATCAGGCTTGTTAATAGTTCCGGATCAAGCCGGCAAGCTTGCCCTGCACCTCAACCTCTCCACTGTTGAAATAGCGTGTCTCATATTTCGGGTTGGCGGCCTCAAGCCCAATCCGTCCCGGTTCTTTCAACAGCGTTTTCAAGGTGGCTTCCTGCCGATTGATCAGGGCCACGACAATTTCGCCATGCTGGGCGGAATCCGACCGTTGAATAATGACTGTATCGCCCTCAAGAATGCCTGCACCTACCATTGAGTCACCAATAATTTCCAACGCAAAATGTTCACCATTGCCGATCATGCTGGCCGGAATATCAAGATGGTTGGTGGGGTCACTTAACGCCTCAATCGGCGTGCCGGCAGCGATCCGCCCCAGCAACGGCAGGCTGATCATATCGCTGGCGGCTTGCACCGCCTTGCCAAGGGGCGAGGCCGGTTGCCCAAGCGGTAAAATTTCAATCGCCCGCGCGCGGTTGGCAAGACGCCGGATATAGCCGCGCTCTTCAAGTCCGGAGACCAAACGATGCACGCCTGATTTTGACGCCAACCCCAGCGCATCGCGCATTTCATCAAAAGACGGCGGTACATCATGCGTCTGCATATGACGTTTAAGAAAGGTTAATAATTCGCTTTGTTTGCGTGTCAGCATCGCTAGCCCTCCGACAAAGACAAGTGTTCTGGTTATGTTCTAGCAATGTTCATGGTTTGATGCAAGGCACTTCATCACTTTTGCGATGCTGGCGCCCCATGCGCCACCAATTGCCGTAAATAGATGCGGTTAGCTGTTGTCAGCTGTTGTCAGGTTAGGGGCGGGATCGGCATAACGCGCACCATCGCCCCTGCCTTGCGGGCAGGATCAAAGGGCGGCCGCACAATTAACGCTGTCGCCCCGGTCAGGACTGACATCATTGAGCTGTCTTGCCGCGGGGCTGGTTGGACGGTGTGAAGGCCTTGTTTTTCGATGATCACGGCCCGGATATAATCTTGACGCTGGTCATTTTCATCCAAATCACTGCCAAGCGGCATCGCAAAACAAGGGGAGCTGTCGCTACCGCCGGCAAGATGGGCCAGGGCAGGGCGCAAAAACACCATCGCGCAAACCGCGGTTGAGACTGGATTGCCCGGCAAGCCGATCAAGGGTATTTTGTCGATATAGCCTGAAATCAGCGGTTTGCCCGGACGCATCGCGATCTTCCAGAAATTGACCCCGCTGGCCCCGTGTTGGGCCTCGCCGGTGATGTCGTCAATCACATGGTCATGTGTGCCGACCGATGCCCCGCCAGATGTGACAATGAGGTCAAGCGGGGCTTGGTCTAGTCCCGGTGCGCGGCGGATGGCGTCCAACAGGGCCCCCGGCCGGTCAGGCGCAATGCCAAGATCAACCGGGATCGCGCCACAGCTTTCGACAAAGGCACATAGAAAACTGGCATTGGAGCTGATGATTTGCCCGGGGCCGGGGTGATGGCCGGGCGGCACCAATTCGTCACCGGTCGATAAGATGCCAATCCGTGGCTTGCGATGAACATTCACCTCGGTCAGTCCAGCAGCAACGGCAAGACCAATCGCGCGGGCTGACATCAACTGTCCGGCTTCAAGAATGACCGTACCGGCGGTCACATCAAGGCCGGCCGGCCGGATATAGCGCCCCGGTGGTTCAACAGCACGCACGGTAATCGTTACACCATCGGTCTCTGGCGCTGGGTCGACATCTTCTTGTATCGCAATCGTATCGGCACCGTCAGGTATCGCCGCGCCGGTAAAAACGCGGACCGCCGCGCCCGCGCCGACCGTCCCGGTCCACGGGTGACCGGCGGCAGATTCGCCAATACGGGTTAATTCTACCGGCAGCGTACCGACATCGGCAGCCCGAACGGCATAGCCGTCCATCGCCGATACCGCTTGGGGTGGCAGCGTGAGGCACGCCGTCAAATCTGCAGCAAGGCGATAGCCCAAAGCCGTGGCAATAGGGCGGGTTTCTGCGGCTGTCGGCTGTAAACCGGCCAAAATGGCCGCCAACGCATCATCGACCGACATTAGTGACGGTTTGCCGGTCGTGGCATCACTCGGCATCATAATGTCCTGATTTGCCGCCCGATTTATGGGTCAGATGAATACCGCCGATTTCCATGCCGCGATCAACCGCCTTACACATATCATAAATCGTCAACGCCGCTGTTGATACCGCCGTCATTGCCTCCATTTCAACCCCGGTTGGTCCGGTGACTTTACAGGTTGCGGTAATGATAATCCCCGGCAAATCCGGATCAGCGACAAACTCGACCGCGACATGGTCAAGGCCAAGCGGATGGCACAGCGGGATCAGTGCGGCTGTTTGCTTGGCCCCCATAATGCCGGCAAGGCGTGCGACCGCCAAAACATCACCTTTTTTGGCATCACCGCGCTGGATCATTGCCAAAGTATCCGGTTGCATTTTGACATGGCCTTTTACAATCGCGGTGCGCGCCGTTGCCGCTTTGGCGCCAACATCGACCATATGCGCGTTTCCGTCCTGATCAAAATGGGTAAATTCAGCCATATCGGGCTCGCTTTTTCACGGGGATCATTTCGCTATCGGTGGCATCGGATCGCGCAAAATAGCCGCGGTGGCTGCGGCCACATCATCGGCGCGCATCAATGACTCGCCAATCAAAAAGCAGCGTGCGCCAGCGGCGGCCATTGTCGCCAAATCGGCTGGGGTAAACAGCCCGCTTTCGGCGATGGCGATTCGGTCGTCGGGCAGTTTTGGCAACATGGCAGCCCCGATTTCAAGGGAAATTTCCATTGTTTTCAAATTGCGGTTATTGATCCCCATCAGCGGAGACTGCAGTTTCGTCGCCCGTTCCAGTTCAGCGTGGTCATGGCATTCGATCAACACATCCATTCCATATTCAACGGCGCAGGCTTCAAGCTCGGCGGCAAGCGCGTCATCAAGCGCGGCCATAATCAACAGCACGCAATCAGCGCCAAGTGCGCGTGATTCGACAATTTGCAACGGATCAATCATAAAATCCTTGCGCAAAACCGGCAGCGATACCGCCGCCCTTGCTTGTTGCAGATATTCGGGCGCGCCTTGAAACCAGTTGCGATCAGTCAATACCGAAAGACAGCTTGCCCCGCCTTGTTGATAAGCCGCAGCCAGCGCTGCCGGGGCAAAATCGGCCCGGATCAACCCTTTTGACGGCGAGGCTTTCTTTAGTTCGGCAATCAGCCCATAGCCGGTTTTGGAATCACGCGCCAACGCGGCGGCAAAACCGCGAACAGGGCCGGCGGCGCGCGCTTGTTCATCCAGTGCGGCAAAGCTGGTCGATGCTGCCAAGGCCGCGACTTCGGTGCGCTTGTCATCGATGATTTTAGCGAGAACGTCGCGCATCCCCGTTACCCTGCACGGTTGGTGATATCGATCAGGCGGGTCAGCGCGTTTAGGGCACTCCCGCTTTCAATCGATGTTATCGCCGTGGTGGCGGCCGTTTCCAGATTGGGGGCATGGCCACTGGCGACAAGCGCCGCCGCAGCGTTGAAAACAACAACATCGCGGTAGGGGCCGGTTTCCCCCTCAAGCAACGCCCGCAGATAGCGGGCATTATGGGCGCCGTCACCGCCGCGCAACTGATCGATGCTGGCTGTTGGCAGACCAAGATCATCGGGCGAAATGGTGAATTCGGTGACCTTGCCATCAGCCAAGGCGGCAACATAGGTTTTGCCGGTGGTGCTGACCTCGTCAAGCCCGTCAGCCCCATGCACCACCCACGCGTTGGTTGTGCCAAGTTCGGCCAGAACATGGGCAAATGGCGCGCAATAGCTATGGTCAAACACGCCGACCATGATCCGTTTTACAAGCGCAGGATTGGACAGCGGGCCAAGCAGGTTGAATATCGTCCGCACGCCAAGCGCGGCCCGCACCGGTGCGACATGGCGCATCGCCGCATGGTGACGCGGCGCCATCAAAAACGCAATTTTTGCCTCGTCAAGCGCGGTTTTTACCAAGCTCATATCGCAATCGATCTTGATCCCAAGCGCCCCCAAAACATCGGCCGCCCCACTTTGTGATGAAACGGCCTTGTTCCCATGTTTGGCAACCGGGATGCCGCAACCGGCAACAACAAAGGCGCTGGCGGTAGAAATATTGTAGGTGCCAAATCCGTCACCACCGGTGCCAACAATGTCAATCGCCGCATCACCAGCGTCTATCGTCAGCGCCTTTTCACGCATCACAGCAGCAGCGGCGGCGATGTCGTCAACCCGCTCGCCACGCATTTTCAGCGCAATCAGAAAGGCGGCCATTTGGGCCTCGCCAACCGCGCCATTCATGATGTCCTGAAAACACGCGCGCATGATCGAGCGTGTTGGGCGTTCACCGGCGATTAACGCGGTCAGCGCGGTTTTGACATTGTCCGACATAAAGCACCTTTGGTGGCTGAGTGACAGGCCACGACTATATGGGGCAGGGGCGTTCAATGCAAGTAGAGGCAGGGCATTAAAGCCGGGCGGTTTTTTACGGTTATTTGACCACTATGCGCCAGTTCAGGGCGCGCAAGTCTTAACCATGATACGATCGGGATGTTCAGCATATCTAGGTCTGTTTTATCCTTGGTCTGGAGACGTTGTGATGACCCGCAAACAATATTTGACCCGTACCGAAATTGCCAAAATGGACGGTGAAAATAAGGTCCATTTCCTGAACCCGCAGGCACGGCGCCGGAACAAATCACTGGGCGATGCGGCGGGCCTTGTTGCGCTTGGCGTGCATTTGATCGAAATTCCCATCGGGGCAACCGCCTCGGAATTTCATTATCATCTTTATGAGGAAGAATGTCTGTTCATCCTTGATGGCAGCGGGGTGGCACGAATAGGAGAGGCTGTGTATCAAGTCGAGGCGGGTGATTTTATCGGCTATCCGGCGGGGGGCGAACCGCATGACCTCCGCAATACCGGTGCCGGATTGCTGAGATGCCTCGTTGTGGGACAGCGTTTGCCGTTTGACGTTGCCACTTATCCGGAAAAAGGCAAACGGCTCTATCGCATGGCGGGTCAACCTTGGGATATGGCTGATATCACCGCGATTGAACATCCGGCGCCGCGGGGACGCAGATAACCGACCCGTGTTGGGGCTTAATGGCGACCCATTATAAAAGCGCGTTATGTTACGGGTGCATTTGGTCCGGAAACCGTTGGTCAAGCCGGATAACCTGACTTTCCAACTGATCAAATGTGTCGCCAGAGGTGACCGGGTGGCCACAAATTTCCAGAAACTTGGCCAAAATGCGATAGCCGGCAACCGAGGCAATCGATTCCGGGTGAAACTGAACGCCATGCAGTTCGGCCGTCTGATGTGATAGCCCCATAATGACCCCAGCAGGGGTACGCGCTGTGACGGTCAGGCAGCTTGGTAAACTGGCTTCATCAACCACCAATGAATGATACCGCGTCACCGGAAATTCATCGGGGCATAGCGCAAAAATGTCGGTTGCAACGGCGTTACTACGGCTTCGGATTACGGTCGATAATTTCCCATGGACCGGGGGGTCGATCCGGGTGATCGCGGCGCCTAAGGCGGCGCCAATTGCCTGATGGCCCAAACAAACCCCCAAAAGGGGGATGCCGGCCGC
>CAZYKI010000090.1:5478-6653 GCA_964648035.1 uncultured Candidatus Puniceispirillum sp. | reverse complement strand
CTGGTTGGCAAAAGATCGTCAGCATGGCGGGGGGTGTGAACGGTACGCATCGCGGTGGCAAAATCTGGCCACCCCATTTTGGTCACAAGCTCTGGCGCAATCCATTCGGGCAGGTCGGGAATGCGGTCAAGCGCGTCGCGCATCACCCGTTGCAGCACTTTGGGTGTCAGCCCGGCAGTCAACGGATAAACCGGCTCATAAACCGGCATCTTGTCGGCCGCATCCGGACTGACGATGTGATCAGGATGGGCCATTTGCACGCGGCCCTGAAATAGTTCGACACGGCCGCTGACAAGGCGCCGCTCACCAACCGGTAATTGGCGGGCGATATAGTCATTGCGCGCGTGGAAAAACACTAACTCAAGCGTGCCGCCATCGGTTTCAGAAAACACCCGATACGGGCGTCTGGTGCCGCGTGGCGGGATATCATGCTTGACCACCAAAATATCGAAACTGGCGACCATGCCATCGTGAATCTCGGTCAAGCTAGGGCGTTGACTGCGATCGATCAGGCCGATGGGAAGGTGGCGCAACACATCAATGACATAGGCGCCGATGCGTTTTTCCAGAATGCCGGCCAGTTTGGCGCCAACACCGGACAGGCTGGTCGTGGCGGCAAATAGCTGAAAAATCTGCGGGGGGCGTTTGGGGTGCAACAGACCTACCTATTTGTTGGTGCAAATCATCGGCATGGTAAAAGACCCGCCGCTGGCTAAGATTATCACAAAAAGCGGCCTGTCGTTCAAATGATGATCTTGGCTCGGGGATGATCTTTGCCCCAGGATGATCCTTATTTGCTAAACCGGCTTGCGGCTAGGCAGGGGACGGCTTATCTGCTATCCCATCAGCCAATCGCTACCCCGGAGGTCACGACCATGCCAACACCATCAGAGCCCCCGTCCAGTCAGGACTTGTCGGACCGCGTCCGCCGGTTAATTTATCGGGCAAGCTATACCGGCATGAAGGAGACGGATCTGCTGCTTGGGCATTTTGCCAAAATGCATCTACCGCATCTGGACGCCGCCGGGCTTGATGATTTTGAGGCGATTCTGGCTGCCGGTGATCCCGCCATTTATGCATGGGTGATGGGAAACGAGCCGGTCCCAGAGATCTATGACACCCCTGTTTTTCATCTAATTAAAGAATTTAATAAAAACGCATAATTAAATGAAAAT
>CAZYKI010000090.1:0-5378 GCA_964648035.1 uncultured Candidatus Puniceispirillum sp. | reverse complement strand
CAGCTGGCGGCGGGCGGTGGTGATGATGGCGTTTTAGTGATGACCACGGTCAATGCCTGGCTTCAGCGGGTCCCGCCGCGGTCCTATTTTGCCGACAGCAGTCTTGTTGTCCGGCCGGGTGCATTACGGCATGCCGGGCAGGGCGGCCCCGGGGCCCTTACCGCCTTTTTGGCCCAACATGCCTATTTACGCACCGACACGGTGCGCGAAACCGGTGAATTCGCGGTTCGTGGCGGCATTTTTGACGTGTTTCCGCCGGGGCTGGATGCGCCAGTTCGGCTTGATTTTTTTGGTGATGAGGTTGAAACAATCCGGTGGTTTGATGCGGCAACCCAACGGACCACCGGGCCATGTGATCAACTGGTTTTACGGCCGGTTGCCGAATTCGCGATTGAACCTGAGACAATTGCCCGGTTTCGGACCGGCTATCTGGCCCAATTTGGCGCAACCGCCAGCCGCGATGCACTCTATGAGTCGGTATCTGAGGGACGAACACACCCCGGCATGGAACATTGGCTGCCGCTGTTTCATGATCATATGGAACGGGTGGCCGATTATTGCGCCGATTGGACGGTGATGCTGGATCACGAGGCGGATGCGGCAATGACGGCGCGCTGGGACCAGATCGAGGATTTTTATCAGGCGCGATCCGGTCACGGCGATGATGATCCTGCCAGTCCCTATCGCCCGCTGCCAGTTGAACGCCTGTATCTGACCCGCGACGAGGGAAACCATGTGCTGGCGGCTGGCAAGGTGGGGCGGTTTTATGCCTTTGCGCCGGTAGATACCGCCCCGGATGCAGACCCATCACGTTTTGATGCGGGCGGCCGGCCGGTGCCGCGCCTTGCCGGTGCCGATAGCGGTACTATGATTGCCGATCTTGTGTCGCGGCTAGAGGAAGAGGCCAAAGCCAACCGCCGGCCGGTGGTGTTGGCCTGTAGCTCTCGCGGCGCGGCCAGCCGTCTTACCGATTTGTTTGCGGCGCTAGATAACGCGCCACACCCGTCACAAATAACCGATTTGACAGCCGCGACGCGCGGCGGTCTTTATTTGATGCAATGGCCGCTTGATGCTGGTTTCGAGACGGATCAGCTGCTGGTCTTTGCCGAACCTGACCTGTTTGGGCAAAAGCTGTCGCGCCCCCGCGCCAAACGCGGCCGTGGGGACGATTTTCTACGCGAAGCCAGCGCCCTTGAAACCGGCGATTTGGTCGTGCATGCCGAACATGGTATTGGCCGCTATGACGGGCTGATCACCGTCAATAGTGCCGGCGGCGATCATGATTGCTTGCATTTGGTCTATGCTGGTGGCGACAAATTATATTTGCCTGTTGAAAATATTGAATTGTTGTCGCGCTATGGCAATGCCGGGACGGATGCCCAGCTTGACCGGCTAGGTGGGGCGGCATGGCAGGCGCGGGTGGCCCGGATCAAGGGCCGGGTCAAGATCATGGCCGAACAATTGATCAAAATTGCCGCCCAGCGGCAACGGGCGCGGGCCGAATCCTTGGTTCCCGAAGATGGCAGCTATGCCGAATTTTGTGCGCGGTTTGCCTTTACCGAGACCGAAGATCAGAGCAATGCCATCGAGGATGTGATGGCCGATCTGGCGTCTGGCCGGGCCAGCGACCGGTTGATTTGTGGCGATGTTGGCTTTGGTAAAACCGAAGTGGCGTTACGCGCGGCTTTCATTGCGGCAATGGCGGGGTATCAGGTGGCGCTGGTTGCCCCGACAACCTTGCTCGCACGGCAACATGGCAAAGTGTTTATCGACCGGTTCAATGGCTTTCCTGTCAAGATTGGCGTGCTATCACGAATGACCCCAGCCGCCGAGGCCAAACAACTGCGCGCCGACATTGCCAGCGGCGAGGTGCAAATCGCGATAGGAACGCATGCGCTTCTAGCCAAAACAATCAATTTCAATAATTTAGGATTGTTGATTATTGATGAAGAACAGCATTTTGGGGTCGGGCAAAAAGAGCGGTTAAAAGAATTACGCGGCGACATCCATGTGCTCACATTGTCGGCAACACCCATACCCCGTACCTTGCAAATGGCGTTATCCGGCGTGCGGGACATGTCATTGATCGCGACACCCCCGGTTGACCGGTTGGCGGTACGCACCTTTGTTGGCCCGTGGGATGGCGTGGTACTGCGCGAGGCGGTCCAGCGTGAAATGTTCCGTGGGGGGCAGGTTTTTGTCGTCTGCCCGCGGATCGATGATATGCAGCGGGTATATGACCGGGTCAGGGCGCTGGTGCCAGATGCCCGGATTTTGTCGGCCCACGGGCAAATGCCAGCCGCCGAACTCGATCAGGTGATGACCCGGTTTGCCGATGGTGAGGCCGATATTCTTCTGTCGACCAATATCGTCGAATCGGGCATCGATATTCCGTCGGCCAACACGATGATCATTCATCGGGCCGATATGTTTGGCCTGTCACAATTATACCAATTGCGGGGCCGTGTTGGCCGCGGGCGGCAGCGCGCTTATGCCTATTTGACATCGGATCCAAACCGCTTGCTGACCCCGCATGCCCGGCGCCGCCTTGAGGTTATGCAAACGCTTGATACGCTCGGCGCTGGATTTACTCTGGCGTCCTATGACATGGATATTCGGGGGGCTGGCAATCTTTTAGGCGATGAACAATCTGGTCATGTGCGCGAGGTTGGGGTTGAACTCTATCAGGAAATGCTGCGTCAGGCGGTTGATGCCGCCCGCACCGGCAGCGATGAGCGTGAGGAAAAACAGGCGCTATGGACGCCACAAATCAATCTTGGTGTCGAGATTCGTCTACCCGAAAGCTATGTCCCGGATCTGACCGTCAGATTGTCGCTATATCGGCGGATTGCCAGCCTTGCCGATCCGGCAGACACTGACAGTTTGCTGGCTGAACTTGTTGACCGCTTTGGCCCGCTGCCAGATTCGGTGAAGAATTTGTTCGCGGTGATCGAGTTGAAACAGATGTGCCGGCGGACCAATGTTGAAAAAATCGATGCCGGCCCCAAAGGCTTGTCAGTGGCGTTCAAAGATAATCACTTTGATCGTCCTGAACAGTTGATCGGCTGGATTGCCGGTCAGGCCGGCCGGGTACAGCTGCGCGCTGATCATCGTTTGGTGGTGGCGTCGGCTTTGCCGCGTGCCGATATGCAGATTCCGGCTTGCCGCACGGTGTTGCAGGAGTTGGTTGCGCTTCTTTAACTGTCTGTTTTTGCGGTGGTTGCCGCGTCGATCACCGGGATGATGTGGTCGGGTAAATGGGCGCCTGCTACAGCATATTGTCCCTCAAATACCATGAATGGTACCCCGTCAATCCGTAACTGTCGGGTCATGCCAAGGTCGGTATTGATTTGATTGTCAAACCGTTGATCGGTTGCGGTGTCAGCCGGCAGGTCAAGCCCTGCCGCATGGGCAAGACTGGCCAGCGCGTCCGGGTTGCCAATATCTACGCCATCGAGAAAATAGGCTTTGAACAATATCTCGCTTAAATCGACACCGGCGGCGGCGGCGGCCAAAATAAAACGGTGCGCGCGACGACTATCTGGCGTGCGTTTGATCGCATCAAAATTGAAGCTGATACCGCTATCAAGGCCGGCGGCCGCAATCCGGCCATAGACCGCATTGGCGGCAGGCCCAAATTTGCCAAGAAGATAGGCTTGTCGGTCCATACCATCTTCCGGCATTGATGGATTCAGCAAAAAACAGCGCCAGATATAGCGTGGTGTCACCTGTGGCCGCGCCGCAAAGGCGGCGTCAAGCCGCTGCCTGCCGATATAACACCAAGGGCAAATGATATCGGCATAAATTTCGACGTCGATCTGGGTCTGGCTCATGGAAAATCCCCCGCCGCGCTATCATATCCGAATAAGGCTGGGCATGCCAGCCACCGATCGTGGGTCTTTTGTCGGCTGATAGCTTTAACCGGCAGATCAAAGATGCTAAATAAAGAGGCAAGCGGGGGGCAGGCCAGCTGGATGGCGTGGCCTGTCTGAAAGGGTTGTTGATGCCGGATAAAAGCGCATTTGAAACATCGTCGGGCCTGTCGCGTCCAAAAATTGAGGCCGCGCGCGACCGTATCTTAGGCATGAAAACGATGGTCGTTGCGGTGAGTGGCAACACCGACACACCGGAAATTGGTGTGTCGCCATTCATTCGGCGTGAAGACGGGCTGTATATCTATACCAGCCACCTGTCGCAGCATGTGCGTGACCTGCTGGCCTGTGGGGTGGCGACCTGCCTGCTTTGTGCTGATGAAAGTGACAGCCAGAATATTTGGGCCCGGAACCGGCTGAAATTCACCGCAACGGCAACCGAAATCGGGCGTGACGATACCATTTTTGCAAGCTTGTGCGATGATTTTGCCGCGACCCATGGGCCGACAATGGACTTGATCCGGAATTTTACCGATTTTCATATGTTACGGCTTGATCCCGACACAGCGGTGCTGGTGCTTGGGTTTGCCAAGGCGTTCCGCCTATCCGGGCCGGATTTTGAGATTGTTGCGCATTTAAGTGAGGCATAGGCCGATGGCGTCACTGCCGGTGTTGTGGAGCTTTCGTCGATGCCCCTATGCGATGCGGGCACGTCTGGCGATTGCCGCCAGCGGGCAACAGGTTGTGTTGCGGGAAATTCTGTTGCGTGACAAGCCAGCCGCTTTTGTAGCCGCATCGCCCAAGGCGACGGTGCCGGTGTTGCAATTGGCTGACGGTACGGTCATCGATGAAAGCCGCGATATCATGATGTGGGCGCTGACCCAATCGGACCCGGACGGGTGGCTTGCCGTATGGCAGCGTGATAAGGACGCCGCCTTGCGTTTTCTTGACCAGCTTGACGGGCCATTCAAAGCGCATCTTGACCGGTACAAATATGCCAGCCGATATGACAAATCTGCAGCTGTTATGCATCGTGACAGCGGGGCGGCGTTTTTGGGTGATCTTGACCGGTCCTTGTCAGGGCAGGCGGCCTTGTCGGGGGCGGCCATGGGCGTTTTGGATTTTGCCAGCCTACCCTTTGTGCGTCAGTTTCGCATTGCTGATCCACAATGGTTTGACGCGCAACCCTGGCCGCATCTTCATCGCTGGCTTGCGGCATTTTTGACCAGCCCGCGCTTTGCCCGGATTATGCATAAATACGCGCCATGGGATGCGGCGGCATCGCCGGTATTGTTTCCCCTAGACCAGTAAAGGCCGTGGCGGCGATCTGTCAGCCATGGGTGACGGTCGCCACCGCGAAAATGTCATGAAATTGTAATGCTGGCATCGTATAGTGGCACACCAGTGGAGGCTGGGCATGCTTGATGATAGCGACAATCTGATGAAACCGATCGACAGCGGTGCCGTTCTTGCTCAACAGGTTGCATCCTTTCGCCGGTGGCCATC
>CAZYKI010000089.1:1187-6819 GCA_964648035.1 uncultured Candidatus Puniceispirillum sp. | reverse complement strand
TGTCACTGATCCGCGAATTGATGCTGTCGGGCAATATCGATATCGGCTATTTGCGCCGCTATACCAATGCGCCGTGGCTGGTGATCCGCAATCCGGGCGCGGCCGATGACGGGCTGTTCTGGCGTGACGATAAGGGCACCCCGCAAATTATCGACAGCAAAACCGGCAAGCCGGTGGCGCATGATGCCAAATCTGTCAAAGCGGCACTGAAAGGCGAGATCAAACTGCCCGATGGCGGGGTTGCGGTGCCGGCCTTTATGCTGATGGCCGAGGCCTATCTTGATGATGCCTATGATCCTGATGTGATTGCTGGCACGGTTGGCATTACCGCGGATCGTATCCGCCAGCTGGCGGCCGATCTGGCCGAGGCGGCGTTCGCCCGCGAGGTGGTGATCAACCAGCCCTGGACCGATTGGAAGGGCGAGCGTCATGAAAAGATGATCGGGCGGCCGGTATCAATGCATGCGATGCGCGGTATTTCGGCGCATTCCAACGGGTTCCAGACCTGCCGGGCGTTGCATGTGCTGCAACTGATGTTGGGATCGGTCGAGGTGCCGGGGGGCTTTCGGTTCAAGCCGCCCTATCCAAAACCACCGCACGCGCACCCAAAACCCGCCGGCCGGCCAGATCAGGTGGCCCCCGGTCAGGCGATGGCCGGGGCGCCGCTTGGCTATGTATTGGGACCGGAAGATTTGATCATCGCCCCCGATGGCACCCCGCAACGGATTGACAAAGCCTATAGCTGGGACGCGCCGATGTCGGCACATGGGCTGATGCATATGGTGATTTCGAATGCGGTTGCCGGCGATCCCTATCCGGTCGATGTGCTGTTTATGTATATGGCCAATATGGCGTGGAATTCATCGATGAACACCCGCGGGGTGATGGAGATGTTGACCGCGACCGACCCCGAAACCGGTGACTATAAAATCCCGAAAATCATTTATTCGGATGCGTATCAGTCGGAAATGGTGGCCTATGCCGATCTGATTCTCCCCGATACCACCTACCTTGAACGGCATGATGCAATCTCGCTTCTTGATCGGCCGATTTGCGAGGCAGACGGGGTGGCCGATGCGATCCGCTGGCCGGTGCTGACCCCGGATCGGGATGTGCGTGGCTTCCAGTCGGTGTTGTTGGATCTGGGGGCGCGGCTTGGCCTTCCCGGCATGGTCAATGATGATGGCAGCGCCAAATATGCCGATTACGCCGACTATATCGTCAATCATCAGCGTAAACCCGGCATCGGACCATTGGCCGGGTTCCGCGGTGCGGCGGGCGGCGATGCCGGACGGGGTGATCCCAATCCCAACCAATTGGATGCCTATATCGCCAATGGCAGTTTCTGGCATAAAGATATCCCGGCCGCGGCAAAATATTATAAAATGGCCAATATGGCCTATCAGGATTTTGCCGTTGAGATGGGCTTTTATGACAGCCCGCAACCCTATGATTTCCAGATTTATTCAGAAGTCTTGCAGAAATTCCGGCTGGCTGCACAAGGTCATGGCGATATCCAGCCGCCCGACCATTTGCGGGCGCGGGTCGAACGCTGTTTTACCCCCCTGCCAAGCTGGTACCCGCCGTTTGAAGGCAGCGCGGTCGATGAAGATGCGTTTCCCCTGCATGCGCTGACCCAGCGGCCGATGGCGATGTATCATTCCTGGGGATCACAAAATCCGTGGCTCCGTCAAATCCATGGCTATAACCCGATGTTTGTTTCGCGCAAGCTGGCAAACGAGGTGGGCGTTGATGACGGCGACTGGATTTGGGTGACGTCGCATCACGGCAAAATCCGGGTGCCGGTGGCGGTGATGGAAGGGGTCAATGAGCGCACCATCTGGACCTGGAACGCGATCGGCAAACGCAAGGGCGCGTGGCAGCTTGATGAAAATGCGCCAGAAGCCAAAAAGGGGTTTTTGCTGAACCATCTGATCCATGAATTGCTGCCGGCCAAGCAAGACGGCATGCGCTGGGCCAATGCCGACCCGATCACCGGACAGGCCGCCTGGTTCGATTTGCGGGTGCGAATCGAAAAAGCCGGTGCAGACGAGCCGGCCGAGGTGTCGCCGCAATTTGATCCCTTGCCGCCATCGCCCGGTTTGGACTCACCACCGGCAACGCTGCGCTATGGTCTTGAATGGACCAAGGCTAACGCCAAGAACACCAAGGAAGGGGCCTGATATGACCAGTTTGCCTGAACCATCCGCGATCAAGCTGGGGCTGGTGATCGACCTTGATATTTGTGTCGGTTGTCAGGCCTGCGTGGTTAATTGCAAAGAATGGAATACATCTGGCTATGGCGCACCACTGGCCGATGCCGATGCCTATGGCGCGGCCCCAAACGGGGCGTGGCTCAATCGGGTCCATGCCTTTGAGGCCGGCACCGGTGCTGATGCCAAGGTGGTGCATTTCCCGAAATCATGCCTGCATTGTGAAGCGGCGCCATGCGTCACTGTGTGCCCAACAGGCGCCTCCTTCAAACGGGCCGAGGACGGCATTGTTCTGGTCAATGAAGACTGGTGTATCGGCTGCGGGCTGTGTGCGTGGTCTTGCCCCTATGGGGCGCGTGAAATGGATCCGGCTGAAGGGGTGATGAAAAAATGCACATTATGCGTTGACCGGATTTACAATGACAATCTTCCGGCCGAGGATCAGGTGCCGGCCTGTGTGCGGACCTGCCCGACCAATGCCCGTCATTTTGGTGATCTTGGTGATCCGCAATCGGATATCAGCCGCTTGGTGGCCGAACGTGGCGGGGTTGACCTGATGCCTGAACAAGATACCAAGCCGGTCAATAAATATTTGCCGCCGCGGCCACGCCGCAAGGCTGACGAAACACCCATGTCGTTGCTGGCTATGGCTGAAGAGGCCACCCCAACCGGCTTTTGGAAATGGGTCGACAAAACTTTGGAAAAGCTGGGGTAAATTGCAATGCGTCCTGCCTGGTCTATTATCTTTTTCACCACCATATCCGGCCTTGGTTTTGGGCTGGCTGCATGGCTTGTCCTTGGGTTTGTCACTTTTGCCAATCCGGCCGAACTGCTTGTGGTCGGGCTTGCCGTGGTCGCCCTGATCGGGGCCGGCCTTGTCAGTTCAACATTTCATTTGGGGCATCCTGAGCGGGCGTGGCGGGCGCTCAGCCAATGGCGGTCAAGCTGGCTGTCGCGCGAAGGGGTGCTGGCGGTGCTGGCCCTGGCCGGTTTGCTGGCATGGGGCTGGTATCAAACGCAAGTCGGGCCGGTGCCGGGATGGGCTGGTGTGGTGCTGGCGCTGGTGATGGCCGTGACCGTCTATGCCACCTCGATGATTTATGCGTCCTTGCGTACCGTGGCCCGCTGGCACCATCCGCTGACACCGGTATGTTATCTGATGTTTGCGGCGGCGGGCGGCTTGCTGGCGGTGCTACTGGTACTGGCGGCGTTGGGGCAGGCCTATGGCGATGCGCTGGAACTGTCGGTGTTGCTGGCGCTGGGATCGGCCTGGGGGATCAAGATCGTCTGGTGGCAGCTGGCGGGGGCCGCCGGGTCTGGCAGCAGCCTGGCCACGGCGACCGGGCTGACCGGTCTGGGTGCGGTGCGTAGCATTATGCCGCCGCACACCTCGGAAAACTATTTGCAGCATGAAATGGGTTTTGTTGTGGCGCGCAAACATGCGGCCCGCCTACGGGTGATAGCGTTGCTATGTGGCGGTGTAGTACCGGCGGCGCTGGTGCTGCTTGGCCGCGGGTCAGTGCCGGTGCTGGGGCTGGCGGTGCTGGTGCATCTGGCTGGGGTGTTTGTTGAACGCTGGCTGTTTTTTGCCGAAGCAAAACATGTGGTCAGCCTTTACTATGGTGACCAGCATTAAACCGCACCGATAAGCCCGGCCCCAACGCGTTTGTCGAAAAAGAGCGGGCAACATCGCAAAAGACAATCGTTAGGGTGCTGTTAGGCATCTGCCTATAGCCGACCGGTGATGTCTTGCGGCAGGTTTGCCCTTTTGACAGGGCAGAGGGGGCAGGAAGTGCCTATGGTCATAGATATCTTTCGATCATAGATATCTGTTTTCAGGTGCTATAGCTGGCATCCCCCATAAAAAAACCGGCGCCATGTTGCGATGACGCCGGTCTTGTTTTGTCTTAAGCGGTCGATCAGACCAGCAGCGGTGCAATCACCAAGCTGACAATCGCCATCACATTGATCAGGATGTTCATGGACGGACCTGATGTGTCTTTGAGCGGGTCGCCAACGGTATCGCCAACAACGGCCGCCTTATGCACGTCAGACCCTTTGCCGCCAAGGTTGCCCTTTTCGACATATTTCTTGGCATTGTCCCATGCGCCACCGGCATTGGCCATCATCAGCGCCATCATCACGCAGCAGATCAACGCCCCACCAAGCATGCCGCCAAGCGCCTTTGGCCCAAGGCCAAAACCGATGACAACCGGTGCCAGAACGGCCAGCGCACCAGGAACCACCATCCGGCGCAATGCAGCGCGGGTGGCGATATCGACGCAACGGGCGGTATCCGGCTTGGCCTTGCCTTCCAGCAAGCCTGGGATTTCCTTGAACTGACGACGCACTTCTTTGATCATGTCAAAAGCCGCATCGCCAACCGCGGTCATTGTCATCGCACTGACCAAGAACGGGAAGATGCCGCCGATAAACATGCCGCACAGCACCAACGGGTCGTTGATTGCCAGCGTAAAGTTCTCATGGTGAAGCGATACTTTTTCGATATAGGCGCTGATCAGTGCCAGCGCGGCCAAGGCCGCCGCACTGATGGCAAAGCCCTTGCCAATCGCCGCTGTGGTGTTGCCAACCTCGTCAAGACCATCGGTGATTTCGCGAGTCTTAGGCCCCATTTCGGCCATTTCGGCAATACCGCCGGCATTGTCGGCAACTGGGCCATAGGCATCAATCGCCATGGTGATCCCAACGGTGCTGAGCATGCCAACAGCGGCCATACCAACGCCGTAAAGACCAGCTGCTTGATTGGCAAAGAAAATGATCGCGGCAATTGTCAGCACCGGAATGGCCACTGACTGCATGCCAACCGAAAGGCCGCCGATCATCACCGTTGCCGGACCGGTTTCGCCGTCTTTGGCGATTTTGCGAACCGGCGCACCGCCGGTGTAATATTCGGTTACCAGACCAACGATGATCCCGCCAATGGCGCCAACCAGAACCGCGGTCCATACACCGTTTGACGCACCAGCCATCTGGATCACGAAATAGGCGGCGGCGATAAAGATCACCGACGAGCCGATTGTCCCAAAGCGAAGCGCCACGTCCGGGCTTTTGCTTGAAAACATTTTAACCGACAAAATGCCGACCAGCGAGCAGACCAAACCGGTCGAGGCCAGCAGCAGCGGCATGAATTGCAGCGCATCACGGTTGCCGCCAAGATCGGCAACATTGGCCAACGACATTGACGCGGCAAGCGCCATCGATGCAATCATCGCACCGCAGTAGGATTCAAAAATGTCAGAGCCCATACCGGCAACGTCACCCACATTGTCACCCACATTGTCGGCGATCACCGCAGGGTTGCGTGGGTCATCTTCAGGAATGCCGGCTTCTACCTTACCAACAAGGTCGGCGCCCACATCGGCGCTTTTGGTAAAGATACCACCGCCAACACGGCTGAA
>CAZYKI010000089.1:0-1087 GCA_964648035.1 uncultured Candidatus Puniceispirillum sp. | reverse complement strand
AAGAACAGCACTTTTTGACTTGAACGGCCTGTTGCGCGGTAAAATCGTGCCACGCGAACAGCTTGCAAAGATTGTGGCGGGCAGCGTGCGGATGCCGTTGTCGACAGTCAATCTCGATATTTGGGGGCGTGACATTAAATCCAGCAAATGGGTTTTTGCCAGTGGCGATGCGGATGGTGCGTGTGAATGGACCGGCCGCGGCCCGCTGCCCATCGACTGGACAGCCCGCAGTACAGCGCTGGTGCCGTTGACGATGCTGAATAATGACGGCACGCCCTTTGTTGGTGATCCGCGCCATGTGCTGGCTGGCGTCCTAGACCGGCTTGCGGCGTTGGAATTATACCCGGTTGCCGCTTTCGAAATGGAATTCTATCTGGTGGACCCGGGTGCCGGCATGCAAACCCCGCAGGGCTTTATGCCCAATCCCGGTACCACAAGCCAGCAGGTGCGCGATGCGGCATTGTCGATCGACGAGCTTGATAGCAACGATACTTTTATCAATGAAATCTATGATGCGTGCCGCCAGCAGAACATCGCCGTCGATACTTTTATCAGCGAGGCGGGGATGGGGCAGTTCGAGGTCAACCTTATGCATTCGGGCGACATTTTGAAGGTTGCCGATGATGCGGCGCTTTTCAAACAGGTGGCCAAAGGCGTCGCCCAAAAACACGGGCTTAGCGCCTGTTTTATGGCCAAGCCATTTCCCGAACAGCCGGGCAGCGGTATGCATGTGCATCTCAGCATGCTCGACCCGCAGGGCCAAAACATCTTTGATGATGGAACCGAGCAAGGAAGCGCAGTTTTTCATCATGCCATTGCCGGGGCGTTGCACGGCATGAATGATTCGATGCTGATATTTGCACCGCATCAAAATTCCTATCGCCGGTTTATCGTCGAAGCGCATGCACCACTTCTGCCAAGCTGGGGCTATGAAAACCGCACCGCCGCGATCCGGGTGCCACTTGGCCATAACAGCCAGCGGCGCATGGAACATCGGGTCGCCGGGGCTGACACCAACCCCTATCTTGTTATGGCCACCATTCTGGCCGCGGTCCTGACCGGGATCGAGGACCGGCGTGACCCGATC
>CAZYKI010000088.1:0-6829 GCA_964648035.1 uncultured Candidatus Puniceispirillum sp. | reverse complement strand
ACCGGACACACCAATCGTAATTCGGCGCCCAATGTGCCCAATAAATGAATGTTTGAGCGGGCCACACGGCTGTTGGCGATATCGCCGCAAATCGCAATTTTCAGCCCTTCAATCCGGCCGACGCGGCGTTGGATTGTCAGCGCGTCAAGAAGCGCTTGCGTTGGATGTTCGTGGCGGCCGTCACCGGCATTGATGACTGCGGCATCGACATGCTGGCTCAGCAGCAACGCCGCCCCGGCGCAATTATGTCGGATCACCAGAATATCGGGTCGCATCGCATTCAATGTGGTTGCGGTGTCAAGCAGCGTCTCGCCCTTTTTGACCGATGATCCGGCCACCGCGATATTGAGGACTGACCCGCCAAGCCGTTTGGCGGCAAGTTCAAACGATACCCGGGTGCGGGTCGAGTTTTCATAAAACAAATTGATGATGGTCTTGCCGGCAAGCGCTGCACTGACACCGTCATGCGGATTGTCGGCAAAAATGTTTGACCGATCAATCAACGCCCTTATCTCAAGCGGCGACATGCCCTCAATGCCTAGAAGATGCCGCGCGGTCAAGGTAACCGGGCCGGCAATGTCGGGCGATACGGCGCCTGATGAAACAGTCGTTGTCATGACGTCAGTTTATTAGCTGATGCCGTAGCGGTGGTCCAGTCCTATTTCATCGGGTGTCTTCGGGGCAGCTATTGGTTTGAAACCCGTCCAATGCCGATTGCAAAATCCATGCGGCCGCCAGCGCATCGCGGCGTTGGGCGCGGCGCTGCCGGGTCATATCGGCGGCCAGCATAGCCTGTTCGACGGCCCGGGTTGACAGCCGCTCATCTTGCAAAAGCACCGGCAAATCGCGGATTTTCATCAGCGCATGGGCAAAATCGCGCGTTGAGTCGCACCGTGGACCAGCGCTGCCATCCATATTCAAGGGCCAACCGATCACCAGACCGCCAACCGCTTCACGGTCAATCAATTCAAATAATAGAGTGGCGTCTTTGGTGAATTTACGGCGCCATAGAATCTTGTCGGCGGTCGCAATCTTCAGCCCGCGGTCGGACAAAGCCAGCCCGATGGTTTTTTTGCCAACATCAAGCCCAAGTAGCCGTTGGCCTGGCGAAATTGCCGCAATCAGTTCGTTTGGCTTGCAGATCGGCATGCTGAATGATAAGTCACCTGTTGAAAAACTCCTACCAACAGCACAAAGCACAGTGATATGTCCGTTGACAAGACCACAGTTGCCAAAATCGCACGTCTGGCGCGAATTGCGGTGCCGGACGAGCGGCAAGGCCCTCTCGCCGATGAACTGAATGCGATCCTTGATTGGATTGCTGAACTTGACGAGGTCAAGACCGATCATGTCGAACCATTGGCCAGTGTGACCGGCCATGCATTGCCGATGCGCGATGATGTGGTGAATGACGGCGGTTGCGTCGATGATGTGCTTGCCAATGCGCCGGAGTCGGCAAGCGGGTTTTTTGTGGTGCCAAAGGTGGTCGAATAATGTCTGATTTGCTCTCTCTTTCCGCGGTCGAGGCCCGTGTGGCTCTCGACAAAAAAGATATCTCGGCCGTTGAATTGACAACCGCCTATCTGGCCGCTGCTGACGAAACGGCTGCCCTTAACAACTATGTTGCCCGCACCGCTGATCAGGCACTTGCCATGGCCGCCGAATCTGACAAGCGCATTGCTGACGGCAAGGCCGGGCTCCTTGAAGGCGTGCCAATTGGGGTGAAGGATCTGTTTTGTACCAAAGGCGTCGCCAGTACCGCCTGTTCGCGGATTCTTGACGGGTTTGTGCCGCGTTATGAAAGCACGGTCACGGCAAATCTGTGGGCCGCTGGCGGAGTCATGCTTGGCAAATTGAACTGTGACGAATTTGCGATGGGATCAGCGAATGAAACCAGTGCTTTTGGCGCGGCGATCAATCCATGGCAGGGGCCCGACAAGCTCGATCTCGTGCCTGGCGGGTCGTCTGGTGGTTCGGCCTCGGCTGTCGCCGCACGTTCGGCGTTGATGGCAACCGGCACCGATACTGGTGGGTCGATCCGGCAACCGGCGGCGTTTTGCGGTGTTGTGGGCCTAAAGCCGACTTATGGCCGTTGCTCGCGCTGGGGTATTGTGGCCTTTGCATCATCTCTCGATCAGGCTGGGCCGTTTACGCGCACCGTTGCCGATAACGCATTGATGATGACCGCGATGGCAAGTCATGATCCCAAGGATTCGACCTCAAGCGCGGTACCGCTGCAGGATTTGGCTGCCGCTGTTACGGCTGGGGTCAAGGGTATGAAAATTGGTGTGCCAAAAGAATATGTGATGGATGGCATGGATAGCGAGGTAACGGCCTTGTGGCAGCAAGGCCAGGCCTGGTTACAGGCGGCAGGGGCTGAACTTGTCGAGGTGTCATTGCCGCATACTAAATATGCGTTGCCGGCTTATTACATCATTGCGCCGGCCGAGGCATCATCCAATCTGGCCCGCTATGATGGTGTGCGCTATGGGTCGCGGGTCGAGGCGGATTCGCTGGACGGGATGTATGAAGCAACGCGCGCGGCGGGTTTTGGCGATGAGGTGCAGCGCCGGATTATGATCGGGACTTATGTGCTATCGGCTGGCTATTACGACGCCTATTATCTAAAGGCGCAAAAGGTACGCCGGTTAATCAAAAATGATTTTGACAGTGTTTTTGAAACCGTCGACGCGTTGATCACGCCAGCGACCCCGACGGCCGCTTTCCCGGTGGGACGCAAGATTGATGATCCGGTCACCAATTTCCTGAATGACGTCTTTACGGTACCCGCGAACTTGGCCGGCTTGCCAGGCATGTCGGTGCCGGCCGGTCTGACCAAGGACGGGCTGCCGCTTGGCTTGCAGATTGTCGGCAAACCATTTGACGAGGCCAGTCTTTATCGGGTTGGTGGGGTGATTGAGGCCGCCGCAAATTTCACCACGACACCGGCCCGGATGGCAGGAGGCGCATCATGACCAATCTCGTGCAAGGTCGTACCGGCGAATGGGAAGTGGTGATCGGGCTTGAAGTGCATGCCCAAGTATCCAGCCAAGCCAAGCTGTTTTCTGGGGCATCGGCGAGTTTCGGCGCCGGGCCGAACGAGCATGTATCGCTTGTTGATGCGGCGATGCCGGGCATGTTGCCGGTGATCAATCGGGAATGTGTCTATCAGGCGATCCGCACCGGTCTTGGCCTGAAGGCCAAAATCAATCTGGTCAGTATCTTTGACCGGAAAAACTATTTTTACGCCGATCTGCCGCAAGGCTACCAGATCAGCCAATTTAAGGACCCGATTGTCGGCGAAGGCATGTTGCGGATCGTGCTGGCTGATGGCACGACGCGCGATATTGGTATTGAGAGGCTGCATCTGGAACAGGATGCGGGCAAGTCGATGCATGATCAGCATCCAAGCAAAAGCTATATCGACTTGAATCGAACCGGTGTGGCGTTGATGGAAATTGTCTCGCGACCGGATATGCGGTCATCGGCCGAGGCGGCGGCCTATGTTCGCAAATTGCGGTCGATTTTGCGGTATCTTGGTACTTGTGACGGCAATATGGAAGAAGGCTCATTGCGCGCTGACGTCAATGTTTCGGTGCGGCGGCCTGGTGCCCCGTTTGGCACTCGTACCGAGACCAAAAATCTCAATTCGTTGCGCTTTATCCAGATGGCGATTGACTATGAGGTGGCACGCCAGATTGAGATTTTGGAAGATGGCGGCACCATCGATCAAGAAACCCGCTTGTTCGATACCAATACCGGGACCACCCGGACGATGCGTAGTAAAGAAGACGCGCATGATTACCGCTATTTCCCGGACCCCGATCTATTGCCCTTAATGGTCAGTCAGGACGAGGTCGACAAATTGGCGGCGGCGTTGCCGGAACTGCCCGATCAAATCCGGGATCGCTTGATCGATGATTACGGCCTGTCACCCTATGACGCGGCGGTGATTACCGAGGAGCGCGCCACCGCCCTTTATTACGAGGCGGCCAGTGCTGGTCAGGACCGCAAGCTGGTGGCCAACTGGATGACTGTCGAATTATTTGGTGCGTTGAACAAGGCCGGTAAAAGCCTTGCCCAATCGCCGGTCACGCCGGAAAACCTTGCCGCCCTTGTCGGCTTGATCAGTGATGGCACGATTTCCGGCCGCATTGCCAAGGATGTGTTTGCCGATATGTTTGAAACGGGCAAAGCCCCCGACGTGATTGTTGCCGAAAAGGGGCTGAAGCAGGTGTCTGACAGCGGTGCAATCGAAACATTGATCGATGATGTGATGAACGCCAATGCTGACAAGGTGGCCGAATATCGTGGTGGCAAGGACAAGCTGTTCGGATTCTTTGTCGGGCAGGTGATGAAGGCGTCCGGTGGGCAGGCCAATCCGGGGATGGTTAACGATATTTTGCGGCAAAAGCTCGACGGCTAGAGGGCCGCGCGCAAGGCGGCCGCGGTTGGCGGTGCATCAAGCGCGTCCCAATAGGGGACCGGCTGATATAAGGATCGCAAATAATCGAGAAACGCATCGATCTTCAAAATTGCATGGCGGCTTGGTACGGTGACCGCATGGATTGGATAGTCCTCGGTCACCAGCGTATCCAGCACCGAAACCAAGGCGCCGCTTCGCAAGTGCCGCGATGTCATATAGCTTGGCAGCATCGCAATACCGCCGTCATTTAGTACCGCGCGCAGAATGGCATCACCACCCTCGATCATGATACTGCCCTTGGCCCGGATGGTTTTGGTGCCACCATCGGCTTGTTTGAAATGCCAGAAGTTACCGCTGCTTGACGCGTTGTGCGTGATCAATGTGTGCTGGATCAAGTCGGCCGGTTTTTTGGGTATGCCGTGCCGTTCAAGATAGGCCGGGGTCGCGATCAGGCGACGGCTGTTTGGCGCCAGTTCGGTATAAACAAGATTGTCATGGTCGGTTTGCGGTGAAATGCGGATCGAGATATCAAATCCTGACTCGATTAAATCAACCGGCGGGTCATTATGTGTCATTTCCACCGACAGATGCGGATATGTGGCGATGAAAGCCGGAAGATGCGGCGCGACATGGCGATGGGCAAAGCCGATTGGTGCCTCGACACGCAACAGCCCTTGGACACTGCCGGCGGCGTTGCGGGCGGCGCTGTCAGCCTTGTCAAGATCGGCCAAAATCTGCCGGCAATTTTCAAGATAGCTGCTACCAACCTCGGTTAACGCCACATGGCGGGTGGTGCGCGCCAGCAGTTGCGCGCCAAGCCGGCTTTCAAGCGCAGCGATATGTTTCGAAACCGCCGATGGCGACAGCCCTAGCTGGCGCGCGGCATGGTTCAGCGCGCCGGTGTCCGCGACTGCCAAAAAAATCCGCATCGAGGCCAATTGATCCACCGGTCTGTCTCCCTATGATGCCGCGGTACAGGTCCGATTTTGCCGCGGCGACTAAACTGGCGCAAAGCGGGGCGGCGATGCAACCGTTAATCGGATAAAAAGGTGATATTGCCATTTGACAGAAACAGCAATCAAAGATAGAGAAGGGGCAGCATACGCCGTGTTTTTTCACAGGTTGGCCGGGCCGCGCAAAAGGTCACGCCAGCCTGACCCCGGCGGAGGGGTGGCCGAGTGGCTGAAGGCGGCGGTTTGCTAAATCGTTAAAGGAAGAAATTCCTTTCCGGGGTTCGAATCCCCGTCCCTCCGCCATTTTTCTTACCCCGAACTAGCGCTGCTTTCGCTTAACCAACTGTCATTCCGTGTTTTATCTTGTGCTTGCCGCAACCGGTAAAGCGTGGATGTTGGCTCAAGGTCGATCATCCCCCATGTGATCATGGTGCCTGCGGGAACATCCTGCAGCAGCACCCGCCCAGTTGCCAGATAATACGGGATCGGCGCGGCGTCTGCTTCGGGCCGGCTTGCCACAAGTTCCGGTGACAGGCCGGCTACCGCGTGATGATGCGGGTCAGTGATAGTTAGGCGATCGCCTTTCGAGAACGGGCGTGTTGTGCGCGCCACCAAATCCACTATTGGTCTTGGATTTATTGCGCCGTTCACGCGTTGGTTTGAACGATTATTATGATGCGTCATTGCGGCATCAAACATCCCGTCGTGATTAGACGGGAATATCACCTTCTAAGCAGATGCGATGCAATATCCTGCCCTCATTGGGGTCGTAATCAGTATGTGCAACATGAAGTGTCGCTCTATTATCCCAGATGACCAAATCTCCCATTGACCATTTGTGACGGTATGTAACTTTTGGCTGCAGAACGCGGTTCAAGAGCGAATCCAACAGGGTTTTGCTGTCTGACGGAGACATGCCCTCGAAATAGGCCAGCTTTCCCGGATGAACATAGATCGCTTTCCTCCCCGTCTCAGGGTGTGTCCTGATAAATGGGTGCGTTTGCGGTGGTAGCGATTGTCTGGTTTTCTCATCAACATAGCTCAAATCTTGTTCAAGCACATTTACCGTCCTTAGAGATAAAAGGTGCCTTTGTTCTTCCGCCGGCAGTCCTTCAAAGGCTGTGTGCATATCAGCAAAGCCGGTATCACCCCCTTTTTGGGGAAGTTTTACAGCATAGAGAGCTGTCATTTTGGGTGGTTTTGCGTGGTTGGTGTGATCTGTGTGCCAATCTTTTGATCCAATGGGCATGATCTTCCCATCTTCCCGTTTGCTATTCGCAACCCGACTGTCCAATACGGCGATTTCAGGGTGTTCATCCATCAACAATTTCGCAAGATGTTGGTGCATGGGGTCACCAAATATTTTGATTCCCTGAACATATTGTTGCGGTGAAAGGCTTTGATTTTTGATCACCATCACTAAACGTTCACGTAACGCGGATTGAAGCAA
>CAZYKI010000087.1:0-6848 GCA_964648035.1 uncultured Candidatus Puniceispirillum sp. | reverse complement strand
CGATACCGCTCGGCGTTATGCGCGAATTCGGCGGCGAGGTTATGCGCTGCTGCGTCCGCGCGTCCATAATGCTCAACCGACAAGGAATGGTCAGTCGACACATCAATCGGGATCACCGGATTAAGTGATCTTGGGTCTTTGCCAGCCAAGACCAGCTGGTCGCGTAACGCCGCAATATCGACAAGCGCCGGGCCGCATGTGGTGTCATGCATCAATATACGGCTTGGGCTAAAGGTGATTTCGTTTGCACTTTGGGTGGTGCCACGCCAGTTGGTGAAACTGCTGATGATTTCGGCATGGTCCGCCCGTACAGCGTGACGCAAACAGTTTTCAGCCAGAATCCGTATGACATAAGGCAGGTTTGCCAGCGCACTGCCAAAGACCGCGGGAAGGTCGATGATTTGTCGGTCCTCGCCTGCATGCTGCCAAACGCTTGCGGTATTGGGCGGCGCTATATCTGTTTTTGCCAACATCAAGATTTCACATGATTGGTTTTTTTATAATAAAAAACCTACCTGTTGTAATGGGCTTGTCAATCTTGTCGCCGCCTTGCCTTGGGTGCTGGCATAAAGCGTCAAACTTGCTAGGGTTACCACTGTCAGCAGGCCAGCCTGCCGGGTGGGGGTTTTGATGCAAGATGATGTGATTATTGTCGGCGGTGGCCATAATGGTTTGATTGCGGCTGCCTATCTTGCCAAGGCCGGCCTGCGCGTGCGGCTGTTTGAGGCCCGGCCGATATTTGGCGGGGCTTGTGTAACCGAAGAGATTGCTGGCCATCCGGGGTTCAAAATATCCACCGGTGCCGCCCAGATCGGCAATCTGAAACCCCAGATCATCGCTGATCTTGACCTGCACCGATTTGGCTTTGCCTTGTTGACGCCTGATCCGCTTGGTGTTTTTCCATTTCCTGACGGACGCTATCTGGCGCTGTGGGATGACCCGGCCCGAACTGCCGCCAGCATCGCCGCCTTTTCAGCCACAGATGCGGCCGCACTCCCACAATATTTTGCTGATTTGGATGCGGTTTGCACCTGTCTTGAAAGCTGTCTTGAAACCTGCCTTGATAGGGGGGCGGCATTATCAATTGACCAGTTGGAACAGGCATTTGCTGCCGCCGGACTCAAACATCTTTTTGCCCCCTTTGTGACCGGTAGCATCGCCGGTCTGATGGATCAGTATTTTACCACGGACGAAATCAAGGCGGTGATTGGCTATACCGCCACCTTTGGCACCAATGCTGGCCCGTGGGATGCGGGTACCGCCTATGTGATGACGCATCATATGCTTGGTAATGTAACCGGCAGGCGCGGCCGAAGCGTCTATGTCCGTGGCGGCATGGGCGGCCTGTCGGATGCGCTGGCAAGGGCTGCCAAACATTATGGCGCGACGCTTGTCAGCGGTACCAAGATTGCCAGCATTATCAACAAAAACGGCATTGCTACCGGCGTCGAAACGGCCGATGGCCAGCGGTTTGATGCCCGCGCCGTCATTTCCAACGCTGATCCGAAAAGCACTTATCTTGGCTTGGTGGGGCCGGCCCATCTTGATAGCGGTTTTGTTGACCGGATCAGCGCGATCGAGACCAATGGTGTGGCGATCAAGGTTAATTGTGCGCTTGACCGGTTGCCACGATTTAGCTGCCTTCCTGCTGATATAACGCCGCCCCGCGTCAGCATTTGTCCGTCGCTGGCATATGTCGAAACCGCGTGGCAGGCCGCACGGCGTAAACAATTGCCATGCCACCCTTATATGACTGTGCATATGCAATCGGCGATTGATCCAACGCTGGCGCCGACCGGCAAACATACGCTGACCTGCTATGCGCAGTTTTTCCCCTATGATTTGGATCCAGCCGGTGGCGGGTGGGCCCGGCAGGCCCAGCAGGCTGAACGCATCGTGTTAGATACAGTCGCCGCGTACGCCCCCGATATACGCGATGTAATGATCGGATGTGAAACCGTAACGCCGGTCGATTTGGAACGGGTGTTTGGGATGACCGGCGGGCATCAATTTCACGGCGATCTGATGCCTGGTAATTTATTTGATCAGCGCGCTGCCGCCGATCTGCCGTCACTTGACCGGTTGTATCTTTGTGGGGCGGGGGCGCATCCCGGCGGCTGTGTTTGGGGCGCCCCGGCCGAACAGGCGGTGCGGCGGGTGCTGGCTGACCTTGGTTAACCGAACTGGGGTGCGCTTTCCATCAGGCCCAATTTCATTAGGCCGGATTTTCCTGTAAATTTCTCCGGTCGGATTGTAATATTCGGCCACTAGATTCTTAAAAAAGGATGCTGAACGCATGGCCGCAGGCTGTGATAACCGTCATCCGAACGGCAGGCAAAATGATGATTCCCTTTCGCTTTCAGGGCATTTACGCCCCTTTGATCACCCCCTTTGAGGCTGATGGATCGATCAATTTGACGGTCCTTGCCGATCTTGTTGAGCATTTGATCGCCCGCGGTGTTCATGGGCTGATTTCGGGCGGGTCAACCGGCGAGAACTATGCCCAAAGCGTTGAAGAGCGGATCCGTGTTGCGGCCTTTACCCAGCAACAGATTGCGGGCCGGATCCCGTTTGTTGTTGGGACCGGGGCGATGCTGACAAGTGAGTCGGTGGCGCTGGCCGCCGCCGCCCGTGATATTGGGGCTGACGCTATTTTGCTGGCAAGCCCACCCTATGCGGTGCCAACCGATGACGAAAATGCCCAAAACGCCCTGACCATTGCCGATGCGGCCGGCTTGCCGGTGATGCTGTATAATTATCCGCATCGAACCGGCACCATGATGGGGACCGCCTTTCTGGAAACCGTAGCGGTTAACCCGCTGTTTTGCGGGATCAAGGAAAGTTCCGGTGACATCAATCGCCTGCATTTGTTAGCCAGCCGGTTTCCCACTATTCAGCTTGGCTGTGGGATGGATGATCAGGCGCTCGAGTTTTTTGCGTGGGGCGCGCCATTTTGGGTATGTGGCGGGGCGAATTTTCTGCCAGACGAACATATCGCATTATATCAGGCATGCGTAGTTGATGGTGACTTTGTCAAAGGGCGGCAAATCATGGCCGCCTTGTTGCCGCTGATGCATATGTTTGAACAGGGCGGAAAATTTGTCCAGACGATCAAATATGGGGTTGAGCTTGCTGGCTTTAATGCCGGGCGTGTGCGGCCACCATTAGGCGCGCTTGGCGCTGACGAGGCGGCAGCCTTGGCAAAAATTGTAACCGGTCTAAAAACCGATATACGGACCATTATCGGTGCATAAGATCAGTAGCCGATCAATATGTCCGAGCGGGGCGATGGTACCGCATGATCAGGATTGATAGCAAACGACTGCCGGTGCATCGCGGGCCAGCTGCGTGGAACCTGCTTCTTGGCCAGCCTGACAGTCCGGTTGCCTTAACCGGAAACAAAAAGGCTGATTTTGTGATTGTCGGGGCCGGCTTTGCTGGCTTGGCGGCGGCGTGTCGGCTTTATCAATTGCAGCCCACCGCCCGCATCGTGGTGGTCGATGCCGGATTGCTGGGTGAAGGCGCTGCAGGTCGCAATTCCGGGTTTATGATTGATTTGCCGCATGTGCTGACCTCGGCTGATTATGCCGGCCCTGACGAGGCACAGCTACAAGACGCCAAAGCGAAAATCGCGCTAAACCGACAGGCGATTGCGTTTGCCCGTTTGGCGGCCGAAGAGTTTGATATCAAACCCGCTTTTGTTGATCCGGTCGGCAAAATAAATGGTGCTGCCAGTGTCGCCGCTGACCGGAAAAATCACAGCTATGCGATGCATTTAACGGCGCTTGCGGAACCGTTTGAACGGCTTGATGCGGGGCAGATGCGCGCGCTGACCGGGTCGGCGCATTATCTATCCGGGCTCTATACACCGGGCACGGTGATGTTGCAGCCGGCAGGTTATATTCGGGGGCTTGCTGCCGGCTTGCGCCAGCGCGGGATCGAGATTTTCGAGGTAAGCCCGGTCCGGTCTTTTATACAAAAAACCGGAGGATGGGATGTTGTCACGGCGCAGGGGAGGTTGGCGGCGGGGCAGGTAATTCTGGCCGTGAATGGGCATCTTGAAAGTTTTGGCTATGCCCGTGGCCGATTGATGCAGCTGTTCCTGTTTGGGGCGATGACACCAGAACTTGATGCTGGTGATTTACGGCGGCTTGGGGGGGCGGCACGATGGGGGATTACCCCGGCCGACCCGATGGGCACCAGTATGCGGCGGATTGATACGCCGCTTGGCGGCAACCGGATTTTGACGCGTAGCTGTGCTGTATTGCGTCCCGGGCTTCAGACACGGGCGGCAGATTTAAGGCGCGCTGCGGCTGTGATGCAGCAGAAATTTGATCAGCGATTTCCGGCCTTGGCTGGCCTCAAAATGGCGCATGTGTGGGCCGGCCATTTATGCCTTAGCAAGAATGACGTTTCGGTCACTGGTGAAATTGAACCCGGGCTATTTGCGGCGTGTGTGCAAAATGGCCTTGGCACGGTTCGCGGTACATTGACCGGCATTGCCGCCGCTGAAGGGGCCTGCGGTGTGACCAGCATGATAACCGATCACTTTGCTGCCGAGGCGCTGCCCCAGCCATTGCCGCCACGGCCCCTGTTGGAAGCGGGCGGCAATTTGGTGCTGCGCTGGCGCGAATGGCTGGCGCGGCAGGATTAGGCTATCTTATGCCTCGCCGCGCATAACCTTTTCAAATTCGGCAAAAAAGGCTTTTGACAATTTGCGCGCGGTGCTGTCGATCAACCGCGCCCCCAATTGCGCGATTTTGCCACCGGTTTCGGCCTTGGCGGTATATTTCAGCACGGTGTCATCACCTGCCTCGACCAATTCGACATCGGCACCGCCTTTGGCAAAACCGGCAAGACCGCCATCGCCTGCTCCCGACAATGACAGATGCGCCGGGGCACCACTCGCATCAAGCGTCACGGTGCCTGAAAATTTTGCTTTGACCGGCCCAATTTTCAGCACCACTTTGGCGCTGTAATCATTGTCGCTTGTCTGCACAAGTTCTTCACAGCCCGGAATGCAGCGCTGCAGAATGTCAGGATCGGTCAATTTGGCAAGAACCGTGGCGCGGTCTCCGGGAATGGTGATTTCGTCGGCTAGTTCCATGATGGTCTCGTTATCTGTTGGCGTGACTATTGGTGTGGCTGTTGGCGGGTGGTTGGACAAAGATACCGCATCGCCGGACATTATCGCCGGATATTGCCGGTCTGAACGAGGCGTAACGATACCCAGATTTGCCAAAAATGAGAAGCCAAAAGCCGCTTTTACCTGATTTGTTTAGGGGGCCGGTGGATCGTCATGGGTACGGCTATATGCCGATGGGGGCAGGCTGGTATAGTCGGCCAACGCATCGCTGCCACTGGCAAAAATTTCAACCAGCAACGGATAACATGGCGTTACATCGGATGAATGCTCGGCCCCACAGTCACCACCAGGACAAGCTGACAGCCCGCCGGTAAGGGCAATTTCGGCAAAAAATTCGATGAAATCGCCAGGACGGACGGGACTGGCTTTCATGAAATATTGATGTGTGTCACGGGTGAATCCGGTGCACATGAACACATTCATCACATCATGTACCAGCGGTTCGGCCGCATCAAAGCTGATCGCGCGGTCTGCCGCCACCGCCCGGATTAGGTTGGAATGGCAGCAATGATGATAATCATGATGCGCCAAAAGCCGGGCTGTATAGGGGTCGCATCGTGTGCCGATAACATCATGCACTGACGCACCATCATCATCCCACCCGTACCAGTCAAGCGTGTCGCGGGTAATGGTCGCCATCGGGCGAAGATAGGGAAAGCTGGACCATAGCCGGTCACCGGTCGACAGGTGCGTGCCGTGCAATGCCCGGGTTTTGCCTGAATAGAAGCACTCATCCGGATTGCCGGCCGCCCATAAATTAAGGTCGCCGACCTGTGGCCCGTCGATACTGGTAATACGAAAGAAATGATGCGCTGGCACATCAAAGCAGCGGGCCTCGCGCGGCGGCACAACAACCTCGTCAATTTTGGTCAAATTGTCGGCAGCCTTGGCAAGGCGCGGTAAATCGACGGCTGGCAGGTGATCAGCTGGATAACAGATCACCGGCGGGGCGGCGCGCCGGATGGCGGCATCGGCAGGGCCGGGTGGTGGGGTCGTTGGTTTCATGGTGCGGGTCTCCTTAACGCACAGGTGATGTGGCGCTCCGGACGCCAGCATACCAAATTTCTGCGATAGATGAATTTTTAGGCGATCCGCCGTTTGAAACGATTGTCAGCCGGTGTGGATTTTGATTAGCTATGCGGGTGACAGCACATTATCCGTTGTTGTGATTATCTGTTTGATCCTGAAGGCTTTACCCTATGATTGATCTGGCGCCTTTTTTGCCTGCGGCTTTGCCTGTCATTGATGCTGTGCTTTTGGTGATTGCCAGCCTTGCAACGTCCTTTATGACCGCGGCGTTTGGCATTGGCGGCGGCTTTACCTTGATAGCGCTGATGGCGCTGTTGTTACCGCCGGCGGCGCTGATCCCGATCCATGGAATTGTTCAAGTTGGATCGAATGCGGGCCGCGCGGCGATCATGGCCAAAGACGTGCTGTGGCGGCCGGTACGTCCTTTCATTGTTGGCGCAATCATCGGGGCGGCGCTTGGTGGAATGGTGGCGGTCCAATTGCCACCATGGTTGATTCAGCTGGCGGTGGGGATTTTCATTATGGTTGTAGTGTTCACTACACTCCCCCCAATCCAACAGCGATATATTTTTGCTGGCGGCGTGATTTCTAGTTTCTTAACGATGTTTTTTGGGGCGACTGGCACTTTTATCGCAGCAATGGTCAAAAGCATGAAGCTTGATCCGGTCCCGCA
>CAZYKI010000086.1:0-6941 GCA_964648035.1 uncultured Candidatus Puniceispirillum sp. | reverse complement strand
TTTTGATCTTGAATAGTCACAACGCAATTTGCCGCCATCATCATCACTCTGATTTGATATGGATGTCTATTTTGTTCTTGTTTTGTTCTATTTCAGCGTTAGATATGAGTCAAGATTTCCCGATCACTATCAGGTCAGAGGTGGGTCAGCCGGCGGCGCGTGGCAATTCGCTTTCGACAAGGCGTGCCCAATAGCTGGCACCGCTGGCTAGAATATCGTCATTGAAATCATACCGGTCGTTATGCAGCATCGCCCCATCTTTGGCCGGACCGGCCCCAAGCCAGATATAGGCCCCCGGCTTTTCCGCAAGCATATAGGCAAAATCTTCGGCCCCCATCGATGGGGGCAGGTCGGTGACAATATTATCCGCCCCAAGCACCTGTCCGGCAACCGCGGCAGCGCGGCCGGCCTCAATCGGGTGATTGACGGTTGGCGGATAGCCGGGTTGCCAGTCAAAGTCTATTTGGCAGCCATAGGCCGCCGCGGTCGATGTGGCAATATCGCGGATTGCATTTTCCAGAAGGCTGCGGACGACCGGCGAAAAGGATCGTGCCGTGCCGCCAAGCCGGGCCGTACCCGGAATGACATTCAATGCGCTGCCCGATTCAAAAATTGTTACTGACACCACCGCCGGTTCCAGCGCCGCCACCCGCCGCGCCACAATCGATTGCAAGGACTGGACAATCGCCGCCCCACAGGTAATCGGATCAACCGTCAGATCCGGAATCGCCGCATGTCCGCCGACGCCTGTCAGGTGAATTTCAAACATATCGGCCGCCGCCATGCAGGCACCATCATGCACCCCGACCTTGCCAACCTCCATACCCGGCCAATTATGCATGCCCCAGACGGTTTGCATCGCAAACTGATCAAACAGCCCATCCTTGATCATCGCTTCGCCGCCATTGCCCCCTTCTTCGGCCGGTTGAAAGATAAAATAGACGGTACCGTCAAAATTGCGCGTTTCAGCCAGATATTGGGCCGCCCCCAACAGCATCGTGCTGTGCCCGTCGTGGCCACAGGCATGCATGCGCCCCGGCGTTTTGGATTTATGGGCAAATTCGTTCATTTCCTGCATCGGCAGCGCATCCATATCCGCCCGCAACCCGATGGCGGCGTCACTGTCGCCGGTCCCGCGCAACACGCCAACAATGCCGGTCTTGCCCATACCCCGATGAATTTCAATCCCGAAAGATTGCAGCTTTTCAGCAATAAAATCAGATGTCAGCACTTCTTCATAGGCGATTTCAGGATGCTGATGAAGCCATTGCCGCCAGGCTTTCATATCGTCCTGTCGGTCAGCAATAGAATTGATGACAGCCATAATATCTGCCCCCTGAAATGACGCGTGATCATAGATGTAACAAAAGTTAAGAGTGCCGCATTTTGACCGTCTCGGTCAAGCATCACCCGCCCCCTTATAGGGCGGTGCATGATCATCACGGCGGGGCAAAACATACCCCGTCACCGGCCGGGCAGCCAAGATTTTCCACCCTATGTCGAATGGGCTATAACCAATGTCGCTGACAAGCAAGGCAATTGCCAGCAGATGCGCAGCATGGCATGTTGTTCCGCCAATAGCTAACCGCAACAAACCAACAGTCAAAAGGTCGTTTCCATGGCACAGAATCAGCCTGATCGTGGCCAGCGTGGCCTTCCCGGCGGAAGCCCGCGTTATTCCGGCTTTGCTATCGCCAAACAAGCGATGCGCTATCATCAGGATTGGCAGCGCGCTTGGCGCGCCCCCGACCCCAAACCAGCCTATGATGCGGTGATCATTGGCGGCGGCGGCCATGGCTTGGCCACAGCCTATTATCTTGCCGCGGTTCATGGCATGACAAATATTGCCGTGGTGGAAAAGGGCTGGATTGGCGGCGGCAACACCGGCCGCAACACCACCATCATCCGGTCAAATTATCTGTGGGATGAATCGGCCGCCATTTACGAACATTCGATGAAATTGTGGGAAGGCTTGTCACAAGATCTGAATTTCAACGTCATGTTCAGCCAACGTGGGGTACTGACCATCGCCCATAGCGAACATGAATTGCGCGAAATGTCGCGGCGCGTTCATGCGATCCGGCTGAACGGGATCGATTCGGATATTCTTGGCCCGGCCGAAATCAAAAAATTCGTGCCGATTATCAATATCGACCAGACCATTCGTTACCCGGTGATGGGTGGCTTTTTGCAAAAGCGTGGTGGCACCGCGCGCCATGATGCGGTGGCGTGGGGCTATGCGCGGGCAGCAGATGATTTAGGCGTTGATATTATCCAGAATTGTGAGGTTACCGGATTGCGCCGCCGCGGCCGCAAGATTGTCGGGATCGAGACCAGCCGCGGTTTTATCAAAACCAGCAAGGTTGGCTGTGTGGTGGCCGGCCATTCAAGTGTGATCGCCGCGATGGCCGGTATCCGCTTGCCGATCGCCAGCCGCCCCTTGCAAGCCTTGGTATCAGAGCCGATCAAGCCAGTGCTTGATACGGTGATCATGTCGAATGCGGTGCATATGTATATCAGCCAATCCGACAAGGGCGAAATGGTGCTTGGCGCCGGCGTTGACAAATATAATTCCTACGCCCAGCGCGGCTCGTTCCCGGTACCCGAACATATGCTTTCGGCGGCGGTTGAACTGTTTCCGGTTTTGTCGCGTCTGCGGATGCTGCGGCATTGGGGCGGCATTGTCGATACCTGCCCGGATGCCTCGCCGATCATCTCGAAAACCGATATCGAGGGGCTGTATTTTGATTGCGGCTGGGGAACCGGCGGGTTCAAGGCAACCCCGGGATCTGGCCATGTCTTTGCCGATTTGATTGCCAATGATCGGCCAAATGCGATTGCCGCACCCTATGCGCTTGACCGGTTTGGCACGGGCTTGCTGATTGACGAGCATGGCGCCGCTGGCGTGGCCCATTAACCGGCATTGAGGAACTTGTTATGTTATTGATTGATTGCCCGTTCTGCGGCCCCCGTGATGAAAGCGAATTTTCTTGTGGCGGCGAGGCGCATATCATGCGTCCTTTGGCCGAAAACAGTATCACCGACGTTGAATTTGCCGATTATTTGTTTATGCGCGACAACCCCAAAGGGTTGTTTTTGGAACGCTGGCGGCACAGCACCGGTTGCCGGCGCTGGTTCAATGTTGCGCGGGACACTGTCAGCCATGAGATAATCGAGATTTATGCGATGGGCAAATCACCCCGGACAGCCGCAGCCAAGGCCGCATTCACCACCAGTTGGCGGCGTGATTCGGCTGCCGAAAAAGCCGCGATCAAACCGGCCAGCCCTGCCAAGACCACACGGGGGCAGTCATGAGCAAGCGCCCTTCATCCCAGCTTCGCCGCCTGCCACAAGGTGGGCGGATCGATCGGTCGCAAATCGTTACCTTCACCTTTGACGGGCGCAGCTATCAGGGGCATGCCGGCGACACGCTTGCCGCCGCCTTGCTGGCCAATGATGTGCATCTTGTCGGCCGGTCGTTCAAATATCATCGTCCGCGCGGCATTATGACCGCTGGTGTTGACGAGCCCAACGCGCTTGTCCGGCTTGGCCGGGGGGCGCATGCCGAACCGAATTTACGCGCGACCCAGATTGAACTATTTGACGGGCTTTATGCCGAAAGCCAGAATCGGATACCATCGTTGAAATTCGATATTGGCGCGGTGAATTCTGTGCTGTCCCGCTTTTTTCCAGCCGGGTTTTATTACAAGACCTTTATGTGGCCGGCATCCTTGTGGATGACCTATGAACATGTGATCCGGCATGCCGCCGGACTTGGCAAGGCCGCCGACGACCATAATGACCCCGACCGATATGAACGCACCCATGCCCATTGTGACGTGCTGGTGGCTGGCGGCGGGGTGGCCGGCATTATGGCCGCTGTCACCGCTGCCGAAAGCGGCGCCCGGGTCATTCTGGCCGATGAACAGAATGAATTTGGCGGCTGGTTGCTTGGCGAGGCCGGTGTCGAGATTGACGCCATACCAGCCAGCGATTGGGTATCTATGATGATCGGCAAGCTGGCACAAATGCCGCATGTGACATTACTGCCGCGGACCACTGTTTTCGGCTATATGGATCATAATTTCCTGACCCTTACCGAGCGGGTGACCGACCATATGCCAAGCCGGCCAGCGCACCTGCCACGCCAGCGGCTGTGGAAAGTCCGCGCCAAGCAGGTTATCTTGGCACAGGGCGCGCATGAACGGCCGCTGGTCTTTGCCGGCAATGACCTGCCCGGCGTGATGCTGTCAGGCGCGGTCCGCACCTATATCAATCGCTATGCGGTGGTGCCAGGTCAGCGCGCTGTGATCGTGACCAATAATGATGATGCGTACCGCACCGCCCTTGCCCTGCATGATGCCGGCGCGCATGTCATCATCGCCGATTTACGCGCCACCGCCAAAGGCCCGTTGATCACCGCCGCAACCGCCGCCGGTATTGAGATTCTGCCAGGTCATGCGGTGATCAATGCGGTTGGCAATTTGCGTGTTGGCCGGGTCGAAATAGCCCCGGTGAATGCCGATGCCACCGCGATAACCGGTGATATCATCTATCGCGATTGCGACCTTGTCGCGATGTCAGGCGGTTTTTCACCAGCCGTTCACCTGCATTCGCAGGCCCGTGGCAAATTGCAATGGGATGATAAAAAGCTGTGCTTCAAACCATCAACCACCCATGAGCCAAGCACGAATATCGGTGCTGGGAATGGTAGTTTTGATTTGGCCGCAGCGTTGCGTGAGGCCGTTCGTGCCGGCCATCAGGCGGCAGGTCTGACCGGCCATAGCTCAAGCATGGCCGATACCCCGGCAGTCGTGATCACCAAACAATCATGGCAACCACTGGCCGCATGGAAACTGCCCAACGGCCACGCAGCCGGCAAAGGACCAAAGGCGTTTGTCGATTTCCAAAATGATGTAACGGCCACTGATATTGGTATGGCGGCGCGCGAAGGCTATCAGTCGGTCGAGCATCTGAAACGCTACACAACCACCGGCATGGGAACCGATCAGGGCAAAACATCAAACATCAATGCGCTGGCGATTCTTGCCGATGCGCTTGGTCACGATATACCTGCAGTTGGCACAACGACGTTCCGCATGCCCTACAGCCCGGCGAATATCGGGGCCATTGCCGGACGCGATATCGGCGCCCTGTTCGACCCGGTCCGCCGGACACGGATGGACGCATGGCATCAGGCGGCTGGCGCAACATTTGAACATGTCGGCCAATGGATGCGGGCCTGGTATTACCCGCAAGCGGGTGAAACCATGCAACAGGCGGTCAACCGCGAGGTCAAGGCCGCCCGGACCACCGCCGGCCTGCTTGATGCGTCAACATTGGGCAAGATTGACATTCGGGGCCGTGATGCTGCCGAATTTTTGAACCGGATCTATACCAACAGCTGGCAAAAACTCGGTATCGGCCGGTGCCGCTATGGCCTGATGCTGAAAGATGACGGCATGGTAATGGATGATGGGGTCACAACGCGGCTTGGCGACAATCATTTTCATATGACCACAACCACCGGTGGGGCTGCCGCTGTGCTGGATTGGCTTGAGGAATGGCTGCAAACCGAATGGCCAGAGCTTGATGTCACCCTGACCTCGGTTACCGAACAATGGGCGGTCGCCACCTTGTCCGGCCCGAAGGCGGCACAAATCTTACAAGATGCCGGCATTGATATTGACCTGTCACCCGCCAGCTTTCCGTTCATGTCGATGCAGGATGCGCATATTGGCGGCCTACCGGTGCGAATCTTCCGGATTTCCTTTACCGGTGAGCTGTCCTACGAAATCAATGTGGCGGCCCGACATGGGCTGGCCTTGTGGCGCTTGCTGATGAAACATGGGGCCGCCCACGGCCTGACCCCTTATGGCACCGAGGCGATGCATGTGCTTCGCGCCGAAAAAGGCTTTATCATTGTCGGGCAGGAAACCGACGGGTCGGTCACGCCGCTTGATCTTGGCATGGACTGGATTATCGCCAAAAACAAACCCGACTTTATTGGCAAGCGCGCCCTCGCACGCAAATCAATGGGGTATGAGGATCGCAAACAACTGGTTGGCCTGTTGTGCAAAGACCCGGAAACGGTCATCCCGGAGGGGGCCCATGCGGTTCTTGATCCCACCCAGCCACCGCCGATGGATATGTTGGGACAGGTAACGTCATCCTATTTTTCACCCAATCTTGGCCGATCCATCGCCATGGGCCTGCTAAAAGGCGGACAGGCCCGTAAAGGACAAACGGTATATTTCCCGTTGCTTGACGGACGTGTTCTTGAGGCCACAGTTACCGACACGGTATTTTTTGATCCGGAAGGAGAGCGTATCAATGGCTAGTTCTGCTGACCCGCGCCCGTTGCTGCCCGGCGAACCGGCATTGGCCGACCGGCCCAGCCTTGCCCATCCCAATCCAGCGGGTGGGGATTATGGCATCACGTTGCGTGAATTGGCGCATGCCGGCAAGATCAATTTGCGGGGCGGCAGCGCGCTTCACGGACCGGCTACCACGGTCACGGGCTGTGCCTCATTGCCGGCGGCCAATCAGTTTGTTTCAGCGGGCGACCGCCATCTTGTCTGGCTTGGTCCGGATGAATATCTGCTGCTGTGTGAAGCAGGGGCCGAGACCGAACTCAAACAGCGGCTGGACAGTCTGATCGGGACTTCAAAAGCCGTGGCCACTGATGTCAGTGATGCGATATGTGCCTTGGAATTGCGCGGACCGGCAATCCGCCAGACATTGGCCAAAGGCTGCAGCCTTGACCTGCATCACAGCATCTTTACCGCCGGTCATGCCGCCCAGACCGCGTTGGCCCATGCTGGCGTAACCATTATCGCCCATAGTGATGACCGATTCTGGCTGCTATGCCGGACCAGCTTTGCCGCCTATGTCCAGCAATGGTTGTGCGATGCCGCCCTTGAATATGGGGTGCATTTCAC
>CAZYKI010000085.1:2786-7041 GCA_964648035.1 uncultured Candidatus Puniceispirillum sp. | reverse complement strand
GGCAACCATAGGGGACTATATGATCGGCAAGCTGATTATCTTTGCCATTGTTGGTGTGATTGGCTATGCGCTGTTCCTGCGGATCAAAGCTCGGATCAGCGGCCAGCCAGATGCACCTGGCCGCCAGCGCAAGGATCCGTCCAGCCCTGCCAAGGGCGGTGGCCTTGGCGGCGATGTGCGGATTAGCAAATTGCATCTTATCATTACCGGTCTTGCCCTGCTCTATCTGGTCTGGGCCGTGATCACGCTATATCGCTAGGCTGTGCCATGACCCCTACCGCCACCCCACCGCCTTATAATTTATGGGATTTTGCCGTGGCTGTGTATCGGTGCGACGGCGTACCGCCTGCCTGTCTTCATCTTCAAGACCAGTGCGCGGTTGATGTGCCATTATTGCTGGCGGCCGGCTTTGCCGCCTGCACGGCGCGCCGGTTTGATCGGGCCGCCTATGACACGCTTCATCATCGTGCCGGTGCATGGCAACAGCAGATCGTCACCGCGCTACGGGTCATCCGGCGACAGTTGAAAACCGGGCCGCGCCCTGCCCCCACCATCGCGACCGAATCGCTTCGTGACAAGATAAAGTCCGCCGAACTGGCGGCCGAAAAAATTCAAATCGACCTGATGCAGGACGCCATTGACGGGCTGGCCAGCACCGATGGTCCGGCAGGGCGTGACCAGCTGTTATCCGTGCTGACTATGGTTGTGGCGGCGGGGCACGAACAACCGCTTAGCGCGGCAGACAATCAGTCGATCGCCCTGATTGCCGATTCAATGATCGCGGTGCGGGCTTAATCGACGCCGCTGCCGGTCCATCTTTTGACCACCGGCAATTGAATATCCAGCAGGTCTAATGCCCGCCCAACCGACTGGTTGATGATATCATCGAGTGTTTGCGGCCGCGCATAAAAGCCGGGTACCGGCGGCATGATAATCGCCCCGCTTTGGGTGGCTTGATCCATCAGCCGGATATGACCGGCATGAAATGGCGTTTCACGCAACATCAACACCACCCGCCGCCGCTCTTTCAAACACACATCGGCGGCGCGGGCGGTCAATTCTTCATTGAAACAATTGGCAATCGCGCTCAATGTCTTGATCGAACAAGGCGCCACTAACATGCCGTTGGTATGGAATGACCCGGACGAAATCGCCGCGCCAATATCCTTGTGATTATAAAGGTGATCAGCTAGGGCGCGCATCGCGTCAGGGCTATAGTCGACCTCGGCCAAGGCGGTCCGGTAAGCTGATGGGGTGATAATCGCATGGGTTTCCACATCATCGACCGCGCGCAACAATTCGAGCGCCCTGATCCCGTAAATGACCCCGGATGCTCCGGTTATCGCAATAATCACGCGCCGCATGATTGACCACCTTTCACAGTTCCTCTCTATCATAAGTTGCGATTTGAAAAGCACCAGTCCTTTTGAGGGCGAACATCACAATCATTTATTTTGACCGCATTTATTTTGACCACACCCTGTCAAAACGCTAGCGTGGCGGCATGACAACATCGCAACTGCACCGCCGTGACGGCGCCCCGGTGAATCGTGACGGCGCCCTTATGAATTGGGCTATCCTTGCCACGCTGGGACTCATTTGGGGCGCCAGTTTTTTGGGCGTTGAACTAGCCTTGACCGGCTTTGGACCGGTGACCATTGCCGCTGGCCGGGTATCTGTTGCGGCGCTGATTTTGGTATCATGCGCGCTTGCTTTTGGTGACGGCTTGCCCGGGTTTACCACACCGGTTGAACGACGGATCTGGCTTCATTGCTTTGGTATGGGGTTATTTACCAACGCCTTGCCGTTCAGCCTTTTGTCATGGGGGCAGCAGACGGTTACATCGGGCTTTGCCGGCATTACCATGGCGGTGGTGCCGTTGCTGGTTTTGCCCCTCAGCCATTTTCTGGTACCCGGCGAGACCATGAACCGGGTAAAAACCATTGGCTTCTTGTTTGGGTTTGGCGGCGTTGTATTGCTTGTCGGGGGGGATGAGCTATTCAGCCAGACCGCGCCGCGCGGGCCCGCCGGCGGCGTTATGCAGTGGGCCCAAATCGCCTGTGTGGTGGCCAGCTGCTGCTATGCAATTGGCAGTATTATCACCCGGCTTTGCCCACCGGTCAGCACCCTGTCCTATGCGGCGGCCGGACTGTTGCTTGGCGGGGCGATGCTGGTGCCGGTCGCCCTTGTCACCGATGGCCTTCCCCATCAAGCGCCGGTCACAGCGATGGCCGGCCTTGCCTATCTGGCCATTTTCCCGACCGCGATTGCAACCATTTTGCTGACCGTGCTGATCCGGCGGGCCGGACCACCGTTTCTGTCGCTGGTCAATTATCAGGTGCCTGTCTGGGCGGTGATTTTCGGCGCCGTGATCTTGGGCGAGGCGCTGCCCGGCCATTTCCTGTTGGCGCTTGGCGTCATCTTGGGCGGTTTGTTTTTATCGCAAATCAAAATACGCCGCACCGCGGCCAGCCAGAAACCCTGACCTATCCGTCCGGTACGGGGCGTATGGGCGCGCGGGCGGCCTAATGCCCAAGAATTTGGCTAAGGAACAATTTGGTCCGGTCGGATTGCGGGTTATTAAAGAAGGCTTCCGGTTCATTCTGTTCGACAATCTGGCCTTCATCCATAAAGATGACCCGGTTCGCGACCTTGCGGGCAAATCCCATTTCATGGGTGACGCACAGCATGGTCATGCCGCTTTCGGCCAATTCGACCATTGTATCCAGCACTTCTTTGATCATTTCCGGGTCAAGCGCCGAGGTCGGCTCGTCAAACAGCATCAATTGTGGCTGCATGCACAGCGCCCGCGCAATCGCCACACGCTGCTGCTGACCGCCAGACAATTGGCCCGGATATTTATGGGCCTGCTCGGGAATTTTTACCCGGTCAAGAAAATGCATCGCAATCTCTTCGGCCTCGGCCTTTGGCATTTTGCGTACCCAGACCGGCGCCAGCATGCAGTTTTCCAAGATCGACAAATGCGGAAACAAATTGAAGTGCTGGAATACCATGCCCACTTCACGCCGAATTTCTTCGATATTTTTCACATCATTGTTCAGCTCGATGCCATGCACCCGAATCTCGCCATCCTGATGGCGTTCAAGCCGGTTCAAGCAACGGATCAAGGTTGATTTGCCTGAACCGGATGGCCCACAAATCACGATGCGTTCGCCCTTTTGCACGGTCAGGTTGATATCGCGCAACACATGGAATTGGCCAAACCATTTATTCACACCGGTCATCGACACCACGGTGGCGTCGCCCGTTTGGCGATCCATCTTTTGTTGTGCTTGTGCCATTTTGCGCTCCTTGGTGCCGATGCCTAGCGTTTGTGGCCGCGGCTGAGTTTGCGTTCCATATACATTGAATAACGAGACATGCCGAAACAGAAGATGAAGAACAGCATGCCCACCACCAGATAACCGGTGATCCCCTGAACCGGGGTCGACCAGGCCGGATCAGCCAGCGTCGATTGTGCCGCGCCAAGCAAATCGAAAATCCCGACAATGCTGACCAGCGCGGTATCCTTGAACAAGCCGATAAAGGTATTGACGATCCCCGGTATCACATGGGTCAGGGCTTGCGGCAAAATCACCAGCCGCATCGATTGCCAATAAGACAGGCCCACCGCATCGGCGCCTTCATATTGTCCTTTGTCGATCGCCTGTAACCCGCCGCGCACCACCTCGGCCATATAGGCGGCCGAAAACAACGTCACCCCAATCAGGGCACGCAACAACATATCAAAATTGACCCCTTCAGGCATGAACAGGGGCAACATGACCGACGCCATGAACAACACCGTGATCAGCGGCACACCGCGCCAGAATTCGATAAATACCGTCGACAAAAAGCGGGCGACCGGCATCTCCGAGCGCCGCCCAAGCGCCAGCACAATACCAAGCGGCAGTGACGCAACAATGCCCGTGATTGCGACCACCAGGGTGATCAGCAACCCGCCCCAATCACGCGTATCAACCGCCGGTAAATTGAAATCGACACCAACCAAGACCAAGATCGCCGCCAAGAAGATCAAGACCCAGCCGGCAACACCCGCAATTTGCGCCAAATCGGCCAGCGGACCGGTGATCCGGCCCAGCTTACCAAGCCGGCCAAAGGTAATCGCCGCCAGACCCAAAATCGTATAGATGCCGACCGTGGTCGCCGACAGGCCAAACCCGCCACCGGTCAGCAACACAGTGGCCAACACCGGATAGGCGGTCAGCAACAACAAACCGACAGGCTTGCGGTA
>CAZYKI010000085.1:0-2686 GCA_964648035.1 uncultured Candidatus Puniceispirillum sp. | reverse complement strand
CAGTGGCCAACACCGGATAGGCGGTCAGCAACAACAAACCGACAGGCTTGCGGTAGGGAAGCCGTTCGATCAGCACCCAGACCAGCATCACCGCGCCAACCACATAGGCAAGATTGACCCGCCATAATTGGTCTGCAGGATAGGCGCCATAAAAAATGAATTTGGCCTTCGCCGCAATATAGGGCCAGCACGCCGCATGCCAGCCGGCCGGCAATGCCCCGCCTTGATCAACGGTCCAGCAGGCTTCGCGCTTCAACCCATCCGGGTCAGACCACACCGCCGAAAATAATGCAAAATCCAACAGGCCGTAAAATTGCGTCGCCAGAAAATAGAGCAGAATAACGGTGAGGCCAGCCATCAGCACCGACTTGACCGCCGCGCCGATTGAACCAAAATCGGACATGCTGGCAAAAATATTCTTGTATAGCCATCCGACAAGTCCGGCCTGCGATGGGGGTGGCGGCAACAACGGCGCGTCTTCACGCCGCACAAACGCCACCGGCACGCCTGCTTCAGACTGTCTTTGCGTTTCTTTTGTCATTTACCGCTCCACCAGCTTTACCCGGCTATTGAACCAATTCATAAAGGCTGCGGTCAGCAACGAAAAGGTCAGGTAAACCATCATCATCATGAAAATCATTTCGATTTCCTTGCCCACCTGATTAAGCGCTGTGCCGGCAAATACCGACACCAATTCAGGATAGGCAATGGCCACTGCCAATGACGAGTTTTTGGTCAGATTCAGATATTGTGATGTCAGCGGCGGGATGATGACCCGCATCGCCTGAGGAATGATCACCAGCCGCAAGGTGATATTTGGGCGAAGGCCAAGCGCATAGCTGGCCTCGGTCTGCCCTCTATTAACCGCGAGAATACCGGCGCGCACGATCTCGGCGATAAAGGCCGCGGTATAGAGTGATAATGCCAGCCACACCGACAACATTTCCGGCACCAGCAGCATGCCAGCCCCGTCCTGATAGCCTTGCCGCAATTTCGGCCCGGTGTCTTTGAATTCTGGCAAGCTCCACTCAAGGGGGCTGCCGCTGGCGTAAAACACAATCATCGGCAAGATGGTCATAATGCCAAGCCCGATCCAGAACATCGGCAGTGCCTGACCAGTATTGGCCTGCCGCTTGATCGCGTAGCGCCGCACCGCAAGGGTGATGCCAAGCGCGACCAGCACGGCAAAAACACTATAGATAAAATCAGCATCAGCCATCGGTGCCGGCAGATAGAGACCGGTGATATTCAGCCCGATCACCCCGTCAATCAATTCGATCCGGTCGCGTTTGCCGGGCATCGCCCGCAACACCGCAAAATACCAGAAAAACAGCTGCAACAGCAGCGGGATATTGCGCAATAACTCGATATAGATCGTTGCAAAACCGCGGAACACCAGATTGTCCGACAGACGCATAATGCCGATGGTAAATCCAAGAACAGTCGCCGCGACAATACCAAGGATAGCCACCACAAACGTATTGACGATGCCAATAAAATAAACGTCGAGATAGGTTGATACCCCAACTTCATAGTCAAAAAGCCATGTCCCCAGCGTGGGAATAATCTGGAAACCGGCGGTGCTGGTCAGAAAGTCAAAGCCAAGCGATTTACCCTGATTGGCCAGATTCTGCAGCGTGTTGTCCATCAACCATTTGCCGAATAGCACCAGCCCGACTGCAAGCAGGATCTGGAACAAAATGCCCCGATACTGCGAGTCGTTCAAAAATGTCGTCACTGTCCGGGTCTTACCTGCCATCGGTATCGCCTTGTTTTACAACGGGAATGCTACGTTACAGCGTCGGGCCAAACAGCGTCGGGCCAAAAGCCGTCTAATATGGCCAGTCAATGCAAAGCCTTACCACCAAAACCGTGAAAGAAAGCCGCCCAGCCCGATCAATCATATCGTGCTGGACGGCTTTTATATTTAATCGCGCTTAGCGGATTGGCGCGGCATACAGGATACCGCCCTGGCTCCACAACGCGTTAACGCCGCGATCAAGCTTCAGCGGGGTGTTTGGCCCAACATTGGCTTCATAGCTTTCGGCATAGTTACCGACTTGCGAGATCACATTATAAGCCCAGTCGTTTGACAGACCCAACTCTTCACCAAACTTGCCTTCTTTGCCAATCAAACGGGCAACTGATGGTGCAAGACCTGTTGCATATTTCTTGCCGTTAACATTTTTCGAGGTCACGCCAAGTTCTTCGGCATTGATCATTGCATTCAATGTCCAGCGGACAATGTTGAACCACTGGTCATCACCCTGACGGACAACCGGGCCAAGCGGCTCTTTTGAAATGATTTCAGGCAGAACCACATGCGCATCAGGGTTGGTCAACTTGGTGCGCTGGGCGGCCAGACCTGACCGGTCGGTGGTGTAAACGTCGCAGCGACCCGCATCATAAGCGGCCACAACCTCATCAGCCTTTTCAAAGGCGACCAGCTTGAAGCTCATCTTATTGGCACGGAAATAGTCGGTGATGTTCAGTTCGGTGGTGGTACCGGTGTTGGTGCAGATATTGGCACCATCCAGTTCCTTGGCCGATTTCACGCCAAGTGACGTTGGGACCATCATGCCCTGACCGTCGTAATAGTTAACACCAGCAAAGTTCAGACCAAGCTGGGTATCACGGGTCATGGTCCAGGTGGTGTTGCGTGACAGGATGTCAATTTCACCCGAGC